>NZ_JBIMKE010000004.1:361367-421420 GCF_043673425.1 Streptomyces sp. M41 | reverse complement strand
TCGGTCCGGCGGTTGGGCCTTGATGGGCAGTGCTGTTTCTTGACGCCGGCCGCTGCGGGCGGACACCCCCCACCCCGACCCCTCCCGCCGTACGCGGCTACCCCGCCGTACGGGGCTACCCCGCCGTACGCGGCTACCCCGCCGTACGGGGTGCGCGCCGGCAGTGGACGTGCTTGGCGCCGTCGGCGGATGCGCGTTATGGGGTGGTCGTCGTTCTCAGGCGTGTTGCCAGGAGGGTGATGGCGATTCCTCCTGCCGCCCATGCCGAGAGGACCAGGAGTGCGGACGTTGTGTCGTTGCCCTTGAAGTAGGCGACCGAGCGGGTTGCCCAGGTGGCCGCGCCCGGGGGGAGGGCGGGGCCGATCTCCTTCCAGAACGGGGGGAGGAGTGGGGGTGGCAGGGCGCCGCCGGCGCTGGGGTTGCCCAGGATCACCACGATCAGGATGATCAGGCCGATGCCGGCCAGGCCGAAGACCGCCTGGAAGGCGAGGGTGGCTGCGCCCACCGCGAAGACGGTCAGGGCGCCCACGCCCCAGAGGGCGGCGAAGTTGCCGGGCAGGGCGCCCAGGACGGGGCCGACGATCAGGGTGCCGCCGAGTCCGGCGACGAGGGCTACCAGGGCCATGGCGATGAGGCGGATCGCCGAGCGTCTCGGGGTGGCGCGGCGGGAGCCCGAGCTGAGGGTCATGATCGACGCGCACAGGTAGCCGCCCACGCACCAGCCCACGGTGACGTAGAAGGACGAGAGCCCGTTGGAGTCCTGGCGGTCGGCCGCGGCCACGTCGACGGTGCGCAGGGTGCGGGACTCGGATCGTTCCAGGCCGGCCACGAGGGTCTGGAGGGTGGCCGCCAGGACTCTGCCGCCTCCGGTTGCCACGAGGAGGGTGTCGGTGGTGCCGGAGGGGTCGATGATCAGGGCGCCGTCGATCTCGCGGTGGAGGATCTGCTCGCGGGCCGTTGCCGCGTCGGCCAGGGGGCGGGGGTCCAGAGGGTCGCCGGGGAGGTCGGACAGGCGGGTCACCGTTTGTTGGGCGGCGGCCTGGGGGGCTACTACGCCGAAGGGCACGTTCTTGGGTTTCGGATCGTGGAGCGCGCCTACGTAGGAAGCGATGAACAGCAGGGCCAGAACCACCGTGCCGGTCACGAGCAGGGTGGCTCGTGGAGTGACGGCGTCCTTCACCTCGGCGAGGAAGGGGCTGCGGGGAGTGTCGGCGCCGGTGGTCTGCGTCATGCCCCCACGGTCCGGTTCTCGGGGTGTTTGCGCAGGTGGGAGGCGGCCGAACGGATGTCGTACGAGTGTTCGATAAAGGTCCGGGGATGGTCTATGGTGGGTTGGGAACTGATGTTCGAGAGTTGAGGTTCGGGCTCATGAGTGCGGGAGGTGCGTGTGTCGGGTTTCGCGCATCTGCACACCGTCTCCGGGTTCTCCCTGCGGTACGGCGCCTCGCATCCGGAGCGGCTGGCGGAGCGTGCCGCCGAGCGGGGGATGGACGCCCTGGCCCTCACTGATCGGGACTCGCTCGGGGGTGCCGTGCGTTTCGCCAAAGCCTGTGCGGTGGCGGGGGTGCGGCCGTTGTTCGGAGTGGAGCTGGGGGTGGCGGAGTTCGAGCTGCGGCGCGAGACGCGTGCTGTGCGGCGGGCTCCGGTGCGGGGCGGGGCCTTTGTCGATGAGTCGATGCCGCGGGTCACCTTTCTGGCCCGGGACGGGGCGCGCGGGTGGGGTGATCTATGCCGAATCGTTTCTGCCGCGCATGCCGGGGAGGGGCCGCCGCTGCTGCCCCGGGAGGACAACCGGGGGGACGGGTTGACCGTTCTGCTCGGCCCCGGCTCCGATGTCGGGCGGGCGCTCGCCGCCGGCCGGCCCGATCGGGCGGCCCGGCTGCTGGTGCCGTGGCGGGAGGTCTACGGCGACTCCCTGCGGCTGGAGGCCGTCTGGCACGGGCGTCAGGGCACCGGGCCGGGCTCGCTCCGGCTGGCCGCCCGTACCGTCGGCTTCGCCGCCGAGCAGCGTGTGCGGCCCGTACTGAGCAACGCCGTCCGGTACGCCGACCCGGGGCTGGGGCCGGTCGCCGACGTCCTGGACGCAGCGCGCCGGCTCGTGCCCGTCGGCGCCCTCGAGGAACTCGACTCCGGTGAGGCCTGGCTCAAGGGTGGGCCGGAGATGGCGCAGGCCGCCGAGCGGGTCGTCGAGGCCGCGGGGTTCCGGCGGGACACCGCGCATCGGCTGCTGGAGCAGACCCGCGCGACGGCCGCCGAGTGCCTCGTCGATCCCGAGGACGATCTCGGGATCGGTACCGTCCACTTTCCCGAGCCGCATCTCGTCGGCGCCGGGGGACGCACCGCCCAGCGGGCGCTCGCCTCCCGGGCGGTGGCCGGCATGGTGCGGCGCGGCTATGACGGGCGGCGGGCGTACTGGGAGCGGATGCACCAGGAACTGGACATCATCGCTCACCACGGGTTTGCCTCCTACTTCCTGACGGTCTCTCAAGTGGTCGATGATGTACGGAAGATGGGGATCCGAGTGGCCGCGCGGGGCTCCGGTGCGGGGTCGCTCGTCAATCATCTGCTCGGCATCGCGCACGCCGATCCCGTGGAGCACGGGCTGCTGATGGAGCGCTTCCTGTCCAAGCGCCGGCTGGTGCTGCCCGACATCGACATCGACGTGGAGTCCGCACGTCGGCTGGAGGTCTACCGCGCGATCATCGACCGGTTCGGGACCGAGCGGGTCGCGACCGTCTCGATGCCGGAGACCTACCGGGTGCGGCATGCGATCCGGGACGTGGGCGCGGCCCTGTCCATGGATCCGGCCGACATCGACCGTATCGCCAAGTCCTTCCCGCACATCCGCGCGCGGGACGCCCGGGCGGCCCTGGACGAGCTGCCCGAGCTGCGCGGGCTGGCGGGGGAACGGGAGCGGTACGGCAGGCTGTGGGAGCTGGTGGAGGCCCTCGACGCCCTTCCGCGCGGCATCGCCATGCACCCGTGCGGGGTGCTCCTCTCCGACGCCTCCCTGCTCGCCCGTACGCCCGTCATGCCGACCAGCGGCGAGGGCTTTCCCATGTCGCAGTTCGACAAGGACGACGTCGAGGAGCTCGGGCTGCTCAAGCTCGATGTGCTGGGCGTGCGGATGCAGTCGGCGATGGCGCACGCGGTCGCGGAGGTGGAGCGGGCCACGGGGGAGCGGGTCGACCTGGACGCGCTGGACTTCGAGCGGGGGGAGGGGGACCCGGAGACGTATCGGCTGGTTCGTTCCGCCGAGACCCTGGGCTGCTTCCAGATCGAGTCGCCGGGACAGCGGGACCTGGTCGGACGGCTTCAGCCCGCCACCTTTCACGATCTCGTCGTCGACATCTCGCTCTTCCGGCCGGGGCCGGTCGCCGCCGACATGGTGCGGCCGTTCATCGAGGCGCGGCACGGGCGGGCGCCGGTGCGCTATCCGCACAAGGACCTTCAGGGGCCGCTGCGGGAGACGTACGGGGTGGTCGTCTTCCACGAGCAGATCATCGACATCGTGCACATCATGACCGGGTGTGGGCGGGACGAGGCGGACCGGGTGCGGCGCGGGCTGTCGGATCCGGAGTCGCAGGGGCGCATCCGGGTGTGGTTCGCGCAGCACGCGGCGGCCAAGGGGTATGACGCGGAGACGATTCAGCGGACCTGGGAGATCGTCGAGGCCTTCGGGTCGTACGGCTTCTGCAAGGCGCACGCGGTCGCCTTCGCCGTGCCGACCTACCAGTCGGCCTGGCTGAAGGCCCATCACCCGGCCGCCTTCTATGCGGGGTTGCTCACCCACGACCCCGGGATGTACCCGAAGCGGCTGCTGCTGGCGGACGCGCGGCGGCGCGGGGTGCCGATCCTCCCGCTGGATGTGAACGCGTCGGGAGTCGCACACCGTATCGAACTGGTGTCTGAACCGGGGCGGTCCGAGGGGACTTGGGGGCTGCGGCTCGCCCTCTCCGACGTGCACGGCATCAGCGAGGCCGAGGCGGCGCGGATCGCGGCCGGGCAGCCGTATGCCTCGCTGCTCGACTTCTGGGAGCGGGGCCGGCCCAGTCGTCCGCTCGCCCAGCGGCTCGCACAGGTCGGCGCGCTGGACGCCTTCGGGGGCAACCGACGCGATCTGCAACTGCACCTCACCGAACTGCACCGGGGCGCCCGGGGCGGCGGCGGAGGGCAACTCCCGCTGGCCGACGGGCGGAAGACGGCCCCGGCCGGGCTGCCCGACCTCACCTCGGCGGAGCGGCTCAGTGCCGAGCTCGGGGTGCTGTCGATGGACGCCTCGCGCAATCTGATGGACGACCACCGGGCCTTCCTCGACGAGTTGGGCGTCGTCTCGGCGCGCCGGCTGCGCGAGGCCCGGCACGGGGAGACCGTGCTGGTCGCGGGCGCCAAGGCCGCCACCCAGACGCCGCCGATCCGGTCCGGCAAGCGGGTCATCTTCAGCACGCTGGACGACGGCACGGGCCTGGTCGACCTCGCCTTCTTCGACGACTCGCACGACGCCTGCGCCCACACCGTCTTCCACTCCTGGCTGCTGCTGGTGCGGGGGGTCGTACAGCGGCGCGGGCCGCGCAGCCTGAGCGTGGTGGGCTCCGCCGCCTGGAACCTCGCCGAGCTGATCGAGCTGCGTGCCGAGGGTGGCCTGGACGTGGTGGCGGCGCGGCTGGCGGAGCCCGTGGCGGCAGGGGACGGGGACGATCCGACGCACGGCCGGCGCATCCAGATGCCGACCGGATACGAGATGCACCCGTGGGCCGATCTTCGACCGGCGGGTCAAGAGCCTTCGCAGGTACGGAAGTTGTGGCACCAGAGTCCGGGGAGTGCGGGATGACCATCCTCTGCGTACGTTTCCAGCTGCCGCCGGCGGCCGAGGCGGCCCTGCCCGGGCTGCCGGGGCTGCTCGGGCTGCTGGAGGACTTCACGCCGGTCGTTCAGGCGCTGCCACCGGACGGGGCGCTGGCCGATCTGCGGGGCGCCGAGCGGTACTTCGGGCGTGACGCGGTCGAGCTGGCGTCGGTGATCCGGGTGCGCGCCCTCGCCCACCACGGGATCGACTGCGTGATCGGCGCGGGACCGGGGCCGATGCTGGCCCGCATGGCCCTGAGGGACGCGCGGCCAGGGGTGACGTGTGCCGTCCCCGAGGACGCCGTCGCGGAGTTCCTCGCCGACAAACCCGTCGCCGCGCTGCCCGGCGTCGGCGCCGCGACCGCCCGCACCCTGTGCGAGTACGGCGTCGACACCCTCGGCCTGGTCGCCGCCGCGCCCCTGTCCACGCTCCAGCGGCTGGTCGGCGCGAAGGCCGGCCGTGAGCTGCACGAGAAGGCGGGCGGTGTCGACCGCGGCCGGGTGGTGCCGAACGCCGTGTCGCGCTCGCTGGCCACCGAACGCCCCTTCACCCGCGACGAACTCGACCCCGGCCGACACCGCCGCGCGCTGCTCTCGGCCGCCGAGGAACTGGGCGCCCGGCTGCGCGCCGTGGACAAGGTCTGCCGCACCCTGACCCTCACCGTCCGCTACGCCGACCGCTCCTCGACCACGCGCAGCCGCACCCTGAAGGAGCCGACCGCCCACTCGGCGGCGCTGACCAGGGCGGCCTACGGCATGTACGACGCCCTCGGCCTCCAGCGCGCCCGCGTCCGCGCCCTCGCCCTGCGCGCCGAGGGCCTCGACCCCGCCGAGCACGCCTCCTACCAGCTCACCTTCGACCCGCTCGACGAGAAGGCCCGTCGGCTCGAGGAGGTCGCGGACCGCGCGCGAGCGAGGTTCGGGCCGCGCGCGGTGCTGCCGGGGGCGCTGGCGGCGTAGGTCGTGTCCGCGGCCTGGCTCTCATCGAGCCCATGGCGGGGCGATGCGGGTCCCGTCCGCCAGTTCTGCCTCCAGCCCGATGGAGGTCGTGACCCAGGTGATCGCGGTCCGGTCGGCCGGGTTCTCGACGGCCAGGGTCGCGCCCGGGTTGATGATCAGCGTGTCGCCGGTGCCGACGCGGGTCGGGTGGCCGTCGAGGGTGACGAGCAGCTCGCCGTGCAGCACATGCAGGATCTCCTCCCGGCTGACCGTGTGGGCGGGCGCCCGGGTGCCGGGCGGGATCTCCCCGCGCCAGGCGCACAGTTCCCTGCTCCCGGTGCGGGGCGAGGCGTGCGAGACGAACCGAGCGCCGTGCATCTCATGGACCACGGCCTCGGACGGGCGGACGACGGGCATGACACCTCCAGTGATGGACAAGTTACTTGACCATATAGTCAAGCTGCTTGACCTTTCCGTCAAGGGTGTTTCAATGCCTGGGTGCAGAACTCCGAAGCCATGGCCCTCTCCGCCGCCCTGCTCGCCGTCGCCGGTGAGCTCACTCAGCGCATCCATGAGGGTGTGGTCGCCCGGGGTTTCGAGGGGCTGCGGCCCGCGCACGGTTTCGCGTTCGCGCGGCTCGCTGCGGACGGGGCGACGGCCACCGACCTCGCCGTCCATCTCGGTGTGACCAAGCAGGCCGCCGGTCAGCTGGTCGACGAGATCGTGCGCAAGGGGTACGCCGAGCGCCGGCCGCACCCCGGGGATGCCCGCGCACGGCTGGTGGTGCTGACCGAGCGGGGGTGGGCCTGCACCCGCGCGGCGGAGGAGGCGGCCGCGGACGCCGTCCGGGGGTGGGTCGGCGTGCTCGGCGAGGGGGAAGTGCGGGAGCTGCTCGACCGGTTGCTGCGTATCGCGCCCAACGGGCCCATCAGGCCGACGTGGTGACGGTACGTCAGTAGTCGTGTTCGGCAGAGGTGATCCACCGCTGACCCGCCGCTGAACTACCGCTGGAAGTTTTTACTGACGCGTAACTTCACACGTCTACTACTCGCCCGTAACTTGACGAGTGAACAGCATCCTTCGTGATCCGGATCACAGGGCGTAAGGCCGTCGCACCTCCCTTGAGCCGCAAGGAGATCACACGATGCTGCCCTGGAAACGAGCGCTCAGACCCCTGGCCGCGCTCCTGCTGACCGCCGCCGTCGCCGTCGTCCCCACCACCGCCGCCGCCACCCCCGCCCAGGCTGCCGAAACCGCGGCGACCTCGCGCGGCGGCTGGAACGACTACTCCTGCAAGCCGTCCGCCGCCCATCCCCGCCCTGTCGTCCTCGTGCACGGCACCTTCGCCAACTCCGTCGACAACTGGCTGGGCCTCGCGCCCTACTTGACGAACCGCGGCTACTGCGTGTTCTCCCTCGACTACGGCCAACTGCCCGGCGTGCCCTTCTTCCATGCCCTCGGCCCCATCGAGAAGTCGGCCGAGCAACTGTCCGCCTATGTCGACAAGGTGCTCGCCGCGACCGGCGCCGCCGAAGCCGACCTGGTCGGACACTCGCAGGGCGGCATGATGCCCCGCTACTACCTCAAGTTCCTCGGTGGCGCCGACAAGGTGAACGCCCTGGTCGGGATCGCGCCCAACAACCACGGCACCACCCTGGGCGGGCTCACCAACCTGCTGCCGTACTTCCCCGGTGCCGAGGACCTGCTCTCCACCGCCACCCCCGCCCTCGCCCAGCAGGTCGTCGGCTCCGAGTTCATGGCCAAGCTCAACGCCGGCGGCGACACCGTCCCCGGCGTCCGCTACACGGTCATCGCCACCAAGTACGACGAGGTGGTCACGCCGTACCGGAGCCAGTTCCTGAACGGGCCCGGCGTCAAGAACGTCCTGATCCAGGACCTGTGCGCGATCGACCTCTCCGAGCACGCCTTCATCGGCCTCACGGACCGGATCGCCTTCCACGAGGTGGCCAACGCACTCGACCCGGCCCGGGCCAAGCCCACCACCTGCCTGTCCGCCATCGGCTGAGCAACTGAGCACCCTGACCCCGCCGAGACACACCGCCGGGGCCTGACCGGCCTGAGCCGCCGTTCAGGCCCCGGAGTTCTCGGCTCAGCGAGCTCTCGGCTCAGCGACCGTGGCGGGCGCCGCCGGCACCGGCCGCACGCCGGCGCACCGACGCGAACAGGACCGCCGAACCCAGCGCCAGCGTCGCCGCCCCGCCCATCGCCAGATACGCGGTGTTGCTGTCCCCGCCGGTCTCGGCGAGGTTCTCACCGGCACCCGCGGCCTTCGGCTGGTTGGCCGGCTCGGCGGCCGGCTTCGCCGACGTACTGGCGTCCTGGTCCCCATGGCCGTTGTGCTCGATCGTCGACTGGTCGGCACCGGCCTCGATCTGCTCCTCGGAAGGCGCGGAGGCGCTCGGCGCCGGGGCGGCCTCGCCGCTGGAGTTGCCGTTGCCGTTGCCGTTGCCGCCGGAGCTGCCACTGCCGGTGCTGCCGCTGTCGTCGGTGGTGCCGCCGGCGGCGCCGTCGCCCCCGCCGAACGAGACGTCCGAGCAGGAGTAGAACGCCTCCGGGCTGTCCGAACGCTGCCAGACGGCGTACAGCAGCTGCTTGCCCGAGCGCTCGGGCAGCTTGCCGGAGAAGGTGTAGAAGCCACCCGAGGCCGCCGGGTCGGTGGCCGTGGCCACCGGGTTGGCCAGATCCAGGTCGTTCCAGGCCAGCGGCTTCGTCGGGTCGTACCCGGGCTTGGTGATGTAGACCTTGAAGGTGCCCTTGTGCGGGGCGGTCACGCGGTACTTGAAGGTGTACGACCCTTGGCTCACGCTCGTCACCGGCCAGTCGGCGCGGGCGAGGTCGAGGCCCTTGAACGCCTCACTGTTGGCGCTGCACAGCTTGCCGTCCGGGATCAGTTCCTGGTGGCGGCCGTTCGCATTGCCGATGCGTATGCCGTTCCAGTCGTACAGGGCCTGCGTGCCACCCGCGGTGACCGCCGCCTTGCACGCGGCCGACTTCGGGCTCTCGGGGCCCTCCGCGTAACACTGCGAGACCCGGCTGACCGGATCCCCCATCGAACCGTGCGCCGTGGCCGGGGCCGTGGCGAGTGCGGTCAGGGCGAGCGGGGTCAGGCCGAGGACTGCGGCGGCGGCCTTACGGCGTGCGGGCATGGAAAATCTCCTCAGTGGTTCTGATGCGGGGGCATCCCGTGGGGGCGATCAGAAGCTAGCCCGAGAAAACCGCGAACTGGCCTGCCGGCGGCGGTTGATGGCGATCTTTAGGGTCGCCTTAAGGTACGGCTAACCAGGGCCTCAGGATGGGGTGGCCGAAGAGCCCGGCCGCGTTTGCGGCGGGGCCACTACGGGGGCGGCGCGTCCTGGTGGACCGCCCTGTTGACGCCGGTGACGACCACGGTGATGAGGGAGAGGGCGATGACCGACTCGGCCCACAGGAAGGCGAACCAGTCCAGCACGCAGCCGATCGGAGGTGTGCCGGGCGCGGTGTTGCGGAACGCGGCGAGGGCGAAGAGTGTCGCGGCCATCCAGGCGAGGCCGGGCCAGACCACGCCCTCGCTGCCGGTCGTCAGGTACCAGGCCCCGATGAGTACCGACGCCGCAAGCGCCCACATCGCCACCATCATGAAGACCGCGAAGACGAGCAGGCTGCCCGATCGCGCCACTCCCAGCGCCACCACGGCCTCCTGCCGGGGGGACACGGGTGCCGCGGAGATCGAGAAGAGCGCGTCGTTGTTGGAGAACATCATCCGTACCGGCACCTGCTCGCCGCCCACCTTCGCCCGGAACCCGATGTCGGTCTCGTAGGTGTCGAACGGGTAGTCACTGATCGATCCACCCGTCAGCGCGACCTGCACGTCTTTCGTTGTGAGCCGCTCGTGCGCCGCGAACTTCAGGTCACCCAGGGTCGCCCCGGAGGTCTGGAGGCTGAGATCGGCCACCGGAGCCGCCCCGTCCCCCTCGCCAAGGGTCCCGCGCGGGGTCACCCAGACCCGAAGGACGAGTTCTCTTCCCGCGGCGTCGACGCTCTGGACCACGGCCTCCACATCCACCCGGTCGGCGGCCGAGGATCCGACGGTGTGCCGTATGTCGGCCTCCTGCCGCTCGGTGAACTGCAGCCACGAGCCGACGGCCACGGCCACCACGATCAGGATCGCGATGGCGACGACCACGGGCAGAAGGGACCGCCTGGAGCGTCGTGGGTGAGGCGGGTCGGCAGGCGCTGCCGGACGGCCCGGACGCATCATCCGGTCCGGACGCCCGGCAGTTGGCTCGCCGCACGGAGGTCGTCTCCCGAGTGAGAGGCGGTGTAGGCGGAACGCACGTGATCCACGCTACGGGGTGGTCCTTGGACGTGCATGCGGACGAGGCTGTGGACGGCCCGGCCTTGTGCAGCGGAGACGCCCGCCGTCTCGGTGTCACCGCCTCTGCCGCGCTGCGGATGGGTGGCCCGCGGGGTCTCGATTGCGTTCGGGCCATGACGAGCGAGGACTGTGAGCTCGTCGAGCGGCGCATGGACGGGCCGTACGACCGCGTCCACTACCGCAAGCGGCTCGGTTGACCGGGTCTCATGCGGCCGGTGGCGCGTTTCAGCCGTCCGGCCACCAGGTGCGGGCGATGTCCTTGCGGACTTCGGGTCGTCCCGAGGGGCGCTCGTCGGCCTCCTCCCGGACCCGGCGGGCATCCGACTTCGTCTTCAGGGGCTTCTGCACGGTCACACGGCGCATGGCGGCCTCCTTCAGGGGCTACCGAGTTCCTCGTTCTCATGGAGGTAGACCCTTGGGGCGAGAGTTACTCATCGTCGCAGGTCCTGTCAGTGGCCGTGGTCACGATTCGGGTGTCAGTGGCGGGCGTCACCGCTGATATGTGACGAACGGTGAGCGTGTCGTCACGCGAGCGGGGGTGCGTGTGACACGGTGTTCGGCATCGGTTACGGGGTGGTGGCACGGCCGGTGGGGGCAAGGTCTACGTCAGCAGCGATTTCAGGCCACGGTCGCCGGTGGCGAGCGCCTCCAGTTCGTCGAGGGCGGTCAGCGCGGCGGCTGCCGCTCGCTGGTCCCGTTCGGCGAGGCCGCTCTCGGCGAACTCGTCCTCGTCCAGGCGCAGCACGTCCGAGCCGTCGGCCGAGCACCACAGGTCCAGGTCCAGGTCCTCCACGACAAGCTCGGTCCCGGAGACGACGGCGGGGCGCGTGATGTCGCAGTACCAGCCCTTCAGGCCGCCCCGCGCGTCGCGGACCTCCTTCACGGCGTACCAGCGGTCGCGCCAGTAGTACTCCGTGAAGACGTCGCCCGGCTCGAAGCGGACGAAGCCGAAGTCCCGGGCCCCGGCGCCGGACCAGGGGGCCCGGACCGTGATGCGGATGCCGTCGTCGTCGATCACCTCGGCCGCGTAACGGATCTTCGTACGGCCGGCCTTGACGAGGACCACCTCCAGCGGACGCGCCCGGTCAGCCGAGTTCGCGGACATGGCGGACCTCCGTCGCGCAGATCTCGTACCCGAACCACTTGTTGACCGCGAGCATCGGGCCGTTGTCTGTGTCGTTGCCCGTGAACGCCTCCGTGTATCCGGCGGCGCGGGCGCGGTGCAGGGAGTCGTTCTTGGCGAGCTTGGCCAGGCCCCGGCCGCGGAAGGCACGGGCGGTGCCGGTCATGGCGGTGCCGTACCGGGTGGCGCCGTCCGTGCGCGCGGCGCTGAAGGCGGCGGGGCGGCCGTCGACCAGCACGACCGAGGTCAGCCCATGGTCGTTCAGCGGATGCCGCCAGGTCTCTTCCAGCCACGCCTCGTAATCCGTGAACTCGGCGTCGACGTCGCCCGGCTCGTCGAGGGTCGTCTCCGCGTCCAGCTCGAACAGTGGGCGCGGGTCGTGCGCGAAGTCCGCGCCGGTGCGCAGTTCGACACCCGGCGGGAGGGGCCGGCGCGGCGGCAGCTCGCCGTTCGCCAGGTCCAGGCGGAGGAAGTGCGCCGAGCGGCTCGCCCGGTAGCCGTACCGCTCGGCGAAGGCACGGTTGCCCGGCTCGTCCAGCACCCAGGCGAAGAGCTTGGTGGCGCCGACGGCGGCCAGGTGCTCTTCGGCGACGCGCAGCAGAAGCGCACCGGCGCCGCGGCGCGTGTGCTCCGGATGCACGTACACATTGATGAACCCCTGCCCCGGTTCTGGGCTGTCATGGGCGATGCCGACCTGTGCCGTGCCGATGATCTCGCCGTTCTCCTCGGCGACGAGGGGCCTTGCGTGGGCGTCGGGATGGGCGCGGGCGGTGCCGTGGACGACGGCCTCCGGGGTGACGACGAGATAGGGGAGGGCGCGATGCCAGACACCGACGAACCCCTCCACATCGGCACGGACTTCGGGACGCAGATCGCGGACAGACACGGTCATGGAGCCGCACGCTACGCGGGGGATGCGCCGGGGTGCCTCTCATTTTCCGCGGGGTACGGGACAATCGCCTGCGTGACCTTGAAGATCCACATCGACGACAGTGCGGCCCCGTACGAGCAGGTGCGGGCGCAGATCTCCGAGCAGGCGCGGGCGGGGGTGCTACCCGTGGGATACCGGCTGCCGACCGTGCGGGGGCTGGCCGAGTCGCTGGGGCTGGCGGCCAACACGGTCGCCAAGGCCTACCGGGCGCTGGAGAGCGACGGGGTGATCGAGACGCGGGGCCGCAACGGCACCTTCGTGGCCGCGGCCGGCTCGGCCGCGGAGCGCGAGCTGGCGTCGGCGGCGCAGGCCTACGTGGAGCGGGCGCGACGGCTGGGGCTGGACGAGACGGAGGCGCTCACCGCCGTGCGCGATGCCCTGCGGGCGGCTTACGGGAAATAGGCGCGGTGCGGATCCGTGCCGAGCGCCCTCCCGCGAGGCGCGCGGGGCGGGCGCCACGGGGCATGGGGGTGGAAGGGCAGGACGGGCTGGAGGGTCTAGGCGGTTGTCAGCAGGTGATCCGGGGTTCGGGTCGGTCGCAGGTTCGCCGTCGACGCGCTGCGGGCGAACGTCATCGCGTCCTGCACCGCCGCTGCCGTCGGGTCGTTGTTGAAGTACGCGTACACGTCGTCGTCGGCGGAGAACGTGTCCGCGATGCGGTGCGCCCAGGTGTCCAGCGCCTGCCGGCCGTAGTGCGGCCACCGCTGGGCGCGGCCCTCGTGGAAGCGGACGTATCCCCAGTCGGCCGTCCGCCACAGCGGTGTCATCGGACGGGCCTTGATGTCGGCCCAGCACAGGGCGGCCCCCCGGGATTCCAGGACCGCCCGCACCTGCGGCGTCCACCAGCTGTCGTGCCGCGGCTCCACCGCGACCCGCGTCGAGGCCGGGAAGCAGGCGAGGCAGGTGTCCAGCAGCCCGGCGTCGGCCTTCAGCGTGGGCGGCAGCTGGAGGAGGACCGGGCCCAGGCGGGGGCCGAGTCCCTGAGCGTGGCTCATCAGGCGGTCCACCGGCTCCTCGGGATCCCGTAGTCGCTTGATGTGGGTCAGATAGCGGCTCGCCTTCACCGCGACCACGACATCCCCCGGCACCCGGTCCCGCCACGCCTCGAAGTTTTCCCGGCTCGGCAGACGGTAGAAGGCGTTGTTGATCTCGACCGTCGCGAAGTGCCGCGTGTACTCCTCGAGCCACAGCCGCATGGGCACGTCGGCCGGGTACAGAACGTCCCGCCAGTCCTTGTACTGCCACCCCGACGTGCCGACGAACAACGTCATACGTCCATGAAAGCACCGCGCGCTCCACGCGGCCCGCACAGCGAGGCGGCACCTCGTGCCGGGGGTGGCACCTCCCGCTGGAGCGGCGACCGGTAGCGGCCCGTGGCTACAGATAGAGCCCCGAGTCAGCGCCCTCCCGCGGCTCCGGCAGCGACGTCGGTGACGTGCCCCGTCGCAGCGCGTACAGCTCGGCGAGCGTCGCGCCCTCACGGCCGACCCCCTCCTCGGTGCCCAGCCAGCTCACCGCCTCCCGGCGGGTCAGCGGTCCCACCTCGATGCGGGCCAGACAGCGGCCGGGGCGCACGACGGCGGGGTGGAGACGCTCCAGGTCCTCGTTGGTGGTGACGCCGACCAGAACGTTACGGCCCTGCCCGAGCAGCCCGTCCGTCAGGTTGAGCAGCCTCGACAGCGCCTGTCCGGCCGTGTGCTTGGCCTCCCCGCGGATCAGTTCGTCGCAGTCCTCCAGGAGCAGCAGCCGCCAGCGGCCCTTGCCCGTCGCGTCCTCCTCGCCGATCGCGATGTCCATCAGATAGCCGACGTCGGAGAAGAGCCGCTCCGGGTCCAGTACGCAGTCCACCTGGCACCAGTCCCGCCAGGAGCGGGCCAGTGTCCGCAGCGCCGACGTCTTGCCGGTGCCCGGCGGACCGTGCAGCAGGAGCAGCCGGCCCGCGATGTCCTCCGGGGTCGTCTTCATCAGCCGGTCCATCGCGTCCGCGACCGGCGCGGTGTAGTTGGCACGCACCTCGTCCCAGGTGCCCGCGGAGATCTGCCGGGTCGTGCGGTGCGGGCCGCGCCTGGGGGAGACGTACCAGAAGCCCATGGTCACGTTCTCCGGCTGCGGCTCGGGCTCGTCGGCCGCGCCGTCCGTCGCCTCGCCCAGCACCCGCTCGGCCAGTTCCTCGCTGGTCGCCGTCACCGTGACATCGGCGCCGCGGTTCCAGCGGGAGATCAGCAGGGTCCAGCCGTCGCCCTCGGCCAGGGTCGCGCTGCGGTCGTCGTCGCGAGCCGCGCGCAGCACACGGGCGCCCGGCGGCAGAAGGGTAGCCCCGGACCGTACGCGGTCGATGTTCACCGCGTGCGAGTACGGCTGCTCGCCCGTCGCGAAGCGGCCGAGGAACAGCGCGTCGACGACGTCGGACGGCGAGTCGCTGTCGTCGACGTTGAGCCGGATCGGCAGAGCGTCGTGAGGGTTCGCAGACATGCGGCCATGATCCGGCACACGGCGCCCCCGTGCACCCGGTTTCCGTGGCACATCCCGCCAACGGTCCATGCCTGGCGCCGCAGGGCGGTCCATGCCCCGTGCCGGCAGTGCGGTCCGTGCCCCCGCCCGCCAACGGTCCAAGCCCCGTGTCCGCTGGGCGGCCATGCCCCCTGCCCGCAGCGGTCCATGCCCGGTGCCCGCCGTCCGTCAGTGCCCCGTGCCCGCCGTCCGTCAGTGCCCGCCGCCCGTGCCCACCGGCCGTCCGCGCCGGTGCCGTCGGCCGTCCGCGACCGGTGCCCGCCCCGCGTCGCCTCCTGTTACGCGACTGTGTACCGCCAAACCCTGCCCGGGCCCCCGTCACCCCCGTTACCGTTGTCCTTGATGGGACGTCATGGGTGGAATTCGGGGGCACGGCGGTGGCGGCTCACCGCGCTGCTCGGTGTGGGTCTGGCCGCGCTGGCCCTGGTGGTGACCCTGCTCAACACGCTTCCCGGCGACGGCGTGAGCACCGCGGGCACCACACGCGACGGCGACAAGGTGCACGGCACCCCGGCCGCCCCGCCGGACGGCACGGACCCCGAGGTCGGATGGGGGTTCACCCACACCCAGTACAGCGCCGACGAGGGCGAGTCGGCCGCCGTCGGGCGCGTCGAGAAACGGCTCGCGGACGCGGGGGGACTGCCCCAGATCCAGCACATCATGGGCTGGGGCGCGGACAACCCCGAACCGGTCGAGGGACGCTACGACTTCGAGGCGATGGACCGCCGTATCGACTTCGTCCGCGCCTCCGGCGGCACCCCGGTCATCACCCTGTGCTGTGCCCCCGACTGGATGAAGGGCGGCGAGCCCGGCGTCGACAGCACGGACTGGAGCCAGGCCGCCCTGGAGACGGCGCCCGACCCCGAGCACTTCGACGACTTCGCCGCGCTCGCCGTGACCGTCGCCAAGCGCTATCCCGACGTACGCCACTTCATCGTGTGGAACGAGTTCAAGGGCTTCTGGAACGACGCCGAGGCCCGCTGGGACCATGAGGGCTACACCCGGCTGTACAACCTCGTCCACAAGGCGCTGAAGAAGGTCGACCCCGGCATCATGGTGGGTGGGCCGTACCTCGTGATGGACAGTGTCGACCCGCGGGCCGCGGAGGCGTCCACCGCTGTGAAGGGCGCCTGGGGCGCCCTGGACCGGCGCACCGTCGACGCCTTCCGGTACTGGAACCGGCACAAGACCGGCGCCGACTTCGTCGTGGTCGACGGCTCCAGCTACACCCGGGACGACGAGCTGCTGCCCGACGAGTTCACGGCCACCGAGAAGTTCACTGCCGTCAGCCGGTGGGTGCGGCAGCAGACCGGCGATCTGCCGCTGTGGTGGGCCGAGTACTACGTCGAGCCCGCCGACGCCGACGACGACCGCGAGGGCTGGTCGGAGCCCCGCCGCGTCGCCGTCCAGGCCGCCGGGATGATGGCCCTGGCCAAGGGCGGCGTGTCCTCCGCGTTCTACTGGAACCCCGAGAACAAGACGGGCCGCGACTGCCCCGGCTGTCTGTGGACACCGACCGACAGCGCCGACGGCGGCCGTGCGCTGCCGATGTACGACCTGATCGCCCGGTTCGGCAAGGAGTTCCCGCCGGGGACGGACTACGAGAAGGTGTCCGTCGACACGCCCGACGTCCGGGTACTGGCCACCGGCGACGTCGTCCTGGCCGTGAACACCCTCGACCGGCAGACCGCCGTCGAGCTCGACGGAAAGAAGGTCACGTTGCAGGCGTACGAAGTCAAGTGGCTCAAGCGCTGAACCGCTCGACAACTGAACACCTGAACCGCTGAACCACTCGACCCGCCCGCCGCCGCGGACCTCCACCCGGCTACTTGATCGTCAGGAACCGCTGCACCAGCGAGGCCAGCAGCACGGCCAGCAGCGGCAGTGAGAACCAGAAGCTGCTCTGCAACCACCGCAGTTGCCGCACGCTCGGTGCCATCGCTACCCGGACGAGCTCGCGGGCCATCAGCAGCACGATCAGCGCGAGTGCCGCGAGCCCTCCGACCACCGACCACGGCGTCCAGGTCACCTGCGGCCCGATCGGCCCGGGATCGGCCTTCGGGACCTCGCCGGCCGGCTTCTTCCGGAGCGCGTACATCGTCACGTCGCCGTTGGCGAGAACCTTCTTCAGCTCCTGCCGCCTGTCCAGGTTCTGGATCAGCCGTGACTCCCAGGTCGCCGAATAGCCCACGTCCATCCGCAGATAGGTGACCTGACCACGGTTGATCATCAGATACGAGTTCGGGCCCGCGTCCTTGAGGGCCTTCACCAGACCCGAGACCAGCACCGGGTCCGCCGGCGCGAGCGTCGGCAGGTACTCCACCTTCTCCATGTCCCGCGCCCCCCACGGCATCGACGGCGTCACGACGTTGACCGGGTCGTCGCTCAGCCACAGCAGCCTGAGGCTCGGGTCGTCATGGGCGTACACATACTCCATGGCGGCGACCTCGCCGGGCCGGACCCGCTCGAACGGCTCGTTGCCCCACCGGGCCACCAGGAAGCCGCCCATCAGCACCAGGCCCGCCATGAGCGCGGCCAGCGGCGCGAGGCTCACCCGGTCCTTGTCGCGCTCCGTCGCGGTGACGCCGGTGCGCGGGAACAGCGCGAGTCCGGCGAGCAGAGCGGCGCCGGGCAGGGCGAACATGAAGACCCGCAGCGCCATCTCACCGCCGTAGGACTGCATCCCGAAGCCGAGGAACGGTACGAAGGTGAGGACGAGCAGCGAGCGCTCCCGGTAGTGGTGGAAGCGGCGACGCCACCAGCCCCAGCAGGCCATCGCCAGCACGCTGCCGGCGAGCAGCACCCGGGTGTACAGCACGAGCTTGTGGGTGGAGCTGCCGCCCTCGATGCGGCCGGAGACGGAGGACGACACATTGGTGCCGACGCCGCCGACCCCGCCGAAGAGTTCGTCGAAGTGCCCGGACCAGTACGGCTCGGCCATGAAGCCGATCCAGGCCGTCACCAGGACGCCGAACAGGAGGGGCAGGCCGCGCAGTTCGGACTTGCCGATCAGTACGAGACCGGTCAGCACGCCCAGCATCACGAACGGCGTCAGCTGGTGGGCCGGAACGCTCGCCGCGAACAGTGCCGTCACCACGCCCAGCAGCACGGCCCGCTGTCCCCGGCCGGCCGGTTCGACCTCGGCCTCGCCCGGCCGGCGCTTCGTCCAGATCACGCCGGGCGCCCGGAACCAGACCAGCAGGACCGCCGCGAACACCAGGTACAGCAGATAGGTGAAGCCCTGCGGTGAGAAGTAGTCCTGGCCCACCCAGCCGCTGAGCACGAACACCCAGATTCCGGTCCACTTGGCGCGCCAGCTCGCCCGCATATGGCGCACCAGCAGGAACATCGGCACCAGGTAGAGCAGTTGCACGGTCAGCGGCCACCAGCGGATGACCTCGGTGAGGTCACCGACCCCGCACGCCTTCGCGACGAACGCGGCGACCGCGAAGAACCCGGGCCAGCTCCAGCGTGCGTCCAGGTCGGGCACGGCCGACCCGGTGCGGTCGATGTAGTCGAGGAAGCCCAGGTGCTGCCAGGCCGTCGCGAACCGCGGCTCGGTCTCGATCAGCGCGGGCAGGGAGTGCAGCGACACGACCGTCGCGAGCAAAGTCACCAGCAGCAGCGCCCGATGCTCACGGCCCAGCCACAGCAGCGAGGCGAACACCACCGTCAGCAACGCGGCCCCGGCCAGCGTGGGCAACGGCAGCACGGAGACCAGCCCGAGCCCGCCCATCCGGTCCAGATCGGCCTCGCCGAGCCGCAGCGCGGGCACCCAGTACAGCAGCAGCGCCGCTGCCAGCAGACAGCCGAGGACGACCCCGGCCCGGGTGGGCAGCAGACGCTCGGCCCAGGCCGGGGCGGGCGCCTGCGGCTGTCGTACGGCCTCTTCGTGCATGGGCGGCTCTTCCCGTACGGCTCTGTCCTGCCGTACGACGGCCTCCTCCCGTACGGCAGCCTCCTCGCGCTCTGGCAGTGCGGCCTCCTCGCCCTTGCCCGCGTCGAACTCGGACTCGAAGGGCGCGTCCACCTCCGCCGGGCCCAGCGACGCCTCCGAGCCGGGTGCGCGCTCCTCCACCGGGAGCCCGAACTCCGGCTCGCGTGCCCAGGCCGGCCGGTGTTCCGGGCGGAGCGACGGGGTGCCCGTGGGTGGCGTGCCCGGCCCCGGGCGGACGTCGGGCCGGCGCTCCAGATGGTCGAAGTCCACATGGATGCCGAGGGCCAGGGTGTCGCTGTCCAGCGCCCAGGCGGGCCCCCGCTTGCGCGCCCCCGCCGACGCCTCGCGCGCCCCGAGGTCGGAGAGGTCACCGTCCGGGGCCGTGTCCTGAGGCACCTCCGCCGCCGTGGCCCGCGCGGTCCGGTACAGCTTGGGCGCGGCGATGGCGACGATCACCGACAGCGCGACGATCTCGGCGACACCGGCGCCGGTCAGGCCCATGCGGGGGAGCAGCAGCAGCGTCAGGCCGAGCACCAGGGCGCACAGCAGGCCCTGGAGCCAGGCCAGTCCGGCGGTGCGGCTCTGGGCACGCAGGACCGCGAAGTACGTCTCCATGACGACCCGCAGCAGCGCGCCGACCGCGAACCAGCGCAGCAGCGGGGTGGCCGCGTCCGCATAACCCTGGCCGAAGACGCCCAGGATCCACGGCGCCCCGAAGAACAGGATCGCGCAGACCGGCACCATGATCCGCGCCATGCGCCGCAGCGCGGCACGGGTGTTGGCGGCCAGCCGCCGCGGGGCGTGCGAACCCTCGACCGTGAGGGAGGCACCCATGTTGATGGCGAGCAGATTGACGGTGCCGCCGATGGTGGCCGTGATGTAGAAGTACGCGTTGTCCTCGGCGGACACCTGCGCGGCCACGATCACGGGGATCAGATAGACCACGGCCAGCGAGAACAGCGAGCCGGTGTAGTCACCCGCGAGGAACTTCCCGATCTCCCGCAGCGACGGCGGCCGGGCGCGGTTCTCGGTCGCCGCCACATGGCGCGGCACCAACCGCCGGAACACCAGCCAGCCCAGCGGCAGCACCGACACCGCGATCGCCGCGACCCACGACACGAAGACACCGGCGGTGGGGATCGCCACCGCGAAGGCCACCAGCAGCGCCAGCTTCACCGCGGAGAACACGGTGTTGCCGACCGGCACGTATGCCGCGCTGCGCAGCCCGGTCAGCACCCCGTCCTGGAGCGTGAGCAGGTTCCATGCGACGACGGCCACGACGAAGAAGAGCCCGCCGGCCGCCCCGTGCAGGAACCGGTACGACGGCCCCCACAGATCCAGCGTCAGCAGGAAGGCGCCCGCGGCCAGCGCAACCACCACGCAACTGCCCGCGTACGTACGGAAGATGAGCCGTCCGCTGGCGCGCCCAGCCACCGGGATGAAACGCGCGAGCGCCCCCGTCAGCGTCACCGCGGTCAGTCCCGCGAGGAACTTCATCGCGGCGATCGCGGCGGAACCCTGGCCGACCGCGGATTCGGAGTAGTGGCGGGCGGCGGCCAGCCAGAATCCGAGCCCCAGCACGGCGGAGATACCGGTGTTGAGCATCAGGGCGTAGGCGTTGCGGAACAGCTGGCTGCCACCGGCGGACCCGCCCAGGCCGGGCAGGCGGAGCCGGCGCCCCGACTGCTCGGACGCCGTCGCGTCTCCGGCTTCGGGCTCGGTCGTGGTCGTCGTGTCAGACACGGGTACGGATGGCCTTCCGGCGGACCTGTCGTGCTCTGCGGACCAGGGCGTACCCCTTGGTGAGGGCACGGTCCCCGGCGAACGAACGGGCGATCGCACGGCCTTGGACCAGCCGCCCGAACTCCTCGATACCGGTGGCGCGGCGCACGGTGAGCCGGGTGAGGGCGTACGGGCCCTGCCGCCGCCGCGCGAGGCCGTTGTTCACGGCGAGCGCCTGGGCGTACCCGGTCTCCCGTACCGCCTCGCGCACCCGGCGGCTGGAGTAGCCGTACGGGTAGGCGAACGAGGCCGGGACGGTGCCCAGCCGGTCCGAGACGATCTCCTTGCACAGGATCAGCTCGGAGCGCAGCCTGTCGTCCGGGAGCTGGTCGAGCTGGGGATGCGTGTGGCTGTGACCGCCGATCTCGACGCCGGCCCCGGCCAGTTCGCGGACCTGGTCCCAGTCGAGCATGGTGTCCAGGCCGCCGCCCATGTCGTGCGGGCCCTTCAGCCAGCCGGTGGAGACGAACACCGTGGCCGCGAAACCGTGCTTGGCGAGCACGGGCAGCGCGTGCCGGTGCACACCCTCGTAGCCGTCGTCGAAGGTGATCAGCACCGGCCGCTCGGGCAGCGGTCGGCCCGAGCGCCAGCGGGCCGCGAGGTCGGCGGTGGTGACCGGCGTCAGCCCCAGCTCGGCGATCAGCGCCATCTGCTCGGCGAACGCCTCCGGTGCCACCGACAGCGCGCGGGTGGCGTCGTTCGGCGTGGTGGAGACGGCGTGGTACATGAGAATCGGTACGCGCGGCTCGCTCATCCCGCTCCCCCCTCGGTGCCCGCTCCCCCCTCGGTGCCGGCTCCCCCCTCGGTGCCGGCTGCCTCCTCGGTGCCGGCCGCCCCCTCGACCGCCGCGACGGAGTAGCCGGCTCCGCCCCGCCGCGCCCGGGCACTCCCCACCACGTACCCACCGGCCGCGGTGAGCACCCCGGCGACGATCGCCCCGGCCCGCCCCGCGCCGCCCGGCCGGGCCAGCAGCGCGTCCCGCAGCCCCCGCGCCACCCCGGCCGGCAGGACCCGGGTGGCGTACCGGCGTTCGGACTCGAGTCCCTTGTCCGCACCGACGCTCCGGGCCACCAGCGCCTTCGACAGGCCCTCGGCATACGTCCGGGTGCGGAAGTACCGGAAGTGCTCGCGCGGTCCGGGCACCCGGTGGTGGATCACGGCACGGTCGTCGATCAGCAGTACCGCGTCGGGCCGGGCCCGGGTGAGCCGGATGCACAGCTCCGTCTCCTCGCAGCCCAGCGGCAGCCGGTCGCCGTCGCGTCCGATGCCGGTGGCGAAACCGCCCGCGAAGTCGAACGCCGTACGCCGGAAGGAGGCGTTGCCGCCGAGGACGTTGCGCACGCGCACCCGGCCGGGCGGCAGGCCCCGGTAGGTGCAGCCCACCACCCAGTCGAACTCCTCCGGGAACCAGTGCGGCCGGCGCCCCGACGCCCAGATCGGCTCGGTCCGCCCGCCGACGGCCATGACGCGCGGGTCGGCGTACCCGGCCGCGAAGTGCCGCAGCCAGTCGCGCTCGGCCACCGCGTCGTCGTCGAGGAACGCGACGACCTCGCCGTAGGAGGCGGCGATACCGGTGTTGCGGCCGGCGGACAGGCCGCGGGGGCCCGCGTTGGCGAGCACCCGCACCTCGCCCGCGCCGGCCTCGGACTCCTCGGACTCCTCGGACTCCTCGGACTCCTTGTACTCCTTGGTGAGCCGCTCCAGGAGCGCCTCGTTGTGATCGACGACCAGCAGCGTCTCCAGCGCCGGATACGACTGCGCCCGCACCGAGGAGACCGCCGCGAGGATGTCCTCCCAGCGGTCCTCGGTGTACACGCAGATCACGACGGAGATGTCGGGACCGCTCAAGACGCCTCTCCCCGGACCGAGCGAACGGGGTGAACCGGCTGGACCGACGCCACCGAGCCGAGCGTCGGGGAGTGCGCCGCGGCGGTGCGGCGGCGCAGGGCACGTCGGTTGGAGCGCTCCTTGAGGATCACCTTGAGCACCCGCAGCCCGTCCCGCACGGCCCGCAGATTGCTCGTGCCGTGGATGCGGAGGTACTCGTGGCTGGGTATCTCCTGCACCTTCAGCCCCGCCTTGACGACCCGGATGTTCATCAGGGTCTCCACCTCGAAGCCGGTGCAGTCGAGGTCGATCTTGTCCAGGCAGTGCCGCCAGAACGCGTTGTATCCGTAGCAGAGGTCGGTGTAGCGGGCGCCGAACTTGCGGTTGACGGCCGTGCACAGCGCCCAGTTGCCGAGTTTGCGGATCGGCGTCATGTCGTCGGTGCCGCCGCCGTTGGCGAAACGGGACCCCTTGGCGAAGTCCGCGCCCGAGACCAGGGCGGAGACGTACGACAGGATCTCGTTGCCGTCGGCCGAGCCGTCCGCGTCGACCATCACGATGATGTCGCCGGTGGCCGCCTCGAACCCGGTGATCAGGGCATCCCCCTTGCCCTTGCCGCGCTGCCGCACGACCTTCACGTCCGGCCACAGCCCTCGGGCCACATCGACGGTGTCGTCGGTGGAGTTGCCGTCCACCAGGACCACTTCGTGTATCCAGTCCGGCAGGGTCTTGAAGACGTACGGAAGGTTCTCCGCCTCGTTCATGGCCGGGATCACCACGCTCACCGGCGGCGCGATGGCCAGATGCGAGGAGACGGGCCGGTACTTGCCGGCAGTGGTCGGACCTTGGTCCGCGACCGCCGGGCGCAGAACAGAGCTCATGAGTCTGGTCCCTCTCGTCCGGTGGACCGCCCGCCCCTGGGCGGCCCGGCATTGTGTCCGGTTCGAAAGGGGGGTTCTCACTCACGGCACGGAGGAACAGAACTCCGTGCGCGTGCGGTGAGCTGGCATGTGTGGCCGACCGCCGGTGAACCGGCAGCCGGTCGCGCGGCACGACTCGGAAACAAGTGCGGACACCGTCACCGAGCACCCCCCTACCGCGCCCCGCGCCGGGACTGCCGCGGCCTTGAGCCCTCCCCTGGAGCCGCGTACGACAGTCCGATGCGGGTGAGATGTACGACGGTATTGATGATTGAGACTGTATGGCAAGAGCTGGAACGAGCTCTCACGTTTTTGTTGTTTTGACCGTAACCGGTCCAGTTGACCCTGCTGTCACCCTCGTCCCGAACGGATCCGCCCCATGCGTTTGAGGAGGCGGTCCGCCGGTTCGAACAGCTCCGGCCGGGTCTGCACGGTGTTGCGCAGCGCCCGGACCGGGGCACGGCGTGCCCGGTGGCCGAACGCGACCGGGTGACGCCGGGTCACCCACCCCTCCGACACCGACAGCTCGCGTGTCTTCAGGGAGTCCTTGTACTCCTTCTGGCCTCGCCCGAGATCGAGATGGGCGATGCCGTCGGCGGCAGCCGCCTCGGCCATGCGCAGATGCAGGACCAGCCCCGGGGAGTACTTCGAGAACTCCGGGTCGTAGGCCGGGAACCAGCACGCCAGCACCCGCTCGGAGCGCAGCCCGAAGTGCGCGGCGATCGGCCTGCCTCCCGCGTACAGCACCGACAGGATCCCCGCGAACGGCTCGGAGCGGGTGTGGAACAGCTGCTCCACGAGCCGGGTGATCCACTCCTGGGCGAAGCGGTCGCTGCGCCCGGTCCTGCGGTACTGCGCGGACTTCCAGGCCATCAGCGTGCGCAGCGCGGCCGGGTCCCGCTCGTCGTGCACATACCGCACGTCGGTGTGATCCCGGCCCAGCTTGCGCCCCTTGGCGAGCGTCGTCCGGGTGAACTTCGGCGATCGCTCGCGCAGTTGACCGAGGTACGCCTCGTACCCCTGGTCGACGTCGATGACCGGGGACGGGTAGCTGCCGGTGGCCTCCGCCGTGAACGCCGCCTGGCCCTCCACCAGGTGGTCGAACTCGAAGACGACGAGCCCGCACGCCTTCAGCAGCTCCCTGGCGTCCCAGGTGAACCCGGGCCGGTGCACGACGCCCTGGGCGTCCGAGACACCGAGGCCGATGGCCCGGCCCACTCCGGCCGCCGTCCGCTGGAACGGGAAGAACGCGGCCGGCTCGCCGCCCTCCCGTACGACCGCGATCCGCACCCCGCGCCGGCAGCGGCCGACCGCGAGCGCGAACTCGGGGGAGAGGAAGGGGTTGCCCAGCTCGGGTGAACCCTGCAGATGGGCCTTGGACTGCAAGGAGGTCCAGGCCGCCCGGTCGGCCGAGCTGAGCTCGCCGGGGCGGTACACGCTGATGTCCACGTCGGTCACTCCGCCTTCGCGTCGTCACGGCCGCGCAGCCGCCCTGCCAGAACCAGCAGGAGAAGGAGGGCGCTGATCGCGGTCACCGCCACGATCCCGCCGCGTACCGACCACCGGTGCACGGCCAGCATGCCCTGGGCCACCAGCATGTTGACGACGACCGCGCCCGCGACCGCGGCGACCGTGCGGCCGAAGGGTTCCAGCCCGCGCAGCGCGGCGGCGATCGCCGCGGCCGGCGCCGCCAGGAGGAAGAACAAGGTGAACGGGCCGCGCAGCGGCGAGCCGGAGTCGACCAGTGCGAGCACCGCGCCGAATCCCCCCACAGCCGTCGCGGCGCCCGCGAGCAGCGGCGTCAGGTCCCTCCCCGGTCCTGACCGCGCCCGCTCGGTTTCCTCGGACATAGCTGTCTTGTTGCTTAAGGTCTGCATTGGCGACTTTGCCCCCCGAAGCGCCGGATGCCGGGCTTCAATGTCGCGCAGTGCCGCGGCGGTCGTCAAGATGCGAACGACCTCTTGACATCTGTTCGTATGCGGTTGCGACCCGACCCGTTCTCCGGGGGTCGAGGGGGCCGAGCGGAAGTCTGAGGAAGTCCGGGGAGGCCACGCGTCATTGAGACGAAGGCGGCGGCACCTCAAAAACTTGGCATGGACACTTCCCGTCAACACGCGTAGTTGGTACGACGGTTATGGCAGAGATCCTGCTATAGGGAGGTTCCATGAGACGTTCCCGATTTACCGCATTCGTCGCCTCGCTCCTCCTCGCCGTCGGCACCGTCCTGACCGGGACCGCCACCGCGCAGGCCGCCGACACCGCCGCCGCCGGCGGTTATGTGGCCCTCGGCGACTCCTACTCCTCCGGCCTGGGAGCGGGCAGCTACATCGCCTCCAGCGGCGACTGCAAGCGCAGCACGAAGGCGTACCCGTACCTGTGGGCCGCCGCCAACGCACCCTCGTCGTTCGACTTCACCGCCTGCGCGGGCGCCCGTACGAGTGATGTGACCGCCAGTCAGCTCGGCCCGCTCAGCTCCTCCACCGCACTCGTCTCCGTCACGATCGGCGGCAACGACGCGGGCTTCTCCGACATCATGCAGACCTGCGTGCTCCAGTCCGACAGCGCCTGCGTCTCACGCATCAACACCGCGAAGGCGTACGTCGACTCGACACTGCCCGGCCGGCTCGACACCGTCTACTCGGCCATCCGGGCCAAGGCACCGTCCGCCCAGGTGGTCGTCCTCGGCTACCCCCGCTTCTACAAGCTGGGCGCGTCGGGCTGCCTCGGTCTGTCCGAGACCAAGCGCAGGGCGCTCAACGGCGCGGCCGACTACATCGACGCCGCGACCGCGAAGCGCGCCGCGGACCACGGCTTCACCTTCGGTGACGTCCGGCCCGCGTTCACCGGGCACGAACTCTGCTCCGGCAGCCCCTGGATGCACTCCGTCAACTGGTTCAACATCCCGGAGTCCTACCACCCGACGGCCGCGGGCCAGTCAGGTGGTTATCTGCCGGTGCTGGACAGCGCGGCCTGATCCACCCACGGCCGCTCCGGCCCTCTACGAGGTCTGCTCCTCGGTGGGGGATGGCGAGACCCCGTCCGTCGGGGTCTCCGTCACACAGGTGACCGAGAACGGCACCGACTCGGACTTCGTCTCCACCGGGTCCCGCACCTCGACGCCGATCTCGCTCTCGAACGTCCCGCTCTCGTCGTACGTCGTCAGGAACACCCTGTCCTGCTTGGTGCGCCCACCGCCCTCCGGGAACGAGAGCGTCTTCCAGCCCTGATCCAGGACCTCGCCGTCCTCGGAAACCCAGCGATAGCTGACCTCGGCCGGCAGCCGCCCCACCGTGAACGTCGCCGTGAAGGCGGGCGCCGCACCGGTGGGCGGCGGGCAGGCCCCGGAGTACTCCGTGTGGGAACCCGCAAGCGTCACCCGCACCGACTGCGCCGGGGGCGCTGTCGTACGGCTCCTGCTCGGGCTGGGCTTCGCGGTGTCGTCCCCGCCGGTGGTGTTCTCGTCCTCGGTCTCGGCCTGTGAAGTCGGGTCCTGCGTCCGGCCGGTGGCGTTCCCACCGCCTTCGTTCCCGCCCCCGTCACCGCGGTTGAGCAGCGCGTACGTCAGCCCCGCCACGGCCAGCGCCAGGGCGAGGGCGCCCGCGATCAGAACGGCGGCGGCGCGCCGGTTGCGGTCAGGCCGGGCGGGAGCGGTGTCCTGCGCCTGCCCCGTGGCCGGCGTGGGCCTGGTCGGTCCGGGCGATGGCACGGGGGACGTGGGGGCAGTCGGCGCGCCGGGTGCCGGATGCGCCGCGATCGTCGGCGGGTAGGGAGCCGCCGCGCGGGGGGCACCCCCGGCGCCGATGGTCCGCAGATCCTGCTCGGCCCGGTCGGCGGACAGCCGCTCGGCCGGGTCCTTGCGCAGCAGCCCCTCGATGACCGGCGTGAGCGGCCCGGCCCGGTGCGGCGGCGGCAGCTCCTCGTCCACGATCGCGCGCAGGGTGCTGAGTGGGGTGTCCTGACGGAACGGGGAGTTGCCCTCCACAGCCGCGTACAGCAGCACGCCGAGGGACCACAGGTCGGACTCGGGGCCGGGTGTGCGGCCCAGTGCCCGCTCCGGGGCGAGGAACTCCGGGGAGCCGATGACCTCGCCGGTCATGGTCAGCGCCGAGCTGCCCTCGACCATGGCGATACCGAAGTCGGTCAGCACCACTCGGTCGTCGTTCGACATCAGCACATTGGCGGGCTTCACATCCCGGTGCAGCACCCCGGCCTCGTGCGCGGCACGCAGGGCCGACAGCACCTCGGCGCCGATGTGCGCGGCGCGCTGCGGGCTCACCGGGCCCTCGGCGTCCAGCAGCTCGGCCAGCGAGATGCCGCGGACCAGCTCCATCACGATCCAGGGCCGGCCGTCCTGCGTCGCCACGTCGTACACCGTCACGACATTGCGGTTGGCGACCCGCGCCGCCGCCCACGCCTCGCGCTCCAGCCGGGCGTACATCCGCTCGACCTCCGGCGCCGGCAGCCCGTGCGGCGCGCGCACCTCCTTGACGGCGACCTCGCGGTGCAGCAGCTCGTCACGGGCACGCCACACGGTGCCCATGCCGCCCTCGCCGAGCGGGGACAGAAGGCGGTAGCGATCTGCGATCAGCCGTTCACTGCCCGGTTCTTCGGACACGGGCGTCCCCCATTCGCATCCGTGCGCACTCTCCACTCCGTCTTATTTCTCCCCAAAAGTAGCTCAGCCGAGTGCGGATGCCGCCCCCTGGAACACCAATCCGACTCCGAGCAGGACGACCAGGAACGCGGATCCCAGCGGCGCGGTCCTGCGCAGGAAGTTCGTGACCGGGTGCGCGGCCCAGCCGGCACCCCGGTCCAGCACCCGGCTGACCAAGCTGCCCAGCCTGACCACGGCGAACCCGGCGGCGGTGAGGGTGAGGGCGAGGCCGACGCCGTACGCCACGACGAGCAGCAGCCCGAACCACGCCTTGCCGAGCGCCGCCGCGCCCACCAGCACGACGATCGCGGAGGGGCTGGGCACCATGCCGCCCGCGAAGCCGAGGAGGATCGTGCCGCGGAGGGTGGGGGCGGTGGAGTGGGTGTGGGTGAAAACGCCGTGGGTGTGGGTGAGTAGGCCGTGGGTGTGGGTGTGGGTGTGGGCGTCTTCGTGGGGGTGGGTGTGGCTGTGGTGGTGAGGGGGGTGGTCGTTGCCGTGCTCGTTGCCGTGCTCGTGGTGAGGGGCGTGGGCGGCCCGGGCGTGTGCATGGGGCTGCGGGGTGGGGTGCGTGTGGGCCACCGCCAGGGCCGGTTCGCGGTCGTGGGCGGGCTCGGGTGAGTGGGTGCGGTCGTGGGCGGGCTTGTCGTGATCATGCGGGTGCTCATGGGAGTGGTCGTCGCCGTGCGGGTGACTGTGCCCGTGTGAGTGGCTGTGCCCGTGTGCGTGGCTGTGCCCATGGCCGTGCCCGCGGATGTGCCACGCCCGGCGTACCAGCGTCGCTCCCGCCAGTGTCACCAGGACGCCGCTCGCGATGCCCAGCCAGGTGATGACCGAGGGGGCCGCCGCCGAGCCGGCCGTGACCAGGACGCCCAGGGCCACCACGCCCAGTGTGTGGGTGACCGTCACCGAGGCGGCCAGGGGCAGGACGTCCTTGAGGCGGGCGTCGCCGCCGCGTGCGGTCGCGACCGCGGCCATGATGGTCTTGCCGTGCCCCGGGGCGAGCGCGTGCATGGCACCGAGGAAGACCGCGATGACCAGGGCCAGGGCGGCGAAGCCGACGGTGAGGTCCTGCCGGGAGACCAGGTCGTCCAGGGCACGCGTCCAGCGGTCGGCGCCACGCGGCAGGACGGCGGAGCCGGGCGCGTCCTGCTCCGCCTCGGCGAGGGCCGGACCGCCGGGGCGCACCCGCAGGGAGGCGCTCTTGTCATCGGCGGGGGAGGACAGCAACTCCTCGGGATACTCGGTCAGTTCGCGGGAGATCGAGTTCTTCGGTACGTCCGACGCGGCGAGGGTCATCCGGTCGCCCCGCGCGGTGATCTCCCGCCAACCGGGGCCGGCTTGGGCGCCCGCAGCGCGGAAACCGACGTCGGCCGTCGCGTCCTCGGGGAGTGGCGCCGTCAGCCGGCACTCCACGCGGAGGGTGTCCAGCCCCGCCTGACCGGGCCGCACGCGCGCATGGCTGCTGGTCGGAGTCAGTTCGACCGTACGGCCGTCCACGGTCACCTCGCTGTCCCGTGAGGCCGCCGCACAGCGCTCCCGGGCCCAGGCCGTCATGCCGGCCTTCTCGATCTCGGGCCCGGCCTGGGTCGCCGGGATCTCGGCGAGGTCCTCGACATGATGGACGCGCAGTTCACCGGGGGCGGCGACGAGGCCGTCGTACCGGTTGACGGTGAAGTTGCCGAGGGGGTGCGCGCTCGCGGGAGGGGCGGAGAACAGCGCGAGCGCGCAGGTCGTCGTGAGGACGGCCGCGGCGGAGGCGAACAGCCGGCGGGGGCTCACTCGGCCGCCTCCAGTTCCTTCAGAGCCGTACGCGCCTCGCGGGCGCCCAGCGGTGAGAAGCCGGGGTTCAGCTTCAGCGCGGCACGCAGGTTCTCGCGGGCGTTCTCGGCGTCGCCCGTGGCGTGCTCGATGATCCCGCGGTGATAGAGGAACGCGGCGTTGCGGTAACCGGTGGCCGTCGCCTCGTGGGCGTACTTCAGGGCTTCCTTGTCCTTGCCGTTGACGTGCAGCGCCCAGGCGAGGGCGTCCGCGGTGTGCACGGTGCGGCGGCGGTCCCACTCGGTGCGGGCGGCGCGCAGGGCGGAGGCCTTGTCTCCGTGATCGGCTGCCGCGAGGGCGGTGTCGAGGTCGGCGTTGACGCCGTTGGCCCGGGCGAGGGCGGTCCAGGCGTCGACGAGGGCGTACTGGTCCTCGGCCTTGACCTTGTCGCCGGCCGCCTCGTACAGCTCGCCGAGTTCGACGAGCGGACCGGGCAGGGGGTAGCGGGCGACGACGTCCCTCAGGCCCGCCACCGCGCCGGACCTGTCACCGCCGGCGGCCCGGGCGCGGGCGCGGCCCTCCAGGGCGGGGACGTAGTTCTCGTCGGCGGCGAGGGCGCGCGCGTAGTGCGTGCGGGCGCTGTCGTGGTCGCCCTGGCTGAAGGCGAGTTGGCCGAGCTGGGTGGCGACGTAGGCGATGTCGCCGGGGGAGAGCGCGGAGGAGAGCGCCTGCTCCAGCACGCGCCGGGCCGTGCTCACGTCGCCGCGCAACTCGTGCACATAGGCGTACCGCGTGAAGACGGGGATGCCCGGGCGGCGGTCGTCGGCCGTCTCGGCGGCCTTGCCGGCGTCCTGGTAACGGCCGAGTTCGACGAGCGCGTCGATCCGGCTGCACAGGGCGCGTTCGTTGTACGGGTTCTCCCTCAGGGCCCGGTCGGCCTGCTTCAAGGCGTCCTCGAAGTCGTGCCGGGCGGCGGCCAGGGCGGCGCGGCCGGAGAGGGCCTGGTCGTTGGCGGGGTCCAGGGCGAGCGAGCGATCGAAGGCCCGCTCGGCCTGGGGGTAGCGGGAGGGGTCACCGTTGGTGCGAGCCTGCTCCACATAGGCGAGGCCGAGGGTGGCCCAGCCGGTGTGGTCCTTCGGCTGGTCGCGCAGATGGGCCTGGAGGGTGGTGATGCCCGTGTCCAGGTCCGCGGTGGTGAGGAGGCCGGGGGAGACGGCGGCGGAGGTGGGGGCGAGGCCCTGGGTGCCGCTGTCGCGTATGGCGCCGAGCGCTATGGAGCCGGCGGTGAGGGCCACGGCCAGCAGGGCGGCGCAGCCGGCGAGGTGGAGGGCTCGGCCGCGTCGAGCGGCTGCGGCGGTGCGGCGGACGGCGGTGATGCGCGTGGGTTCCTCGTCTCTCTCGCTGTCCCTGCCGCCCCCGTCCGAGCGGTCCGCTCCGTCCTGAGGGGGCTCGCCCCCCGCGTTGCCGCCGGAGGCTTCCGCCCCCGGGCCCGCGCTCGGGTCCCGAACGGGCCTTGCCCCGGACGCCCTCGACCGCCCGCCGGCCGGAACACCGTCGCTCTGCCGCGCGGCGGCCTTGATCCGCCGTACCGCGCTGACGCGCTCCGCGGCCCCGTCCTCGGCCCCCTCGTAGTCCCGCTCGGGCTCGTTCTGGTTCGTGCGCGGGGCCATGCCCTCTCCTCGGTCGCCTTGCTGCTGACGGAACGTTGTCGCGTGGTGCGGCGCGGCCCGCGCCGTGGGGGATGGTTACCGCGCGGGCCGCGCCAGTAGAGAGGGGCCGGCTAGTACGCCCGGTCCCGCATACGGCGCCACCACGCAAGGGCCGCGCCGATCAGCAGGATGCCCAGCGCGCCTGCGCCCGCGGAGGCGGCGATCAGGGTCGTGTCGTCGGTGCCGCCGGACGTGCCCGCCGGCTGGAGCGCGTCGCCGAGCTGGCTGCGTACGTCGGTCTCGCCGTCCGTGCCCTTGGCGAGCGGTCCGCGCGAACCCTCCGTCGGCAGGGCGACGTACGGGAATGCCTTCTCGAACTCCTTGTCGTTCTTGTCGACCGCGTCACCCAAGTCGTTCTTGGCGCCCAGCAGTTCACCCTCCACGACCTGGAGCGAGGCGTCGATGACGTCGTCGGTGAGGCGGCGGCCGTTCGGGAAGCCCGCGTTGTCGCCGTCGAGCACACCGAGCCGCTTGGGCTTCGCCGCCGGCTCGATCGAGGTGTTCAGGCGGAGCATCTCGGACGGTGTGACGTGCGGCGGCTGGTTGAGGTCCTTCACGCCCTTGAGGAAGACGTCGACCAGGTCGTTGCGCGGCTCGTCGGGCGCCGGGATCTTGTAGATCGCCTCGATGAGCTTGGGCAGCTCGGGGTTGGTGACGTTCTTCAGGAACTTGGCGTCGTCCCAGGGCGCGGACGCGTTGAACTTGTCCTTGTCCTTGAGGGGGTTGACGACCTCGTTCACCAGGGGGTTGCCGAGGCGCGAGACCTGCCGGAAGTGGCCCTGGGCGTTCTTGCGCTGGGTCGTCGACCAGATGCCGACGATCGGCTGGTCCGCCGACTCGGCGATCATGTGGTTCGGGACCTGGAGGGCTATGGAGTTGACGTTGTAGCCCTTGAGCGTGTCGTTGCCGACCTCGGAGAGGTTCCCGCCGTAGAGCAGGTCGAAGACCCGCAGGTCCAGGAAGAACGGGTCGTCGGCCTGCCCGGCGAACGACGTCGCGTCGCCCGCCAGCTTGTGGACGGCCTGTTCGCGCAGCTTGGCGTAGTCCGGCATCGACGCCTTGCCGACGTTCGACGGCGCCACCGGCACATCGTTGGCGACCTTCGTCCTCGACACCAGGTGCTGGTCCTTGAGCTTGAGCAGCTCGACGTCGTACGTCTGCGTGATGTTGAGGTCGGGGTCGTCGAGGCTCTCGACCGGACCCGTGTTGTACAGGAACGTCTTCTTGTTCTTGATGTGGGTGTCGAACGTGAAGCGGTAGAGCAACTCGCCCTGTGCGTCACCGTTGTTGTCGATGTGGATGTCGTACTGCGCGTCCTCGGCGAACGTGAAGAAGTTCGGTCCGCCGGCCGGCTCCTCGAACGGGATCCAGTTCGCGATGATCGTCGTCGTGTCCGGCTTGTCCGGGCTGACGAACGCGTACACGTCCGTGTTGTCGTACTGCGGAGTCCCCGAGATCAGCGGGGCCTCCCGGTGGCTGGAGGCGGAGGCCGCCCCCGGTTCCAGCGCGGTCACGCCGGCGGCTGCGAGCCCCCCGGCGGCCAGCGCACCGCATACAAGGGTCGCCAGACCCCTGCGTCCCGCACCGCTCCTGGAATTAGGTGTCATGCCGTCCGTCCTCAGTGCCAACTTGCCTGACGCACCCGATTCGGAGCCGTCGTCAGGTTGGATTGCTCGAATCCCAAGCGTTCTTACGGCGGAACTGAAAAGTTGTTTCATCGTCGGGCGACCCGCGTTTTCGGGCCGCTGATCCGTAACCCCATCCGGAGGTGTGTTCGTTGCGAATGCCTCGTGGGACGGGACGGCCGAGATGCGGTCTTGCTGGAGGGGGAGACGAGTTGGACGCGGACGAGCTGCTGGTGCTCGTGGCGGGCGGTGACCAGAAGGCGTTCGAGGAGCTGTACGGACTGGTGTCCGGACCGGTGTACGGGCTCGTGCGGCGCGTGCTGCGCGACCCCGCCCAGTCCGAGGAGGTGGCCCAGGAAGTGCTGCTCGAACTGTGGCGGTCCGCCGCGAGGTTCGACCCCGGCCGGGGCAGCGCCCTGTCGTGGGTCCTCACCCTCGCCCACCGGCGGGCGGTCGACCGGGTGCGCAGCGCCCGCGCGGCCGGCGAGCGGGAGCAGCGCGAGGCGCTGCGCGCGAACCAGCCGGCCTTCGACCAGGTCGCCGAGGAGGTCGAGGCGGGACTCGAACGCGAGTGGGTGCGCCGCTGCCTCGACCGGCTGACCGCGCTCCAGCGCCAGTCGGTCACCCTCGCCTACTACGAGGGCTACACCTACCGTGAAGTGGCCGAGCGGCTCTCCCTGCCGCTGGGCACGGTCAAGACCCGTATGCGCGACGGACTCACCCAGCTGCGCAAGTGCCTGGGAGGTGTCGCGTGAGCTTTGTCGGCCGTCTGCTGGGGCGAGGGGATCCGCACTCCCTCGCCGCCCCCTACGCCCTCGACGCCCTGGAAGGCGGCGAGCGGATCCGCTTCGAGAAACACCTGAAGGCGTGTGACAGCTGTGCCGTAGAGGTGCGGGCCCTGTCCGAGGACGCCGTGCGCCTCGCCTGGTCGACGGCCGCCCCGGCGCCGGCCGCGATGCGCGACCGGGTACTGGCCGCCGTACGCACCACCGCGCAGGAGCCCCCCGGGCGGGAGCCGGCACGTGCGCGGGCCGCCCAGTTGCCGCCGCATGTGTGGGGCGTCCAGCCGCCGCCGCGCACGCGGGCCTCCAGGCCGCGGCCGATGCTCGTGCCGTTCGCCACCGTCACGGCCGCGGCGGCCCTGGTCGTCGCCGCCCTGTTCGCCGTGCAGGCCGGCCGGACACAGGATCAGCTGGACGCCCAGCGAGTTCGGGCGAGTGAGATCGCTAACGTTCTGGCGGCTCCCGACGCCCGGGCGACCGCCGGTGAGGACGCGCGGGGCCGGCGGATCGGAGTGGTCGCCTCCGCATCGGCGGGGCGGGCGATCGTCACTCTGCGCGGATATGGCAAGGTGCCGGACGGCCGGGTGCATCAGCTCTGGCTCATGCGCCCGGACGCACAACCGCGCTCCCTCGGGCTTTTCGACGGCGACACGCCCTTGATCGCCTCCGGTCTCGACAAGTCGGCGACGTCACTGGCTGTGACGATCGAACCGGACGGCGGCTCTCCGCAACCCACCAGCCAGCCACTTGTCCAACTCGCCCTGAAATCGGTCGGATTCGGAGAGTAATCGAAGACGGGTCGTCAACACCCTTACGGGGAAGGTGAATCCTGTGACCGCGATACACGCGTGCCCCGTCGGGGCGATAGGGTTAACCTGCCCGGGCCGGGTGGACTCGTACGGGTGGGGAGTGACATGGAACAGATAACGATGCGCAGCAGGGCCAGGGTCCCTGCGATCACCTGCGGGAGCAGCGCGACCAGTTCGCGCCTCGACCGCCACCTCTCGGTGCTGGCGGGTCCCGCCGTGCCTCAGACGGAGGCGGCCGAGGCGACCTCGCTGATGCGTGAACTGACCGCTCGTGACACCAGGCGCGCGGGCAGCGACCGTGGTGCACGGGTCCGTCGCGTCTCGCTCTTCGCTCCGCTGCGTCGTCTGCGTCGCTCGCTGTTCGGCGGGCACTGAGCCGCACCAGCGTTCCTGGAGCGATTTGGAGAACCCGCGCTCGGTCGTCACTTCCGCCCCGGTGTCGTGTCGCGCTGTCGCCGTCCGTCATCCCCACGGCAGGCAGCGCGTCCCGGAGTGCCGCCCGAGCGCGGGTACGTCCCCCGAGCCCCCGCCCGATCCCGCTCCTCGGCCGCGCCCCGCGTGTGATTTCTCTGCGGTGCTCGGCGTGTGATTCCTCTGCCGTGCACGGTTGTTGTCGAGCGATCGGCCATCGCCCGGGGCCGTGCACTGCGACACGCTCATCCGTTGTTCAGCGCTCCCCGCGCGTACCGACCCACTGCGAGCGGTGCGAACACCGCCAGCAGCACCGCGCACCACGCCAGCGACCCGGCGATCGGATGGGCGACCGGCCAGGCGGCGCCGTCCGGTACCGGTGCGTTGCCGAACAGGTCCCGCAGAGCCGTGGTCAGCGCGCTGATCGGATTCCACTCGGCGAGCGTGCGCAGCCAGCCCGGCAGACCGTCGGTCGGAATGTACGCGTTGGACAGCAGCGGCAGGACGAAGGTCGCACCGCCCAGCTGACCGGCGGCCTCCTCGTTGCGGGTGAGCAGCCCGAGGAAGATCCCGACCCACGTCGTGGCGAACCGGAACAGCAGCAACAGCCCCAAGGCACCGGCCGCTTCGTACGCGGATCCTTCGATCCGCCAGCCCACCGCGAGCCCCACCAGCAGGAACGGCACCGTCCCCGCGGCCGTCACGACCAGGTCGGCGGCGGCCTGTCCGAGCGGTACGGCCGCACGGCTCATCGGCAGGGTCCGGAAGCGGTCCATCACGCCCCGGTGGGTGTCCTGTGCAGCCTGGAACATGCCGGTCATGATCCCGTTGGCGGCCGTCGCCACCAGCAGGCCGGGCACCAGGAAGGACCGGTACTCCGCGCCGGGCATCGCCAGGGCGCTGCCGAAGACGTACCCGAAGAACAACAGCATGGTGATCGGCATCGTCTGGGTCAGGATCAGCAGCCCCGGGTTGTTCCGGATCCGCCGCAGCTGCCGGCCCAGCATCGCGCCGCCGTCGTACGCCAGGGTGCTCATGCGGCACGCTCCTCTTTCCGGGGTACCCGGGGTTTCTGGGCTTCCTGGGCTTCTTGGACTTCCTGGGTGAGTCGCAGGAACACGTCGTCGAGCGTGGGTGGTTTGAGGCTCGCGTCGAGCAACGGGACGCCCGCGGCGTCGAGTTCGCGTACCAGACGGGGGAGGGTGAGGGTGTCGTCGCGGGTGACCGCGCCGACGGCGCGCCGTTCGTGGTCGAACGTCGGTTCCGAGCCCGTGAGTTGATCCAGTACGGCCGCCGCCTGAGCCATGACGTCCGCGTCGGTGACGACGACCTCGACATGTGCGCCCAGGACCGCCTTGAACTGGGCGGGCGAACCCGTGTGCGCGACCCGCCCCTGGTCCACCAGGGCGATGTCGTCGGCGAGTTGGTCGGCCTCGTGGAGATATTGCGTGGTGAGCAGCACCGTCGTGCCGTTCGCCGTCAGTTCCCGCACCGCGTCCCAGATCCGATTGCGGCTGGCCGGGTCGAGGCCGGTCGTCGGCTCGTCCAGGAACAGTACGTCGGGGCGGCGGACGAGGCTCGCGGCCAGGTCCAGCCGGCGCCGCATCCCGCCCGAGTAGGTGGACGCCGGCCGGTCGGCCGCCTCGGTGAGCCCGAAGCGCTCCAGGAGCTCGTCGGCCCGCGCGGCCGGACCGCGCACCCGGTGCAGCCGGGCGAAGAGCCGGAGGTTCTGACGGCCGGTGAGGTCGCCGTCCACCGAGGCGTACTGACCGGTGACGCCGATCCGGCTCCGGACGGCGGCCGGCTCCCGGAGCAGGTCGTGTCCGGCGATCCGGGCCGAGCCGGCGTCCGGGCGCAGCAGTGTGGTCAGCAGCCGTACGGCCGTGGTCTTGCCCGCGCCGTTCGGCCCGAGGATGCCGCAGACGGTGCCCTGCGCGACGGCCAGATCCAGCCCGCGCAGGGCGTGGACCTCGCCGAACCGCTTCTCCAGACCTTCACTAAGTACAGCGTACGTAGAAGTCATGAGTCGACCATAGCGCACTACGTACGGTGTACGTAACTAGCATGGTGACCGAGGTGATGACCCATGGCGGGCAAGGCGGCCGAACCCCAGGTGATCTGGGCGCGTCCCGAACGGACCGGGCGTGGCCCCAGACCGGCGTTCACGCGTGCGGGCATCGCCGCCGCGGCGGTGCGGATCGCGGACGAGAGCGGGCTGGACGCCGTGTCCATGCGGAATGTGGCGGCCGAACTGGGCTGCGGGACGATGTCCCTGTACAACTACGTCCCGCGCAAGGAGGACCTGCACGAGCTGATGATCGACGCGGTGGGTGCCGAGCACGAGATCCGGGAGCCCACGGGCGACTGGCGCGCCGACATGATCCGCAACGCGCAGGAGACCCGCGCCATCATGCACCGGCACACCTGGGTGCCGCGGCTGATGTCAGGGGTGTACGGCTTCAGCCCCAACACGCTGCGCTATCTCGAGCACTGCCTGGCCTGTCTCGAACCGCTCGACGTTTCCTCCGGCGTGAAGATGGAGCTGGTCGCGCTGCTCAACGGCGTCGTCACGACGTACACCGCGAACGAGATCGCCACCGCCGAACGCGCCCGGTCCATGCCCTGGTCCGCGGAGGAGGAGAACGCGGTCCGCATCGCCTACCTCGGCAGCGAGGTCGCCACCGGAAAGTACCCGCGCCTGGCCGCGTCCTTCGCGGAGGACAGCGGGCCGATCGATCTGGAGGCGGTGTTCCGGCGGGCGCTCGAAAGGGTGCTCGACGCCTTTGACCCCGAGGCCCGTTAGGTGACGACGGCATGACGACCGCCATGGCCGGCCTGCGTCCGCGGCGGCCGTCGAGGCCGGTCGCGTCCGCGCCGCGGAGCCGCCTGTCGACGCGGTCGCGCGTCCCTGAGGCCGGTCAGAGCAACGCGAACTGGCCCTCCGGGCCTTCCTCGTGGTGGTCCAGGACCGACGCCGGGCGGCGTGCCGACCCCGGGACCGGCAGAACGCCGGCGTCGCGGAGGTCGGCCGTGGAGACGGCCGACGGCAACTCCTGGTCGAGCGGCTCCAGTTCCGCCAGCAGGGCCAGGACCGTGATCAGCTCCAGCAGCTCCGACGTCCACGGCTGCGGCCAGGTCGCCGGGCGGATCGTGGCGAGGGTGCCCGGCTCGGGCTCCGCGACCCGGGCGGTGAACCACTGCTCCAGCACCTTCACCCCCGCCACCTCGAAGTCCCAGGCCGCGGGCGGGACCGGCGAGATACGGCCCTCGTCCAGCAGCAGGGCCTCCTCGTCGCGGTCGTACGCGAGCGTCAGCGGACGGCAGGGGAGGGGCGCTCGGACATACGGGCGGCGGCCTCCGGGCAGCTTCGGGCGGTCGCCGTCGCGACGCATCAGCCACAGGGCGCGGCGGCCCGACTCCACACCCCGGGCCCAGAGCCCGGGGTCGTCGGTGAGCGGGACGGTGAGGTCGGGGCGTACGGCCGCCAGGATCCAGGCGAGGACGTCCAGCGGCTCGACCGCCCCGCCGAGGCGGTCCCGCAGATGCTCCAGGAGGCCCGGCGCCAGATTGGGTTCCGTGCCGCCGGGGCGGCGGTACAGCGGGCGGACGCGGCCCGGCCGGACCAGCGGCAGCAAGGAGGTCGCCAGCAGGCCGGACTCCGCAGTCTCCACGACGAAGACCTGGTGCTCGTCCGCCACCCGCCACAACTCGGGGCGGGCGGCGTCGATCAGACGGTGGTCGGGGATCAGCCACTGCTCGTCGAACGGCGCGTGCAGGACGCGTACCGGCTCCGCGCACGGGCCCGAGGCGCGGCTCAGTCTCTCCGTGCCGGTGGACCGGCCGGGCAGCTGTCCGACCGCCGAGTGCAGGGTGCGCGAGCGCGTCGGCTCCAGCAGGGTCTCCCGATCCGGGCCCTCGGCCTTCACCAAGGCGTCCCAGCGGGCCTTCAGGGACGCCGGGTCGGGGCCCGTCGGCCACCCCCGGCCGAGCCGTGGCGGTGCGACGGACCACGGCATGAGGTCCGCCAGCGGCGGCGCGTCGTCGTGCGTCACGCTGGGCATCGTACGACCTGGCCGCGCCCCGGGGGTCAGTTGGCCTCCAGGGTCACCGTGAAGGAGAACCGGTCGCCCCGGTAGTGGATGACCGCAGCGTCCAGCACCCGGCCGTCCCCGTCGTAGGTCACACCTGTGTAGTGCAGGATCGGGCTCAGCAGCGGGACTTGGAGCAGTTTCGCCGTCTCCGGATCGGCCAGCCGGGCCTCGACGGTGTCCGTGATGCGGCTGATGTCCGCCCCGACGACATCCCGCAGCACCTTGGTCATCGGCCAGCGGACCAGGTCGTCCAGGTCGATGCGGGCGGCCAGTTCGGGGCGGACGTAGTTACGGGCGTGGTTGGTCGGCTCGCCCGTCTTCTCGTCACTGCGCAGCCGGTGGAACGTCGCCACCTCCTCGACGTCCGGGAAGAACTCGGCGACTTCGGCCGGCACGGGTGCGGGGCCGTGGTCCAGCAGTTCGGTCGCCATGCCGGACTGCTGGGCCACGATCGCGTCCACCGAGCCGAGCAGCCGCACGGGGGCGCCCCGGCGGGCGTCCGGCTCGATGAACGTGCCGCGTCTGCGGTGCCGGGTGATCAGGCCCTCGTCCTCGAGCTCCTTCAGCGCCTGCCGCATGGTCAGCACGCTCACGCCGTAGTGCTCCGCCAACTGCTCCTCGGTGGGCAGGCGCAGCGGGTCCTGGGGCGAGCGGCCGAGGATCGAGGCCCGCAGCGACTGCGACACCTGGTACCAGAGCGGCAGCTTGCGGTTCAGGACGATCGAGTCCGGAGCGAAGGAGGTCACGGGCCCATCCGTACCGGTCGGGAATGGTCAGTGCAAGGGGCGGAAGTGCCGCTCCATGCCCTGCCAGACGTCGTCATAGCGCTGTTGCAGGTGTGGCGCCCCGGCCGCGTGCGGGGTGAGCGTCACCGGCCAGCGCGTCTCGAACATGAACGCCAGGCCGTCGTCGATCTTCTGTGGCCGCAGCTCGGCGGCGCTGGCCTTGTCGAACGTCTCCCGGTCCGGGCCGTGCGCCGACATCATGTTGTGCAGCGAGCCGCCGCCGGGCACGAAGCCCTCAGCCTTCGCGTCGTAGGCGCCCTCGATGAGGCCCATGTACTCGCTCATCACATTGCGGTGGAAGTACGGCGGCCGGAAGGTGTCCTCGCCCACCAGCCAGCGCGGCGCGAACACCACGAAGTCGACACCGGCCAGCCCCGGTGTGTCCGACGGGGAGGTGAGCACCGTGAAGATCGACGGGTCGGGGTGGTCGTACGAGATGGTGCCGATCACATTGAAACGGCGCAGGTCGTATACGTACGGCACATGGTTGCCGTGCCATGCGACCACATCGAGGGGCGAGTGGTCGTATGTCGCCGTCCAGAGGTTTCCGCAGAACTTGTTCACCACCTCCACCGGGCCCTCGACCTGCTCGTAGGCGGCCACGGGTGCCATGAAGTCCCGGGCGTTCGCGAGGCCGTTGGCGCCGATCGGGCCGAGGTCGGGGAGGTGGAAGGGGGCCCCATAGTTCTCGCACACATAACCCCGAGCGGAATCGTCCAGCAGCTCCACGCGGAAGCGCACCCCACGGGGGATCAGCGCGATATGCCCCGGCTCCACATGAAGCATCCCGAACTCCGTGCGCAGCAGCAGCCCGCCGCGCTCCGGGACGATCAGCAGCTCGCCGTCGGCGTCGCTGAAGACGCGGTCCATCGAGGCGTTGGCGTGGTAGAGGTGCACGGCCATGCCGGTGCGCTGGGTCGCGTCGCCGTTGCCGCCCAGGGTCCACAGGCCGGCGAGGAAGTCCGTGCCGGGCGCGGGCTCGGGCAGGGGGTTCCAGCGCAGACGGTTCGGATCCGGCACGGAGTCCGTGAAGGGAGCGGTACGGATCGCGCCGTTGTCCGTGCGGGTGAACGCCGGGTGCGCGGCCGAGGGGCGGATGCGGTACAGCCACGAGCGGCGGTTGTGCGCCCTCGGTTCGGTGAACGCGGAACCGCTCAGCTGTTCGGCGTACAGGCCCAGTGGGGCGCGCTGGGGCGAGTTGCGGCCCTCGGGGAGGGCGCCGGGCACCGCCTCCGAGCTGTGCTCGTTGCCGAAGCCGGACATATAGGTCAGGCTCTCCGCGGTCTTCCGCATTCCCCCACGCTCGGACAAAGTCGCGCGGGAGGTACCCGCATCGCTCATGATCGCTCCCTCGGGATCTGATTCCTATGCTTCACCGTAGGATTGCGATTTCCAGAGCGCAAGAGATCGGCCGCACCTCACCCGGAGGGACGACGGGAACCCGCCTCGAGGGGGATCCGGCTGTCGTAGGTGTGTTCTAGTCTCCCGGGCATGTCGTGCACGCGGACTTCTCTCGCCGCGCTCGCGGTCTGTGTCCTGCTGCTGACCGGAACCGTGGGCTGCGGATCCGACGCTGCCCGCGAGCGGGAGGCGGACATGGCGGCGCCGTCTCCGGCGGGCAAAGTCCTCGACGACACCGACAGTGACGGGCGCCACTACCGCGAGGTGGAAGAGGGCCGGGCGCCCGAGGTCGGCATCGAGGTGCAGCCGGACGTGGCGGGCGGCGGGGGCGCACAAGGCGCTGCCGAAGGTGTCGACCGCGGCGGCGGTTGGGACGTACGGCTGACGCTGCGCGGCTTCCGGCTCTCGCCCGCCGGAGCGCGGGCCCGGGCGGTGGCCGGCCGCGGCCTCGCGTATCTCTTCGTGGACGGCCGTCTCGTCGCCAGACTGCGCACCCCAGGGCATCGCCTCCCGGCCGACCTCGTCCCGCGCGGCACGCACCACATCACGGTCCGGCTCTACGCGGACGACGGCACGGTGTGGGCGGTGGACGGCGCGCCCGTGGAGCGCACCGCCGACATCACGGCGTCGGAGGCCGGGACGGCCGTGGCGCCGACGCCCTCCGGCCCCGCGGTGAGTGCACCGGGCAACCGTGACCGTACTGATGAGGGCCGAGGTTCACCGGACCGAGCCGGAAAGGCATCATGAACAGCGTGCCCCATCCCGCATCGCTACGCCGGGCGCCCGTGCAGCGGCGCAGTGCCGAACGGCTCACCAGGATCCTGGACGCCTGTGCCGACCTCCTCGACGAGGTCGGCTACGACGACCTGAGCACCCGGGCCGTCGCCCAGCGCGCCGGCGTGCCCATCGGCTCGGTCTACCGCTTCTTCGGCAACAAGCGCCAGATGGCCGACGCCCTCGCCCAGCGCAACCTCGAACGCTACTCCGCCCGCGTCACCGAACGGCTGGAACGCGACGGTGACGGGGGCTGGCGCGCGGCCATGGACGCGGTGCTCGACGAGTACCTCGCCATGAAACGCACCGCGCCGGGCTTCTCGCTCGTCGACTTCGGCAACCAGATCCCGGTAGGCACCCGCGGCGAACCCAACCATCGCGTCGCCGACCGCCTCACGGAGCTGCTCTCCGGCTACCTCGGCCGTGAGCCGGACGAGGATCTGCGCCGTGTCTTCCTCGTCTCCGTCGAGACCGCCGACACCCTGGTCCACCTCGCCTTCCGCATGGCCCCGCAGGGCGACGAACGGATCATCGAGGAGGCCCGCGAGCTGCTGCGCGCGTATCTGGGAAGGGTCCTGGACTGACGTTTTCAACTCCGCTCCCGGCAAACCCTCCCCACCATCCATACCGGTCGGTATGCTCGGTGGGAGTTCGCGCGCCATCGTCGCCGCCACCCCGGGAGGACCCGTGTCCCGCACCGCACTGCGCATCTGCCCCCTGTGCGAGGCCACCTGCGGCCTGACGCTCACCGTGGAGGGGGCCCGGGTCACGGGGGCCCGCGGTGACCGTGACGACGTGTTCAGCAAGGGGTTCATCTGCCCCAAGGGCGCCTCGTTCGGGGCCGTCGACGGCGACCCCGACCGGCTGCGTGCCCCGCTCGTGCGCAAGGACGGCGAGCTGCGCGAGGCCACCTGGGAGGAGGCCTTCGACGCGGTGGCCGCGGGGATCCGTCCGGTCGTCGAGCGGTACGGGGCGAACGCGGTGGGCGTCGTGCTCGGCAACCCCAATGTGCACACCATGGCCGGTGCCCTGTACCCGCCGGTGCTGATCGCCGGGCTCGGCACCCGCAGCCTCTTCACCGCCTCCACGGTCGACCAGATGCCCAAGCACGTCTCCAGCGGACTGCTCTACGGCGACGCCAACGCCATCCCGGTACCGGACCTCGACCACACCGACCACCTCCTGCTGATCGGCGCCAACCCGCTGGAGTCCAACGGCAGTCTGTGCACCGCCCCCGACTTCCCCGGCAAGCTCAAGGCGCTCAAGGCGCGCGGCGGCACCCTCACCGTCATCGACCCGCGCCGCACCCGCACCGCCGCACTCGCCGACCGGCACCTCGCCATCCGCCCCGGGACCGACGCCCTGCTCCTCGCGGCGATGGCGTACACCCTCTTCGAGGAGGGCCTCGTCGACCTCAAGGACCTCGCGCCCTGGGCGGACGGCCTCGACGCACTGCGCGCGGCCCTGGGCGACTTCACCCCGGAAGCCGCCGCCGAAGTCTGCGACGTGGACGCCGGCACGATCCGCGCGCTCGCCCGCGACCTCGCCGCCGCGCCCACCGCCGCCGTCTACGCCCGCATCGGCAGCTGCACCGTCCCGCACGGCACCCTCGCCAGCTGGCTGGTCGATGTCCTCAACATCCTCACCGGCAACCTCGACCGCCCCGGCGGCGCCCTCTTCCCACAGGCCGCCACCGACCGGACCCCCCGCCCCGCCGGGCCCGGCCACGGCTTCACGCTCGGGCGCTGGCACTCCCGGGTGAGTGAACACCCCGAGGCCAAGGGCGAGTTGCCGCTCTCCGCGCTCGCCGAGGAGATCGACACGGCCACCGAGGAGGGCGAGCCCGTCCGGGCCGTCATCACCATCGCCGCCAACCCCGTCCTGTCGGCCCCCGACGGCGACCGGCTCGACAAGGCCCTCGGCTCGCTCGACTTCATGGTCAGCGTCGACCCGTACCTCAACGAGACCTCGCGCCACGCCCATGTCGTGCTGCCTCCGCCCCCGCCCTCGCAGAGCCCGCACCACGACTTCGCCTTCAACACCCTCGCCGTGCGCAACCAGGTCCGCTACACCCGCCCCGCGATCCCGCTCGAGCCCGGCCGCATGGCCGAGACGGAGATACTGGCCCGGCTGATCCTCGCCGCCACCGGCATGCACGGCGCCGACCCGTCCGCGGTGGACGACCTGGTCATCGGACAGACCCTCGGCAAGTCCGTCAAGGAGGGCCACTCACCCGTCCACGGCCGCGACCCCCAGGAACTCGCCGCCCGGCTCACCGGCGACACCGGCCCCGAGCGGCGGCTCGACATGATGCTGCGCCTCGGCCCCTACGGCGACGGCTTCGGCGTACGCCCGGACGGCCTCACCCTCGAGAAGCTGCTGGCGCATCCGCACGGCATCGACCTCGGGCCGCTGAAGTCCCGCCTGCCGCAGCCGTTGAAGACCGTCAGCGGCAAGGTGGAGCTGCTGCCGGAGCCGATCGCCGGTGACCTGCCCCGCCTCCGGGCGGCGCTGCGGGAGCGCCCCGACGGGCTGGTCCTGGTCGGCCGCCGCCATCTGCGCTCCAACAACAGCTGGATGCACAACGTGCCCGCCCTCACCGGCGGCACCAACCGCTGCACCCTGCACATCCACCCCGAGGACGCCGAGCGGCTCGGGCTGCGGGACGGGGCGTCCGTGCGCGTGAAGGGCGCGGGCGGGGAGGTGGTCACGCAGGCCGAGGTCACCGACGCGGTGCGCCCCGGAGTCGTCAGCCTGCCACACGGCTGGGGCCACAACCGCCCCGGCACCCGGCTGAACCATGCGCTGAAGAACCCCGGCGTCAACGTCAACCAGCTCCTCGACGGCAGCCTGCTCGACCCGCTGTCGGGCAACGCGGTCCTCAACGGCGTACCGGTAAAACTCGCCACGGCATCAGCGCTGTGAGCAGCGCAAAGCTCTGACCAGCAGTTTTGCGCTTATTGCTCGCACGTCAACGTCTTGTTAACGCTGCTTGACGGGACCTAACGTCATCGCACCGCCGGCCCTGGTGGGGTCGTTCAAGGGCGAACGTTAGGTATCCACTCATGCTGACCATCCTTGGCTTCGCCATGATCGCGACCTTCCTGGTCCTGATCATGATGAAGAAGATGTCGCCGATCGCGGCGCTCGTGCTGATCCCGGCATTGTTCTGCGTCTTCGTCGGGAAGGGCGCCAAGCTCGGTGACTACGTCCTCGACGGCGTCACCGACCTCGCCCCCACCGCGGCGATGCTCATGTTCGCGATCGTCTACTTCGGTGTGATGATCGACGTCGGCCTCTTCGACCCGATCGTCCGGGGCATCCTGAAGTTCTGCAAGGCCGACCCGATGCGGATCGTGGTCGGCACGGCGGTCCTCGCCGCGATCGTCTCGCTCGACGGCGACGGCTCGACCACCTTCATGATCACCGTCTCGGCGATGTATCCGCTGTACAAGCGCCTGAAGATGAGCCTGGTCGTGATGACCGGTGTCGCCGCGATGGCCAACGGCGTGATGAACACGCTGCCGTGGGGCGGCCCGACCGCCCGTGCCGCCACCGCGCTCAAGCTCGACGCCAGCGACATCTTCGTCCCGATGATCCCGGCCCTCGCCGTCGGTCTGGTGGCCGTCTTCGTCCTCTCGTACTTCCTCGGCCTGCGCGAGCGCAAGCGCCTGGGTGTGCTGACGCTGGAGCAGGTCCTGGTCGAGGAGAAGGCCGAGGAGAAGGAGACCGAGACGGTTCTCGTCGGCGCCGGTTCCGGCCCCGGTGCTTCCGGTACGGGCAAGGCGACCGGCGGCGCCGGCGCCGGCTCCGGCACCGACGCCGAGGGCGACGACGGGGAGGGAGACGCCGAGCGGTTCCAGGTCCTCGACCCCGACCGCGCCACCCTGCGCCCCAAGCTCTACTGGTTCAACGCGCTGCTCACGGTCGCGCTGCTCACCGCCATGATCATGGAGTGGCTGCCGATCCCGGTGCTGTTCCTGCTCGGCGCCGCGCTCGCCCTGACGGTCAACTTCCCGCACATCCCCGACCAGAAGGCCCGGCTCGCCGCCCACGCCGACAACGTCCTGAACGTCTCCGGCATGGTCTTCGCCGCCGCCGTCTTCACCGGCGTCCTCCAGGGCACCGGCATGGTGGACCACATGGCCAGGTGGATGGTGGACGTCATCCCCGAGGGCATGGGCCCGCACATGGCGCTCGTCACCGGCGTCCTGAGCCTCCCGCTCACCTACTTCATGTCCAACGACGGCTTCTACTTCGGCGTCCTGCCCGTCCTCGCCGAGGCCGGCGCCGCCCACGGCGTCACCCCGCTGGAGATGGCCCGCGCCTCGCTGGTGGGCCAGCCGCTGCACATGTCGAGCCCGCTCGTCCCGGCCGTCTACGTCCTGGTCGGCATGGCCAAGGTGGAGTTCGGCGACCACACCAGGTTCGTCGTGAAGTGGGCCGCGCTCACCTGCCTCGTCATCCTCGCGGCAGGAATGCTGTTCGGAATCATCTGACCCGGCCGACCTTTGTGGAAGGACACGATCCATGGCGCCCGGTGGGAACCGCGGCTGGCTGCTCCGCCTCGTCATCGCCTTCAGCTTCGCGCAGGGGGCGGTGTCCATGGCCCGGCCCGCCGTCTCCTACCGGGCGCTCGCGCTGGGCGCCGACGAGCGGGCGATCGGTGTGATCGCGGGCGTGTACGCCCTGCTCCCGCTGTTCGCCGCCGTCCCGCTGGGCCGCCGTACCGACCAGGGCCGGTGTGCGCCCCTGCTGCCCGTCGGAGTCGTCCTCATCTCCGGCGGCTGCGCGTCGAGCGGCATGGCGAACTCCCTGTGGGTGATGGCGATCTGGAGCGGAGTGATGGGCCTCGGCCATCTCTGCTTCGTCATCGGGGCCCAGTCCCTGGTCGCCCGCCGGTCCGCCGCGCACGAACAGGACCGCAACTTCGGCCACTTCACCATCGGCGCCTCCCTCGGCCAACTCGTCGGCCCGATCGCCGCGGGCGCGCTGATCGGCGGCCGGGACATGGCGGCAACCAGCGCACTCGCACTGCTGGTTGCGGGCGCGGGCGGCGCGGTCGCGCTCACGTCGCTGTGGCGCATAGAGAGCCGTACAGCCGCCGAGTCCCGCGCGGGACGCGGTGAACGCGTTCCCGTACGGGGCATCCTGCGCGCCCGTGGCGTGCCGGCCGGCATCTTCATCAGCCTCGCCGTGCTGTCCGCGACCGACATCCTCACCGCCTACCTCCCGGTGGTCGGCGAGCACCGGGGCATCGCACCGTCGGTGATCGGCCTGCTGCTCAGCCTGCGCGCGGCGGCGACCATCGCGTGCCGGCTGGTCCTGACGCCGCTGCTGCGGCTGCTCGGCCGCACCCTGTTGCTGACGGTGACCTGTCTGCTGGCGGCCCTGCTGTGCGCGGGCATCGCGCTGCCGGTGCCGGTGTGGGGGCTGGCGCTGATGCTGGCGGTGCTCGGTTTCTGTCTCGGCGTCGGCCAGCCGCTGTCCATGACGACGGTCGTCCAGGCGGCCCCCGAGGGCGCCCGTTCCACCGCCCTCGCCCTCAGGCTGACCGGCAACCGCCTCGGCCAGGTCGCCGCGCCGGCCTCGGCGGGTCTGGTCGCGGGGGTCGCGGGAGTGGCGGCGCCCTTCCTGATGCTGGGGGTGTTGCTGCTGCTGTCGGCGGGCATCGCCGTGCGGACGCCGAAGCGGCCGGAAGGGCCCGGGCCGGCCCCGCGGGAGGAGCCGAAGCGCTCGGGATTGAGCCGGACGAGCGAACTTTGACGACGCGCCGGACATCGGTGCGGCGAGTCGCAGTGCGCGTAGCGGAGAGTCAGGCGAAGGAGCGATTTGTATGAAAATCGTCTGAATCAGAGGAGCGCGCATGCCGACCCTGACACCCTCACGTACGTTCCGCGCCCGCGCGGGCGCCACAGTCGTCCTCACCGCCCTCGCCGCGGCGGGCGCTTCGTGGGTGGCGGCGCCGACCGCGTCGGCCCAGGCGAACGGCGACATCAGGATCCACAGCGAGGGCATGCCCTACGGGACCCCGGACGACGAGTCGGTGGTCTGCCGGTTCTATCTCGACGCTGTCAACTTCGACACCCTCCCCACGATCGAGTACACGATCACGCCGCAGCCTCCGCTGCCCAGCGCCGCCACCGTCACCGGGACCATCCAGCTCGCGGGAGGCGCCGGGCACACCGACTTGCTGGGGCTGGCGGACGGCCAGTACATGATCACCTGGACCGTGGACGTCACGAACACCAAGAGAAAGCTCTTCCGCGTCAAGTGCGGCGACAAGCGGGAGGGCAGGCACGGTCCCGAGAACCGTATCGAGGACCGCGGTGAGCGCAACGACGAGGGATGGGGGCGCGGTGAGCACGGTCCGAAGGGCGGCGTGCACGCGGGTGGCGGCGGCCTCGTCGACACCGCTGCCGCGTATGCGCCGGTGACCGCTGCCGCGACCGTGGGTCTGGTCGCCGTCGGCGGTGCCGTGTACGTCCGGAGGAACCGCCGGCAGACCGATGGTGCCGCGTAGGCGCAGACGCAGGCCCTGGCACCGGACCCGGGCCTACCGCCTCACCAGGACGGCTCTGCTCACGGTCGTCCTGGTGTCGGTGGTGGCCCGGTGCGACGGAGGCGGCGATGTGACCGCGCCGGGCGGACGCGACGACCCCGACACCGTCGCGGCGGGCCGGGCCCACGCCGCCTCCACCCCGCCCACCCCTCCACCCCGCCCCCTGCCGCGCTCGCGGCCGACCTCGCTGCGCATCCCGTCCCTGGGCATCGACGCCCCGATCATCGGCCTCGGGCTCACCGCGGAACGGGAGTTGGAGACACCGCCGATCGACAAGCCCAAGCTGATCGGCTGGTACCGGGGCGGCGCGACGCCCGGCGAACAGGGCGCCGCCATCGCGGTGGGACACCGTGACACCACGACCGGCCCCGCCGTCTTCGCCGGGCTCGCCTCGGTCAAGCGCGGCAAGCGGATCGAGGCGCGGCGCGCGGACGGCCGTACCGCCGTCTACACCGTGGACCGGGTGAAGGTCTACGACAAGGCGAGCTTTCCCGACAAAGAGGTCTACAACTCCCCGCGCCGCCCCGAGCTGCGCGTGATCACCTGCGGCGGACTCTTCGACCGGCAGTCCGGCTACACCAGCAACGTGGTGGTCTTCGCGCATCTGACCGCTGTGAAGTGACCCCGATGCCTCCCCGCGCCGGGCACACGCAGGCGTGAAGACGGGGCGGCACGGCTAGCCATGGCGCATGAACCTGCGTCTCACCCGAACCCGGTCCGTTCTCACCACCATGGGGCTCCTGCTGGCCGTCGGGGCACCGACCGCCTACGCCACCCTCGACGACGACCGCGGCACACCGGCCTCGGCCGCCTCCGGGTCACCGACTCCGTCCCGGGGGGAGCCGTACGCCGAGACACGGCTGTTCTTCGGCACCGCGCGCCCGGACGGTGGGCCGGCGGTCACCGACGAGCAGTTCATGGCGTTCGTCGACAAGGAGGTCACGCCGGACTTCCCGGACGGACTGACCGTGCAGAGCGGGCGCGGACAGTGGCGGGACGCGAGCGGGACCATCGAGAAGGAACGGTCGTACGAGCTGATCCTGCTGTATCCGCCGGCGGCGGCCGGCCCCGTCGACCGGAACATCGAGGAGATCCGCCGGGCCTATGAGAAAACATTCGGGCAGGAGGCGGTGGGGAGGGTGGACGACCAGGTGGAGGTCGACTTCTGACGGCTCCGTGATCCCACCTGGAGGGACCGGTGATCGCACCGGGCCTTCTGATCTCTCACGGGTGCATCTGGCGCTCAAAAACTATCGCCGCTAGTTTGTGAGTCGTACGACGACAGCCTGACGACGAGGCGCCCCGCCCGGGAGGAAGCGCGATGAAGGCACACGACGGCATGTACATCGACGGGGACTGGCGCCCCGCCGCGGGCCGGGACGTGATCGAAGTGGTGAACCCGGCCGACGAGCAGGTCATCGACCATGTCCCCGCCGGCACCGCCGCCGACGTCGACACCGCCGTACGAGCCGCCCGCGCGGCCCTGCCGGGCTGGGCCGCCACCCCGCCCGCCGAGCGGGCCGCACGGCTGGCCGCCCTGCGGGACGTCCTGGAGGCCCGCAAGGACGAGATCGCCGAGACGGTCACCGCCGAACTCGGCGCACCGCTGAAGTTCTCGCAGGCCGTCCACGCCGCCGTCCCGATCGCTGTCGCCGGCTCCTATGCCGAACTCGCCGCGACGCACTCCTTCGAGGAGAAGGTCGGCAACTCGACCGTGTACCACGAGCCCGTCGGCGTGGTCGGCGCCATCACACCCTGGAACTACCCGCTCCATCAGATCGTCGCCAAGGCCGCCCCCGCGCTCGCCGCCGGCTGCACGGTCGTCCTGAAGCCCGCCGAGAACACCCCGCTGGTCGCCCAGCTCTTCGCCGAGGCGGTGCACGAGGCGGGCGTCCCCGCGGGAGTCTTCAACCTGGTCACCGGCCTAGGCCCGATCGCCGGCCAGACGCTCGCCGAGCACCCGGGCGTCGACCTGGTCTCCTTCACCGGCTCCACCGCCGTCGGCCGGCGCCTCGCCGCGGTGGCGGGCGCGGCGATCAAGAAGGTCGCCCTGGAGCTGGGCGGCAAGTCCGCCAACGTCATCCTGCCGGGCGCGGACCTGGCCAAGGCCGTCAACGTCGGCGTGGCCAACGTCATGTCCAACTCCGGTCAGACGTGCAGCGCCTGGACGCGGATGCTGGTGCACCAGGACAGCTACGACGAGGCCGTGGAACTGGCCGCGGCAGCCGCCGCGAAGTACGGCGAGCGCATCGGGCCGGTGGTCAGCGCCGCACAGCAGGAGCGCGTGCTCGGCTACATCCGGACGGGGATCGCCGAAGGGGCGCGGCTCGTCGCGGGCGGCCCCGAAGCGCCGCGTGAGCGGGGCTGGTTCGTCGCGCCGACCGTCCTCGCCGACGTGACCGAGGACATGACGGTCGCGCAGGAGGAGATCTTCGGCCCCGTTCTGACGATCCTGAAGTACGAGGACGAGGCCGAAGCGCTGCGCATCGCCAACGGCACGGTCTACGGCCTCGCCGGCGCCGTCTGGGCGGCACAGGAGTCCGAGGCCGTGGCCTTCGCCCGCCGTATGGACACCGGACAGGTCGACATCAACGGGGGCCGGTTCAACCCGCTCGCCCCCTTCGGCGGCTACAAGCAGTCGGGCGTGGGCCGTGAACTCGGCGCCCACGGCCTTGCCGAGTATCTCCAGACCAAGTCCCTCCAGTTCTGACCCGGCAAGGGAGTCACCCCTCATGGCCGTCCGTGCCGCCGTCCTGCCCGCCATCGGTGCCCCGCTGAAGGTCACCGAGATCGACCTGCCCGACCCCGGCCCCGGTCAGGTCCGCGTCCGGCTCGCCGCCGCCGGCGTCTGTCACTCCGACCTGTCCCTGTCCGACGGCACCATGCGCGTCCCGGTCCCCGCGATCCTGGGCCACGAGGGCGCCGGCACGGTCGTCGCCGTCGGCGCGGGCGTCACCCATCTCGCGCCCGGCGCCGGTGTCGTCCTCAACTGGGCCCCGTCCTGCGGAAGTTGCCACGCCTGCTCGCTCGGCGAGGTCTGGCTGTGCGCCAACGCGCTGAACGGCGCCGCGAACGTCCACGCCCGTGCGGCGGACGGCACCGAACTCCACCCCGGCCTGAACGTCGCCGCGTTCGCCGAGGAGACGGTCGTACCGGCCGCCTGCGTCCTGCCCGCCCCGGACGGCGTCCCGCTGACCGACGCCGCCCTGCTGGGCTGCGCCGTCCTCACCGGCTATGGCGCCGTGCACCACTCGGCCGGGGTCCAGACGGGGGAGAGCGTCGCGGTGTTCGGCGTCGGCGGCGTGGGGCTGGCCGCCCTGCAGTCGGCCCGGATCGCGGGCGCCGCCAGGATCGTGGCCGTCGACGTCTCGCCGGAGAAGGAAGAGCTGGCGCGCGCGGCGGGCGCCACCGACTACGTGCTCGCCTCCGAGAACACCGCCCGGGAGATCCGGGGGCTGACCGACCGGCACGGCGTCGACGTGGCCGTGGAGTGCGTGGGCCGCGCGACCACGATCCGCGCCGCCTGGGACTCCACCCGCCGCGGCGGTCGCACCACGGTCGTCGGCATCGGCGGCAAGGACCAGCAGGTCACCTTCAACGCCCTGGAGATCTTCCACTGGGGCCGCACCCTCGCCGGCTGCGTCTACGGCAATTCCGACCCCGCGCGGGACGTGCCGGTGCTGGCCGAGCACGTCCGCGCGGGCCGCCTGGACCTGGGCGCGCTGGTGACGGAACGGATCGCCCTGGAGGGGATCCCGGCGGCATTCGAGAACATGCTCGCGGGCAAGGGTGGCCGGGCGCTGGTGGTGTTCTAGGCCGTATCCGCGAAGTCCCGCCTGCCCCGCGACGCCTTGACCTGGGGCGGGCCCCCGCCCCGCCTTCCGCGCGCCCCGGCCTCGAGCGAGGCCGGGGCCGTCGGCATGCCCGCGCCCGCCGCTTCGTGCCATGCGCCGGCAAAAACTCCTGCGTACCAACCGTTGACGTACATACCGTCCGGTCAGTACGTTCCCCGGAACCCGAGCCACCCCCCATTCCGTCCCCCGCACCCACCGGAGTGTGCACGCATGGACACGGCACCTTCCGCCCAGCCGCTCGCCACCACCGCTCCAGCCGTCGGCAACCGCCGCCGTGTCGCCACGGCCGCCGCCCTCGCGTCGGCCGTGGAGTGGTACGACTACTTCGTCTTCGGTATCGCCGCCGCCCTGGTCCTCGGCGACCTGTACTTCCCGGCCGGCAGCCCCACCGCAGGAGTGCTCGCCTCCTTCGCCACCTTCGCCGTCGGCTTCCTGGCCCGGCCCCTCGGCGGCATCGTCGCCGGGCAGCTCGGCGACAAGCGCGGCCGCAAGCCGATGCTGGTGCTCGCGCTCACCCTCATGGGCCTCGCCACCACCGGCATCGGCCTGCTCCCGACCTACGACACGATCGGCGTCGCCGCCCCGATCCTGCTCGTCGTCCTGCGCATCGCCCAGGGCGTCGCGGTCGGCGCCCAGTGGGGCGGCGCGATGCTGCTCGCGACCGAGTACGCCCCCGAGGGCAAGCGCGGTGTCTACGGCAGCGTCGTCCAGCTCGGCGTCCCCATCGGCGTCGTGACCGCCAACACCGTCTTCCTGCTCGCCGGGGCCTTCACCAGCGACTCCGCGTTCGCCTCCTGGGGCTGGCGGATGCCGTTCCTGATCGGCCTGTTCGTCCTCGTCCTCGCCTGGTACATCCACACCCGGGTCGAGGAGACCCCCGAATTCCGGCAGGCCGAGCGGGCGCTCGCCGAGAAGGAGAAGACGGAGCAGGGCAGCAGCCCGCTGCGCACGATCATGCGCCACCACCTCGGCACGGTCCTGCTCGCCGGCGGCTCCTTCGCGGTCAACACCGCGACCTTCTACATCCTGATCACCGGTGTCCTCGATTACACGACCCGGGAACTCGACATGAAGAAGAGCGCGGTCCTCACCGTCTCGCTCTGTGTCAGCCTCACCCAGCTGGTGCTGATCCCGGCCGCCGCCGCGCTCTCGGACAAGGTCGGCCGCATCCGCATCTACGCGCTAGGCGCGGCCGGCATCGCGCTGTGGGCCGTACCGCTGTTCCTGTTGATCGACACCGGCTCACTGCTGTGGCTGGCGGTCGGCACCTTCGTCGCCAGCTGCTTCCTCAGCATCATGTACGGCCCCCAGGCGGCCCTGTTCGCCGAGCTGTTCACGCCCGAGATGCGCTACACAGGCGCCTCCCTCGGCTACCAGATCGCGGCCGTGGCCGGTGGTGGCCTCGCCCCGTTCGTCATGGTGCTGCTGCTGGAGACGACGGGCACCTCGATGGCGGTGTCGGGCTACATCATCGCTCTGTCGGTGATCGCCCTGCTGTCCATCAAGGTCCTGGCTGACAGGGCGCGTTCACGCTGACTCGCGGGTCTGCTCGGGTCGCGGCGCCGCCGCCACGACCCGAGCGGCCCGCGCACGGGACCGCGACACGGCGACCCCCGCCAGACACAGCACACCGCCCGCCAGCGTGAGCAGCCCCGGCACCTCGCCCAGCGCCAGCCACGACATCAGCACGACCAGCGCGGGCACCGCGTAGGTCGTCGCGCCCATCCGGCTGGCGGTCGTCCGGGCCAGGGCGTACGCCCACGTCGTGAAGGCGAGAGCCAGCGAGAACACGCCCAGATAGACCAGGTTGAGGGTCGCCGGGACGGAGGCGTGGGCCACGTCGTCGACGAGCTGCCCGGCGAACGGCAGACAGGCGACCGCGCCGACCAGACATCCGTACGTCGTCACCTGGAGGGCGCTCGCGTGGCCGAGCGCCGGCTTCTGCGCCACGGCTCCGCCCGCGTACCCGATCGCGGCGAACAGGCACAGCACCACGCCCAGCACCGAGGAGCCGCCCTTGCCCGACATCGACAGCCCCACGGTCACCGCACCGGCGAACGACACCGCCATCCCGGCCAGCAGCCGCGGCGGCATCGGATCACCGAGCAGCCGGGCGCCCAGCAGCGCGATGAGGATGGGCCCCATGTTCACGACGAGCGCCGCCGTACCGGCGTCCACCTGCTGCTCGCCCCAGTTCAGGACGACGCTGTAGAACCCGAACCACAGCAGTCCCGATATCGCGATGCCGGGCCAGGCCGCCCTCGGCGGCAGCCCCTCGCGTCGTACGAGGCAGATGCCACCCAGCACCACGGCACCGACGAGCAGTCGCCCCAGCGCCAGCGCGCCCGGCGAGTACTCGTCACCCGCACTGCGGATCGACACGAAGGCGGAGGCCCACATCACCACGGTCACACCGGCCGCACCGGCGGCAAGCAGCTCCGTACGACGGGCGGGGTGGGCTGGGGGGACGTTCATCATGCTCCAGAGGCTAGGAGGGGAGGGGGCGCGACGCCTGCGGATTTCGGACGGGGTGCTGGGAGGGGGTGGGCGAACCGCTCAGGCACCCGCTCAGGCACCCCGGAGCCGTCCAGCCCGCCTCACCGCAGCGCCCCCGCCTCGATGCCGAGCAGTTCCGCCAGGGCCCGCTCGCCCGGTGGGGTCACTTTCACGGCCCGCTCCGAACCGATCCGCACACACCACCCCGCGTCCAGCGCGTGCCGGCACAGGGCCGCGCCCGCGACGCCGGCGAGATGGGGCCGGCGCTCGGTCCAGTCGAGGCAGGAGCGGGCGAGCGGCCGGCGGCCGGTGCGGTCGAGGCCGATGCCGGTCGAGTCGAACCATCCGAGGCCGGCGTCGGTGAGGGCGAACCCGGTGTCCTGGCGCAGCAGTCCGCGCGCGGTCAGGGCGTCGGTGACGGCGATGCCGAGCCGCCCGGCGAGATGGTCGTAGCAGGTGCGACCGCGGGCCATCGCCGAACCCGCGCTGGACTGCCTGAGGCCGCGCGGCCGTGCGGTGGCGCCCGGGGTCACCTGTGCGGCCAGGTCCTCCATCAGCTGGGCGACCGGCGCGCCGGCCAGCCGTACGTACCGATGCCGTCCCTGGCGCTCCTCGGTGAGCAGCCCGCCCGCGACGAGCTTGCCCAGGTGCTCGCTGAGCGTGGACGCGGCGACCTCGGCATGCCGCGCCAGCTCCCCGGCGGTCCACGCCCGCCCGTCGAGCAGTGCCAGCAGACATGCGGCCCGCGTCTCGTCGGCGATGAGCCCGGCGAACCGGGCCAGCTGCGATGCCTGGGGGTCCCTGGTGGTCATGCGTCCAGCATGCGGCACGAACACTTCGGCGACGGCCGAAGGGTGCGCGCCCGAACCTGCGTGTGCGTGGGGCCGGGGGTCCCGCCGAGCGCGCCCCCCCCGCTAGCCGACCCGCCCGAGCTGCTCGTACTGGAGCGCCAGCCCGTCCAGCAGGGCCGTCAGGCCCGTCTCGAAGGCGCGTTCGTCGATCTTCTCCTGCTGTTCGGCGAGGAGGTGGGCCTGGCCGAGGTGGGGGTAGTCGGCCGGATCGTACGCGCTCGCGTCGCCCACGAAGCCCCCGGCGAAGGAGCCGAGCGCCGAGCCCATGATGAAGTACCGCATCAGCGCGCCGATGGACGTGGCCTGCGCCGGCGGCCAGCCCGCGGCCACCATCGCGCCGTAGGCGGCGTCCGCGAGCCGCAGTGCTGCCGGGCGGCGGCCGGGCCCGTGGGCGAGCACCGGGACGATGTTGGGATGGTCGCGCAGGGCGGCCCGGTAGGAGACGGCCCAGTCGTGCAGCGCGGTCCGCCAGTCCCGGCCGTCCTCGAACATCGACAGATCGACCTGGGCGCTCACCGAGTCGGCGACCGCCTCCAGGATCTCGTCCTTCGTGCGGAAGTGGTTGTAGAGGGACGGCCCGCTCACGCCCAGTTCGGAGGCGAGCCGGCGGGTGGAGACGGCCGCGAGGCCCTCGCCGTCCACGAGCGCGCGTGCCGTCTCGACGATCCGGTCGTAGCTGAGGAGGGGCTTGCGCGGTCGGGCCATGGCGCACATAGTAGGGGTGCCCAACGGAAACTAGCAGTGCTAATTTAAACGTACAGCTATCGACGTGAGGGTTGTAGACGTGCGGCTGTCGACGCACAGCCGTCGACGTACGGCTGTCGACGTACGGCTCATCGGTGTCCACCGTCAGTGGGGTGACTCGGCATGAATCTGGAGCTCAGCGAGGAGCAGACCGCCGTCCGGCGGCTCGCCAGGGACTTCGTGGAGCGTGAACTGGCCCCGAACGCCGTCGCCTGGGACCGCGCCGAGGAAGTGGACCGCTCGATCGTCAAGAAGCTCGGCGAGGTCGGCTTCCTGGGCCTGACGATCGACGAGGAGTACGGCGGCTGCGGCGGCGACCACCTCGCGTACTGCCTGGTCACCGAGGAGCTGGGCCGGGGCGACTCCTCGGTGCGCGGCATCGTGTCGGTTTCCCTCGGCCTGGTCGCCAAGACGGTCGCGGCGTGGGGGAGCGAGGAGCACAGGCGCCGCTGGCTGCCCGGGCTCACCGCGGGCGAGCTGGTCGGCTGCTTCGGCCTCACCGAGCCGGGCACCGGCTCCGACGCCGGCAACCTCGCCACCCGAGCAGTCCGGGACGGCGACGACTACGTCATCAACGGCACCAAGATGTTCATCACGAACGGCACCTGGGCCGATGTCGTCCTGCTCTTCGCCCGCTCCACCGACGCGCCCGGCCACAAGGGCGTCTCCGCCTTCCTCGTCCCCACCGACACCCCCGGCCTGACCCGCCGCACCGTCCACGGCAAGCTCGGTCTGCGCGGCCAGGCCACCGCCGAGCTGGTGTTGGAGGATGTGCGGGTCCCCGCGGCGGCCATGCTGGGCGAGGAGGGCAAGGGCTTCTCGATCGCGATGTCGGCTCTGGCCAAGGGGCGGATGTCGGTCGCGGCGGGCTGCGTCGGCATAGCCCAGGCCGCCCTGGACGCGGCCGTCAAGTACGCCGGTGAACGCGAGCAGTTCGGCAAGCCGATCGCCCGTCACCAGCTGGTCCAGGAGCTGATCAGCGACATCGCCGTGGACGTGGACGCGGCGCGGCTGCTGACCTGGCGGGTCGCCGACCTGATCGACCGCGGGCAGCCCTTCGCCGTCGAGTCCTCCAAGGCCAAGCTCTTCGCCTCCGAGGCGGCCGTGCGCGCCGCCAACAACGCCCTCCAGGTTTTCGGCGGTTACGGCTACATCGACGAGTACCCGGCGGGCAAGCTCCTGCGCGACGCCCGTGTGATGACCCTCTACGAGGGCACGAGCCAGATCCAGAAGCTGGTCATCGGCCGTGCGCTGACGGGGGTTTCGGCCTTCTGATCCGGCCTTCCGTACCGGCCTTCCGATTCCGGGTCTCTGATTCTGAGTACCTGGGTGAGTATTTCGGCGGATGTGGTCGGGGCCACAAACCGCGACGCTGTTCCCCATGAGTGACACACCCGTCAAGCAGCAGAACACGGCGGCCTTCTACGGCCAGTCCGTCGCGTCCTTCGCGGTCGCCATGGCCGCCACCGGCATCGGCATCTACCAGCTGAACGCCAACGCCTGGGTGCGCGGCTTCCTCGCGATCGCCGTCCTCTACCTGGTGACGTCGGCGTTCACCCTCGCCAAGGTCATCCGCGACCGACAGGAGGCAGGGCAGGTCGTGAGCCGCGTCGACCAGGCGCGCCTGGAGAAGCTGCTCGCCGAGCACGATCCCTTCGAGAAGATCTGAGCCGCGGCCGTACAGCCTCGCCGCGGACCGGGCTGACCCGACCGGCCGCCTCGCTAAGCGCTCGCTCAGTATCGGCGGTATGGTGGGGGCTCTGTCTTCGAGAGGGGCGATTGAGCGATGAGTACGGCGGAGGACACGGCCGGCGGCGAGACGTCGGCGTGGGGTGAGGTCACGCCCGACGCGGCCCGGCGGCTGCTGATCGCCGCCGTGGAGGCCTTCGCCGAGCGCGGCTACCACGCCACCACGACCCGCGACATCGCCGGCCGCGCCGGCATGAGCCCGGCCGCGCTCTACATCCACTACAAGACCAAGGAAGAGCTGCTCCACCGCATCAGCAGGATCGGCCACGAGAAGGCGCTGGACATCCTCAGGACGGCGGCCCGGCGTGAGGGCACGGCGGCCGAGCGCCTCTCCGACGCCGTGGGCTCCTTCGTCCGCTGGCACGCCGGGGGGCGTACCACCGCGCGGGTCGTGCAGTACGAACTGGACTCGCTCGGCCCGGACGCCCGCGCCGAGATCCTCGCGCTGCGCCGGCAGTGCGACGCCGAGGTGCGCGCGATCATCGAGGACGGCGTGGCGGCGGGCGACTTCGACGTGCTGGACGTGAAGGGCACCACCCTGGCGGTCCTGTCCCTCTGCATCGACGTGGCCCGCTGGTTCAACGTCGACGGGCCCTGGACCCCGGACGAGGTCGGCGCGCTGTACGCCGACCTCGTCCTGCGGATGGTCGGGGCGAAGTAGCGTCGGCTAGAGGTAGTACCGCGCGACGGACTCGGCGACGCAGACCGGCTTGTCCCCGCCCTCGCGCTCCACGCTGAACGCGACACTGAGCTGGATGCCGCCCGTGACGTCCTCGACGCCGGTGATGGTGGCGGTGGCGCGCAGCCGCGACCCGACCGGTACCGGGGCGGGGAAACGGACCTTGTTCGTGCCGTAGTTGACACCCATCTTCATGCCGTCGACCCGAAGGAGCTGCGGCCCGAAGAGCGGGAGCAGCGACAGGGTCAGATACCCGTGCGCGATGGTGGTGCCGAAGGGGCCGGCGGCCGCCTTCTCCGGGTCGACATGGATCCACTGGTGATCGCCCGTGGCCTCGGCGAACAGATCGATCCGCTTCTGGTCGATCTCCAGCCAGTCCGTGTACCCCAGCTGCTCGCCCACCGCCGCCTTCAGGTCGTCGGCGGAGGTGAAGATCCTCGGCTCTGCCATGTCCAGGCCTCTCGCGTCGCGTTTTCCAGAGAGCTATGTCTGATTCCAGAGAACTATGTCTAAGCAACTGCTTAGCATGCTAGCGGGCGGGGCCCCTGTCAACGGACCGGGGCCATGACGCGGTAGGTAAGTTTGGGCCGTGCCCCAGATCCCCGAGAAGATCCACGAGCTCACGGTCGGCCAGCTGTCCGCCCGGAGCGGCGCCGCCGTGTCCGCCCTGCACTTCTACGAGTCCAAGGGGCTGATCAGCAGCCGCCGCACCACGGGCAACCAGCGCCGCTACACCCGTGACACCCTCCGCCGGGTCGCCTTCGTACGGGCCGCGCAACGTGTCGGCATCCCCCTGGCCACGATCCGCGACGCCCTCGCCGAGCTCCCCGAGGAACGCACGCCGACCCATGAGGACTGGGCCCGCCTGTCCGAGGCGTGGCGCTCGGAACTGGACGAGCGCATCAGGCAACTCAACCGCCTCCGCGATCACTTGACCGACTGCATCGGCTGCGGCTGCCTCTCCCTCGACACCTGCGTCCTGTCCAACCCGGACGACGTCTTCGGCGAACGGCTGACGGGGTCGCGGCTGATGGTGGAGCAGGGGGGAGGCCGTCAGCAGCGCGGGCCGGGCAGGACCGGGTGACGGGTGCGGTGCGGGCGCGAGCGACCGCCCGCTCGTGCCGGGGCG
>NZ_JBIMKE010000004.1:0-361267 GCF_043673425.1 Streptomyces sp. M41 | reverse complement strand
GATGCCCGTCGCCCGCTCGTGCCGGGGCGGATGCCCGTCGCCCGCTCGTGCCGGGGCGGATGCCCGTCGCCCGCTCGTGCCGGGGCGGATGCCCGTCGCCCGCTCGCCGACGGCCACGGGTCACTCGTACTCCGTCCCGCCCTTCCGGGTCAGATACGCCGGGCTGACCGCCTTCGCGATCGCCCGCCCGCCGGTCACCGGGCTGTACCGCTCCTCGGCCGGCCGTATCACGACACCCTCCCGCAGATGCAGCTCCCGCCCGGACACGGTCTCGCGCCCGCTCGCGACCTCCAGCACCCGCGCGATGTCGTACGGCCCCTCGAACAACCGCGGCACCACAGGCAGTTCGCCTTTCAGCACCTCCGCCGCGTCCAGCCAGCGCACCCGGCCGTCGATCTCCGCGGACACGTCGAACACGGCGTACCCCAGGGACTCCCGTCGCCCGTCGGCCCCGTAGGTCAGGTCCTGCACACCCGCGCCGTACATCTCGCCGAAGATGCCCACCCGGCGGGCCCCGAGCCGCTCGGCGACCCGAGCCGCGGCCTCGGCGACACCGTGTCCCCGTACCGCGCGCCAGTACAGATTGCGCGGGTCCTCCTTCAGCGCCAGCGACTTCGCCCCGAACCCCTTGGAGGAGACATGCACACGCTCCTCGTCGGCGACATACGTCAGCAGGCACGCCGTCCCGTGCAGCTTCTCGGTCAGCACCACCGGCTCGCCGGGCGTGAAGATGTCCGGGTACCGCTGGATGTTCTCGATGTCGACCCAGGGCAGCAGGTCCGGCGCCGACTCCACCTCGCCGGACATCGTGGGCGGGATCGGGGGCACCCACTTGGCGATCCCGAGCACCTCCGCGAAGTCGGTCCCCTCCGCAGCCGCCAGCGCCAGATCGACGTCGCCCAGCGCCTTCGGCCGGCACACGATCCCCTGCGACAACTCACCGCGCAGCCGCACCGCCTTGACCCGGTCGGCCTTGCTGCCCGCCAGCCGCCCGGTCAGCCCCAGCTCCTCGATCAGCCCGGCCGGCAGCACGGCCTGCTCGGGGATGTACACGGCCGCGTCACCGGTGCGATAGGCGCCCTTGGCCACGACGGCTCGGTACAGGCCCACCTGCGCCAGCTCCAGCGCATCGGCGTTCGGATGCTCATGGACGGTCAGTACTTCGGCGGTGACGCGCAGCGTCGACATGGGGGACTCCTCGGTGTTCCTCGGGCGTTTCATCAGACGTGTTTCATCGCCCTCAACTGTCCCCACGGGAAAGGGCTGGAGCGACGGAATTAGCGGCTGCTATCGTCGCGATCTTCAACGGCTTCGCCGCGCCCGCGACGAGCCGGACCCGGCGACCCATGAGGACCTCCGTGCTCCGCCTCACGAGGAGCGCTGGGCCCGCCCGTACTGGACCAACCCCGTCGCCACCAACTGGGCGTTCGACCCGGCCCGCGCCCCGTCCGGCAGGAGCAGCGTGTCCTCCAGCCCGATACGCGTCGCCAGCCCCAGCCGCCCGGCCAGTCGCAGCACCGGCCACGCGCCCCCGTCCTCCCCGTGCAGCAGCACCGGCCGGGCGAAGGCCGGTCCGAGGTCGGCCAGCAGCGCCCGCGCGGACTGCACGGCCGTCGCCGCCGCCGTGTCCGTCACCTCCGCCAACACCCGCAGCACCCTCGGCCCCAGCGGCGAGGCGGCGAAGCGCGCCGCCCCGTCCGTGCCGGACCAGATGCCCGCCTCCACGCCCACGCCCCGCTCGAGGAGCGCCGCCGCCACCTTCTCGGCGCCCGGCTCATGCCAGTTGACGGAGGCGTGGTCCGGCAGCACCGTCCAGCTGCGGATGCGCGCCACCCGGGCCTCCGGGTCCGGTTCCGCCCAGGCGCCCGTGGTCACACCGACCGGCACCGGCACGGGTACCCGGGCCCGGATGGCCTTCAGGGCGGGCGCCAGCACCCGCGGCGACAGACTGTCCTGTCCGCAGGGGGTCTTGGGGTGGACATGAACGTCCGTGGCCTCGGCCGCGGAAGCGGCCAGCGCCTGCGGCGAGAGCGGCACCACCGCACCGTCGTCCGCCGCTCGGGCACCGTTCAGACATGCCTGGATCATCTCTCCATGGTGCCGGTCGCCACTGACGATGACGATGGGCTCCACCGACGATGACGATGGGCTCCACCGACGATGACGATGGGCTCCATGTGCGGCTGACGACCGGGTCTCCGTGCGGCTGACGATCAGGTCCGTGTGCGGCCCGCCGGCAGGTGGGGGTGCGGCATCCCCGGCGCACCCCCGTCGTACTAGGCGGACACGAGCAGTCGCCGTCCGCGCCGCGACGCGGCCAGCGCTTCCGGCGTGAGCACCGGACGCGGCACCACGATTCCGCAGTCCGTGCAGACCGGGCCCGACGACGGTTCATGGGCCAGGTCGTACTTCCAGGTCAGCTGGTCCCCGTCGCAGACCGGGCAGCACACGCCCGGTTCACGCTCCAGCGCGGTGATCAGCCGGCGCAGCACCTCGGCCAGTGGTCCATCGGGGTGGACCCGGGGGTTGTCGCACCAGGCCACTCCGAAACCGCCCCAGGTCAGCCGGTGCCAGTCGTCCACACTGCCCGGCCTGCGCAATCCGTCGTGCTTCTCCTTCTTGCGTCGCTCGGCGAACTCGACCTCGTAGGCCAGCCAGACCGAACGCGCCTCCTCCAACTCCTCCAACGCGGCCACGAGCCGCGCCGGATCGGGGGACCGGTCCTCCGGACCGAATCCCGCCCGGGAGCACAAGTGGTCCCAGGTCGCCCTGTGCCCGTAAGGGGCGAACCGCTCAAGGCACTTACGCAGCGAGTAGCGCCGCAGTGCCAGATCGCACCGCGGGTCGCGCACCTGTCTCGCCAGACTCCGAAAACCGGCCATCGCCCTGCACCTCCGTCACACCTGCACCTGTACTTCGGTCACTTCGGCGTCGCCGTACGGACTTCGCACGACGTTGACGAATAGACGTATCGACAAGCGAATCGGCTCCATCCGATTTTCGATGACCTCCACAGCGGGCCCTGCGGACTCCGAAAAGTGGCGCATCTTCACCTTCCATCCCGGGGACACCGCCGGTCACATCCCGGCCCGGCCTCGTCGGTAGGAGCCGCAGTGCCACGGCACACCCACGCAACGCTTGACGGACTGAGAACTCCCGGCCGGTTCCTCGGGTTCCTGAAGACCGCGGCCATATGCGTTCTGATTGCCGGTCTTTTGTCGCCACTTTTCCAACGGGCCACCGCACCCGTGGCGCAGACGGCTGGAAGCGGGGGGCGGCCCAGGTCAGGTGCCGGCTGCGGCCCGGGGGACTCGGCCCGCCGCCAGCACCAGCTGCGCCAGCTCCCGGTGCACGATGTCGCTGTGCGCCCCCGCCGGCGGACCGCCGCGCCTGACGACGGCCGACGCGTCGACGTTCACGCACCCCGAGGCCGGCAGCGGCCTGTCCAGCGCCGCGGCCAGGGTCAGCGACCGCGTCCCGGGCACCGCCTGCACCCCGTCGTGCCCCAGCGCACCCCACTTGGCACCGAGCATCCGGCCGATGTCCAGGGCCGCGATCCCGCGTGCGTCGCCCGCCATCCGGGAGGCCAGCGGGTAGATCGTGGACAGGGCCGAGTCGTGCCGCGAGTGACAGCACACCAGGGGTCCGTCGATGCGGTTCTGCTGGCCCTCCAGCACACCACCCGCGCGCGGGTCGTGCGGCAGCCGGGACGCGAACGCGTAGTGCGAGAAGGCCCCTTGGAGCAGCGTCACCGACTTCACCGTCCGCACGCCCTTCGGCAGTCCGCGCAGCGCGAACGACACCAGCCGCGCGCCGAAGCTGTGCCCGACCGGGTGCACCCGCAGCCGGGGCTCCCGCGCGGCCAGCTGCCCGACGACCCGCCCCAGCCCGCGCTCACCGACCGTCCCCGCACGCCGTTTCATGGCGTAGTACGTGGCCTGCCGCAGCAGCTCGTGCGCGCCCTCCCACGGGTCGGGCAGCGAGAACGAGGCGGCGCCCTCCGCGGCCCCGTCGGGCGCCTCCAGACGCGCCAGCGCCCGTGCGAACTCCTCGCACACCGCCGTCACCGGCCCCGACAGCCACGCCGGTGCACTCTGCGGCACGCCCTCCGCCAGCGTGTCCGCCGCGAACAGGGCCTGCGGCCCCGGTGGCACGACCTCCACCAGCATCCGCACCAGCCGCCCGAACTCCTCCAGCTCGGCTTCCTCGGGCGGCTGCTGGTCCAGCATCCGCGCGATCTGGTCGATCACCGTCGCCCGCCCGGGAAACGTCTCCAGCAGCGCGTGCCGGGTGTCCTTGTCCAGCACCGGACGGCGGGGCATCTCGGCCGCCACGGCCCGCGGAAAGTCCGGGATCGGCTCGTCCGAGAACCGCATCGACGGCCAGACCACACCCACGTACCCGATCCTCGCCTCCGGGGCGAGCCGCGGGACCGGCGCGAAGAAGCGGTCGTAGAGCCGGGTCGCCGTCGAGCGGTCGCTGTTCCAGCCGTGCGCGAAGACGATCAGCTCACGGACCTGGTGCTGCCTCACCCCGGAGAGCAGCCGGTCCCGCTTCCCCGCGTCCGGGTCCCCGTCGGCGTCGAAGGTCAGCTCCCAGTAGGGACTCACGCTCACTGCCGGTCTCGCCATCCCGGGCCCCCTCGTCCCCCGTAGCGGTGCGCTACGGGCGCATCGTCCTGCTGCCGGGCGGGATTGGCCATACGTCGTCACTCATCCGGGGCGCACATCGGGGGCGCTCATGAGTACAGCAGGTACTCCCTGCGCATCCGCCGGAACGCCGCCAGCTCCTGCCGCCAGCCCGCCACGACGTCGTCGCCGCTCGCGCCCGCGTCGATCATCGTGCGCACCCGGGTGGAGCCGGTGAGCTTGTCGATCCAGTTGTCGGGGCGCCAGGCGAAGCCGCTCCAGACCTTCTTGGCGGTCACGAGCAGCGCGATGCCGGTGCGGACGGGGTCGTACGCGTCCCGGTCGTGCACATGGAGCTGTACGCCGCCGATGGTCTTGCCCTGGTACTTGGAGAACGTCGGCGCGAAGTACGCCTCCCTGAAGTGCACGCCGCGGAGGGCGAGTTCGTTGGCCGCAGCCGCCCAGCGTCCGTCGATGCCCTCCGCGCCCAGCAGTTCGAAGGGGCGGGTGGTGCCGCGTCCCTCCGAGAGGTTCGTGCCCTCGAAGAGACAGGTGCCCGAGTACACGAGCGCCGTCTCGGGAGTGGGCATGTTCGGACTCGGCGGCACCCAGGGCAGCCCCCAGGCGTCGTAGAAACCGGACCGCTTCCAGCCCGTCATCCGCACGGTCTCCAGGGGGACCGGGGCGGTCAGGAACTCCCCGTTGAACAGCCGCGCCAGCTCGGCGACCGTCATGCCGTGCGCCTGCGAGACGGGCTCCCGGCCGATGAAACTGGCGAACTCCTTGTGCAGGACGGGGCCTTCGGCGGAGCGGCCCGTCACGGGATTGGGCCGGTCCAGCACCACGAAGCGCTTCCCGGCGAGCCGGGCCGCCTCCATGCAGTCGTAGAGGGTCCAGATGTAGGTGTAGAAGCGGGCGCCGACGTCCTGGATGTCGAAGACGACGGTGTCGACGCCGGAGGCGGTGAAGATGTCGGCGAGGGGCCGGCCGCTCTTGAGGTAGGTGTCGTAGACCGGGAGACCGGTCGCCGGGTCGTCGTAGCGGCCCTCGGAGCCGCCTGCCTGGGCGGTGCCGCGGAACCCGTGTTCGGGGCCGAAGACGGCGGTCAGGTTCACGCGGTCGTCGGCGTGCATGACGTCGACGATGTGGCGTACGTCGCGGGTGACGCCGGTCGGGTTGGTGACGATGCCGGCCTTCTGGCCCTCGAGAACCGCGTAGCCGTCCGCCGCGAGCCGCTCGAAGCCGGTGCGCAGCCGTCTGTGGCGTTCGGCCGCCGACGCCGTGGAGGACAGGGATGATGCCGTTGCTGCCGTGGTCGCAGCGAGGAGAGCTCGTCTGGATAGGCGCATGGGGTGCACGTTAGGCGCTTCCGCACCTTGTGGGGAGAGTCCCGGTCGGCGGTGGCCGCTCGCGTTTCCCTGCGTCCCCGGGTTGGCCGACAGTGCCCTTCACAGCAACATACCGACCGGTTAGTCTGACGCGCAGCAGAGCCGCGTAGAAGGAGACCGATGGTGGAAGCCGTGCAGGATGCCGGAGTGGTCGTCACCGGAGCGGGAGGCGGGATCGGTGCCGCGCTCGCCCGACGGTTCGCCGCCGCGGGGGCCCGCGTCGTCGTCAATGACCTGGACGCCGGGAAGGCCGCCGACGTCGCCGAGGAGATCGGCGGCATCGCGGTCGCCGGGGACGCCTCCTCGATCGTCGCCGACGCCCGGGACGCGCTCGGCGGCACCGTCGACGTCTACTGCGCCAACGCCGGCGTCGCTTTCGCGGGCGAGGAGCCCGGGCAGCCGCTCGACGAGAAGGCGTGGTCGCTGTCCTGGGACGTCAACGTCATGGCCCATGTGCGGGCCGCCCAGGAACTGCTGCCGGCCTGGCTGGAGCGCGGCAGCGGGCGGTTCGTGTCGACCGTCTCCGCGGCCGGCCTGCTCACCATGATCGGAGCCGCGCCCTACGCCGTCACCAAACACGGGGCGTACGCCTTCGCCGAGTACCTGTCGCTGACGTACCGGCACCGCGGGATCAAGGTCCACGCCATCTGCCCGCAGGGCGTGCGCACCGGCATGCTGGACGCCACCGGCACCGCGGGCGACCTGGTGCTCAAGCCCACCGCCATCGCGCCGGAGGACGTCGCGGACGCGCTGTTCAAGGGGATGGAGGAGGACCGCTTCCTGATCCTGCCCCACCCCGAGGTCGCCGGCTACTACGAGGCACGGGCCGCGGCACCCGACCGCTGGCTGGACGGCATGAACCACATCCAGCAGCGCTGGGAGGAGGCACGGTGACCGACTCCCGCTACGCGGCCAAGCCCTGGCTGGCGCTGCTCAGCGACGCCCAGCGCGCCCCGGTGTCCCCGGCCGACTCCCTCGTGCACGCCCTGCGCCGGGCCGTCGCCGCGACCCCGGAGCGTGACTTCCTCGCCTACTTCGACGGCCGCCTGAGCTACCGCGAGGTGGACGAGCTCAGCGACTCCGTCGCCGGACACCTCGCCGCCCGCGGTCTCGAGCGCGGCGACCGCGTGGCGATCCTCCTCCAGAACTCCCCGCACTTCGTGCTCGCCCTGCTCGGCGCCTGGAAGGCGGGCGCGACGGTCGTGCCCGTCAACCCGATGTACAAGTCGGGAGAGGTGGCACACGTCCTGCGGGACGGCGAGGTGACCGCGCTGATCTGCTCCGACCGGGCCTGGCAGACGTATCTGCGCGAGACGGCCGCCGAGTCGCCGGTGCGGATCGTGCTCACCGGGTGCGAGCTGGACTTCCAGACGCGTAACGACGCGCGCGTGCTCAGCTTCGAGCGGCTGCCGCAGGCCGCGGACGCCGACGACCTGACCGCCGTCGCCCGCGCCGGGCACAAGGCGCCCGAGGGCCGCGAGCCGGGCCCGTCCGACATCGCGCTGATCAGCTACACCTCGGGCACCAGCGGCACCCCCAAGGGCGCCACCAACACCCACCTCAACATCATGTACAACGCCGAGCGGCAGCGGACCGGCCTGGAACTGCCCGACCCGCCCGTCTACTTCGCGCTGGCGCCGCTGTTCCACATCACCGGCATGGTCGCCCAGCTGGCCGCCTGCCTCGACAGCGCCGGCACGCTGGTGCTGGCGTACCGCTTCGAGGCGGGTGTCGTGCTCGACGCGTTCGCCGAGCACGGGCCGCACTACACCGTCGGCCCCTCGACCGCCTTCATGGCGCTGGCCGCCCACCCGGCCGTCACCCGCGACCACTTCGCCTCCTTCCGGATGATCTCCTCCGGCGGCGCCCCGCTGCCGCCCGCACTGGTGGAGAAGTTCCGCGCCGGCTTCGGGCCGTACATCCGCAACGGCTACGGCCTCACCGAGTGCACCGCCCCCTGTGCCTCCGTACCGCCGGGCCTGGAGGCCCCCGTCGACCCGGTCTCCGGAACGCTCGCCGTGGGCCTGCCCGGCCCCGAGACGGTCGTACGGATCGTCGACGACGAGGGCCAGGAGGTCCCCTTCGGCGAACAGGGCGAGATCCTCGTACGCGGGCCGCAGGTCGTCCCCGGCTACTGGCGGCGGCCCGACGCCACCGCCGAGACCTTCCCGGACGGGGAGCTGCGCACCGGCGACATCGGCTTCATGGACGAGCAGGGCTGGCTCTACGTCGTCGACCGCAAGAAGGACATGATCAACGCGTCCGGCTTCAAGGTGTGGCCGCGCGAGGTCGAGGACGTGCTCTACACACATCCGGCGGTGCGCGAGGCCGCCGTCGTGGGGGTGCCCGACGGGTACCGCGGCGAGACCGTCAAGGCGTACATCAGCCTCCGTCCGGGTGCCGAAACGGACCCGGACGCACTCGCCGCGTACTGCAAGGAGAGACTGGCCGCCTACAAATATCCGCGTCAGGTGGAGATCCTGCCCGACTTGCCCAAGACGGCAAGTGGGAAGATCCTCCGTCGGGAACTTCGTTCCCGGGCGAACGACGGCTAGACGCAAGCAGAACATTCTTCGGAAGGGCAGGTGGCGGCACAGTGGCCAGGACGACGGACGGAGACGGTACGCCCGTCCCGCAGCGGCTGCTCGCCGCCGCCACCCGGCTCTTCGCCGAGCAGGGCTACGACCGCACCTCGGTGCAGGAGATCGTCGAGGCGGCCGGCGTCACCAAGGGGGCGCTGTACCACTACTTCGGCTCCAAGGACGACCTCCTGCACGAGGTGTACGCGCGCGTGCTGCGCGTTCAGCAGGAGCGGCTCGACGCGTTCGCGGGCGCCGACGAGCCCATCGAGAAGCGGCTGCGGGGCGCCGCCGCGGACGTCGTCGTCACGACGATCGAGAACCTCGACGACGCGATGATCTTCTTCCGCTCCATGCACCATCTGAGCCCGGAGAAGAACAAGCAGGTGCGCGCCGAGCGCCGGCGCTACCACGAACGCTTCCGTGCGCTCATCGAGGAGGGCCAGGCATCGGGCGTCTTCTCCACGGCGACCCCCGCCGACCTGGTCGTGGACTACCACTTCGGTTCCGTCCACCACCTGTCGACGTGGTACCGCCCGGACGGCCCGATGAGCCCGCAACAGGTCGCGGACCACTTGGCGGACTTGCTGCTGCGAGCGCTGCGGCCCTGAGACGCGAGTGTTTCCGCTCCGCCGCCCCGGATCTTTCAGCCCGTCCGGCGTTTGAGGACGAGGCCCGTAGGGCCGAAAGCGGGGGTCCGGGGGCGGCAGCCCCCGGGATGGGACGGGCAGGGGCGGCGGGGGCGAGGAAAACCCCCGGCCGCCCGCGGAGCTACAGGTACTTCTTCAACTCCCGCCGAGCCAGCGACCGCTGATGCACCTCGTCCGGCCCGTCGGCGATCATCAGCGTCCGCGCCCCGGCGTACAGCTCCGCCAGCGGGAAGTCCTGGCTCACACCCCCCGCACCATGCAGCTGGATCGCCTTGTCGAGGATGTCGACGACGGCACGCGGCGTCGCGATCTTGATGGCCTGGATCTCCGTGTGGGCCCCCTTGTTGCCGACGGTGTCCATCAGCCAGGCCGTCTTCAGCACCAGCAGCCGCAGCTGCTCGACCGTCACGCGCGCGTCCGCGATCCAGTTGTGCACCACGCCCTGCTGGGCCAGCGCCTTGCCGAAGGCCGTCCGCGACACGGCACGCTTGCACATCAGCTCGATCGCCCGCTCGGCCATGCCGATCAGCCGCATGCAGTGGTGGATACGGCCGGGGCCGAGCCGTGCCTGGGCGATCGCGAACCCGCCGCCCTCCTCGCCGATGAGGTTGGACACCGGCACGCGCGCGTGGTCGAAGATCACCTCGGCGTGGCCGCCGTGGGAGTGGTCCTCGTAGCCGAAGACCTGCATCGCGCGCGTGACGGTGACGCCCGGGGTGTCGCGCGGCACGAGGATCATGGACTGCTGGCGGCGGATGTCCTCGCCGTCCGGGTCCGTCTTGCCCATCACGATGAAGATCTTGCAGTCCGGGTTCATCGCGCCGGAGATGTACCACTTGCGGCCCGTGATGACGTACTCATCCGTGCCGTCGGGGGCTCGCTCGATCAGCGTGGTGATGTTGGTGGCGTCCGACGAGGCCACCTCCGGCTCGGTCATCGCGAACGCCGAGCGGATCTCACCGGCCAGCAACGGCTCCAGCCACTGCTTCTTCTGCCGCTCGTCGGCGAACTGGGTCAGCACCTCCATGTTCCCGGTGTCCGGCGCCGCGCAGTTGGTCGCGGTGGGCGCCAGGTGCGGGGAGCGCCCGGTTATCTCCGCGAGCGGGGCGTACTGGAGGTTGGTGAGGCCGGCGCCGTACTCGCTGTCGGGCAGGAAGAGATTCCACAGGCCCTGCCTGCGCGCCTCGGCCTTGAGCTCCTCGACCACGGCCGGGGTGTCCCACGGGGACGCCAGCGCGGCCCGCTGCTCCTCCGCCACCACCTCGGCCGGATAGACGTACTCGTCCATGAATGCCAGCAGTTTGCCGCGCAGCTCCTCGGTGCGTGCGTCGAAGCCGAAGTCCATGTGCGTCAGCCTTCCTGAAGAGTGGTCAGACCGTGCTGGATGAAGACCGGGACCAGGTCGCCGATGCGGTCGAAGCCCCGGCCGACGGTCTGGCCCAGCGTGTAGCGGTAGTGGATGCCCTCCAGGATCACGGCGAGCTTGAACCAGGCGAACGCCGTGTACCAGGAGACGGCGGAGACGTCGCGCCCCGAGCGCGCGGCGTACCGCTCGATCAGCTCGGCGGGCGCGGGGTGCCCGGGCGCCTCGGCCGTCGTGGAGACGGGGGACTGCGGCATGCCGAGCGGCATGCTGTACATCACCAGCAGGCCGAGGTCGGTGAGCGGGTCGCCGAGGGTGGACATCTCCCAGTCCAGGATCGCCTTGATCCGGTCGTCGTCGCCGATCAGGACGTTGTCCAGGCGGTAGTCGCCGTGGATCACCGTCGGCGCGGGAGAGGCCGGCAGCCGGCGGCCGAGCGTCGCGTGCAGCTCGTCGATGCCGGCCAGATCGCGATTGCGGGAGGCGTCCAGCTGCTTGCCCCAGCGGCGCAGCTGCCGGTCCAGGAAGCCCTCGGGGCGGCCGAAGTCGTCGAGGCCCACCGCCGCCGGCTCCACCGCGTGCAGCTCGACGAGCGTGTCCACCAGGGACAGCACCGCGCCCCGGGTGCGCTCCGGGCCGAGCGGAGCGAGCTGGTCGGCGGTGCGGTACGGGGTGCCCTCGACGAACTCCATCACATAGAAGGGCGCCCCGAGCACCTCCTCGTCCTCGCACAGCAGCACCGGCCGTGGCACCGGCACGTCGGTCGGGTGCAGCGCGCTGATGACGCGGTGCTCACGCTTCATGTCGTGCGCGGTGGCGAGGACGTGGCCCAGTGGTGGCCTGCGTACGACCCACTTGGACGTGCCGTCGCTGACCGAGTAGGTGAGGTTCGAGCGTCCGCCCTCGATCAGCCGGCCGGTCAGCGGGCCCTGCGCCAGACCGGGCCGCTCGCGCTCGAGCAGGCCGCGCAACCGGTCGAGGTCGAGTCCGGGCGGATGGTCGGGGCTCATCGTCGCTCCTAGAGGGAGGTGAACGGGACCTGACTCATGATGCCGACCAGTCGGTATGTAGTCCAGTGAGGGAGCCGAACGTGATCGGGGCCACGATAGGCCGACAGCTCCCCGCGCGGAGCGCCGGGGAGCTGTCGGGGGCTGCCGGGGGTGCCTTTTCGGCCGCCGGAGAGAATGAGGCTCGGTGGCTCAGTGATCGTCCCAGTGCCCGTCGTGGGCGGCGTGCCGGTGGCCGTCATGGAGGTAGTCGACATGGTCGCCGTGCAGGACGCTCTCGTGCCCGCAGTCGGCGCCGTGCCGGTGGCTGTGGCCCTCGTGCGCGAGGTGGCCCTGTGACTCGCACTCGTCCCAGTGGCCGCCGTGCTCGCGGTGCAGATGGCCGTCGTGTGCGTAGTCGGTGTGATCGCCGTGCGGCACCGCGGTGTGGCCGCAGTCGGGGCCGTGGGTGTGGGGGTGGGAGGGGTGTTCCAGGTGCTGCGTGGTCATGGTGCTCACCTTCAAAGGCGCGGGTGATGACGTCGGACAGGCTGCCACGCGAAAGGTGCATATCGGATCATTCGGGTTGCGTGGCGTCCTGTCACCCCAGAGGGTCGGACCCATGAAGGGCATCAGCTACTCACGCTACGGCGGGCCCGAGGTGCTCGCATACGGAGATGTGCGCGACCCGCGGGTCGGCCCTGACTCCGTGCTGGTCAAGGTGCGGGCGGCGGCCGTCAACCCGGTCGACTGGAAGTGCCGCGAGGGCTACATGGACCGGATGCTCGAACCGGTATTCCCGGTGGTGCCGGGCTGGGACGTCTGCGGCGTCGTGGTCCAACCGGGTGTGTCCGTCTCCGAGTTCGGCGTCGGCGACGAGGTCATCGGCTATGTGCGCGAGGACGTCCTCTCCCACGGCACCTTCGCCGAGTACGTCGCGGCCCCCGTCCGCGCCCTCGCGCGCAAACCCCGCAACCTCACCTGGGAGGAGGCGGCGGGGCTGCCGCTGGTGGGCCTGACGGCGTATCAGGTGCTGACCAAGGTCCTCCGGGTCCAGCGCGGCGAGACCGTCCTCGTGCACGCCGCCGCCGGCGGGGTCGGCTCGATGGCCGTGCAGCTCGCCCGCCATCTGGGTGCCCGGGTCATCGGCACCGCGAGCCCGCACAACCACGACTTCGTCCGTGACCTGGGCGGCGAGCCGGTCGAGTACGGCGAGGGCCTGGTCGAACGGGTGCGAGGGCTGGCGCCCGAGGGGGTGAGCGCCGCGTTCGACACGGTGGGCGGCGACTCCCTCAAGGCCTCGGCCAACCTGCTCGCCCCCGAGGGCCGCCTGGTCTCGATCGCCGACCCCGACGTCTTCGACTACGGGGGCCGCTACTACTTCGTCCGCCCGGACCCGGAGGACCTGCTGCGACTGACCGAGCTGGCGGAGCAGGGGGTGGTGTCCGTGCACGTGTCGGAGACGTTCCCGCTGGAACGCACGGCAGACGCCCACCGCCTCAACCAGGAGGGCCGCACCCGCGGCAAGATCGTGGTGAGGGTGGACTGGGACACGGAGGACGAGACGGCGGCACCGGAGGGCTTGTGGCAGGGGGAGGAGTAGCGGCGGCGGGCTGCGCTCACGGGCTGGGGGGCGGGCTGGGGGGCGGGTGCTGGTGGTCGTGGTGTGGTGTGGCGCGGGTAAGAGCCGCCGCGAGACCGGAGCCGGCGGCCGTGGTCCCGGGGCGTGTCTTGGCAGGCTGAGTCGGGAGTACGGGGCGCGGGGCTGGCAGTGGGACCGGAGTCGGCAGTGGTCCGGCTGTCGTGCTGCGGCAGGCTGAGGCGGCATTGCGTGCGGGCGGTGCCTGGGCGGTATCGCGCGTGGCCAGGAGCCGCCGCGAGTAGGAGCTGACAGTGTCGGAGCGGGCGCCGCCACGGTGGGCCAGGTCCGGCGCCGCACGCGGCCACGGCCGTCTGACCCGGACCAGGTGGTGTTCGGGATGCCGTGCCTCAGAAGGCCGGGGCATCGCCGCGCTCGGCTACGGACACCTGCCCTGGACCAGGTGGTGGTCGGGATGCCTGGCTTCAGAAGGCCGGGGCATCGCCGCGCTCGGCTACGGACACCTGCCCCGGACCATGCGGTGTTCGGGATGCCGTGCCTCAGAAGGCCAGGGCATCGCCGCACGCGGCCACGGACACCTGACCCGGATCAGGCAGTGGGCCGGATGTCGTGCCTCAGAAGACCACCGCGGCGCCGCACGCGGCCAGGGTCAGGGTGAGCAGGGTCGTGGCCGTGGCGAGCCGGGGGGCGAGTGCGGTCGGCTCGGCGGATGCGGACAGGGTGCGGATGCGGCGGTGGGCGAGGGTCAGGAAGCCCAGCCACAGCCCGAGGCACAGCGCACACACCACGATCCCGGCGACCGATGCCCCGTCGTGCAGCGCGCTCTTCATGGCGAGCACGCAGACCACGGCTCCGGACAGTGTCGTACGGCGCCACGCCAGGCGCGTCCGCTCGGGCTGGAGCCCCGGATCCCGGACCGGCCCCGTGACCGGCCCGGCGCTCACCCCGCCCACCCGGCGAGGACGACGACGACCATCGCGACCGCCACCACCGCGATCACGAGGCTCAGCACCGCCGGGAAGCGTGACACCGGCAGGTCCTCGCCTCGGCGCATCGCCCGTTCGCAGCGCACCCAGTGGTTGACCGCGCGCAGGGAGCACAGCACGCCCGCCGCGAGCAGCGCGAGCGCCAGCCCGACGCGCCAGCCCCAGCGCAGGTCCGGCAGGAACTGGTCCACCGCGAAGCCACCGCCGATGAGCGCGAGCGCGGTACGCAGCCAGGCCAGAAAGGTGCGCTCGTTCGCCAGGGAGAACCGGTAGTCGGGGGTGCCGCCTTCCTCCCGTACCTGCTGCGGTTCGAACCACAGGCGGACGTTTCGTACGAACTCGATCACATGTCCGACCCTATCCGGGCGGTCGTCAGGGGGCCTGACCGGCGCCGCCCGCCCGGTGGGCCCTGAGCCGCCGGTATGCCGCCAGGCCGTCCGGGACCCAGGACCACTGCGCCAGCCGCCGCTCCACCTCGGCCTCGGGCAGGAAGTCGTGCCAGGCGACCTCCTCCGCCTGCGGGCTCACGGACAGCTCGCAGCGCACCTCGTACACCGCCGACCACCAGGTCTGCCCGGCGCCGTCGTCGTACAGGAACTTGAACAGGAACGTGGGCCGGGGCAGGCCGCTCACGCCGAGTTCCTCCTCGGCCTCGCGCAGTGCGGCCTCGTCGTAGGACTCGCCTGCGCCGACCACCCCGCCGACGAACATGTCGTACCGCGAGGGGAACACCAGCTTCGTGGGGGTGCGCCGGTGCACGAAGAGCCGGCCCTGGGTGTCCCGGGCCTCGATGAAGACACAGCGGTGGCGCAACCCCTTGGCGTAGGCCTCGCCGCGCGGGGAGCGTCCGACCACCCGGTCGTGTTCGTCGACGATGTCGAGGATCTCGTCAGCAGAGCTCATGGCGTCATCCAAGCAGGGCACCTCCGGGCGGGTGGCCGGACGTCCGACGAGCGCCGTGCCCCGCGCCGCCTCGAAGGGGGCGGGCCGAGGCTCAGCGGACCGGTACGGCCGCCGCTGCCGCCCGCGGCAGGCGCTGGGTCGCCCCGCTCGGCATGGCCTGGTGGGTGCCCAGCATGATGATGCCGACCACGATGCCGGCGAGGCCTGCGGACTCCCACGCCAGCGCGCCCGGGTCGGTGCGCAGCCGGTCGCCGAGGAAGCCGACGCCGCAGAGGATGCCGGCCAGCGGCTGGGCCGCGGTCAGGGCGGGCAGGGACATGCGCAGGGAGGCCGTCTCGAAGGCGCTCTGCACCAGGACCAGCCCGGTGAGGCCGAGCGCCACCACGGCGTACGGCTGCCAGCTCGTCAGCACCTCCGCGAAGCCGCCCTCGGCGAAGCGCTGGCCGGTGACCCGGGTCAGCGCGTCCTGCACGCCGTACAGCAGACCGGCGGCGGTGGCCAGCAGCGCCGGGCCCGAGCTGAGCCGCGAGCGCTTGGCGTACCCCGTCAGCAGCAGGGCCACGCCGACCATGACGCCGATGATCAGCCACTGCCGGAACGGGTCGCTGGGCGCCGTGCCGCCATGAGGCTGGCCGGCGACGATGAACGCGGTGACGCCGCCCGCGAGCAGCGCGAGACCCGCCCAGCCCTGGCGGCCCAGGGACTGCTTGGTCTGACGGCGGGAGAGGGCGAGCGCGAACAGCAGGTTCGTCGCGAGCAGCGGCTCCACCAAGGAGATCTCGCCCTGGCCCAGCGCCATCGCGCCGAGCGCCATGCCGACCACCATCAGCCCGATGCCGCCCAGCCAGCGGGGCACCTTCATCAGGTCGAGCAGGATCCGGGGGGAGAGGAAGTCGCTCAGTGGCGCCTTCTGTGCCGCGTTCTGCTGGAGTACGAAGCCGAAGCCCAGACAGCTTGCGGCGCTGATGGCGAGTATCAGGATCTGGAGCGACACGCTGCGTACCTCGTTCCCTGCCGGGCGGACGGGGATGCGTTGGGCCGACTGAAGCGGCCCGAGCCCGGCGTGCGCGTTCAGCCATCGTGCGACGCGGGTGCCCCGCAGCGCCATGACGTACGCCACACAGTTTGCACAAATCCGACATTGCGGTCAGGTTGAATGCCACAACTGCCCCTCCAGTCACAGGAGTTGACGCGTGTAACACTCTGACGGCTCTTGACGAGAAGTGTTGGCTGCGGCTTTGCTGTGCGTGATCGCTCGATGACAATCCATACACTCCCCCCAACAGAACCCACGCCGGTGCCCCCACCTCCGCCACCCCTCGGCCGCCCCCGCAAGCGTGGGGCGCACGCCTTCGACGCGGCCCTCGACGACGCCGAGCTCGCCACGGCCCGCACCGCGCTCGCCCAGGGCCGATGGCAGACGGCCCGCTCACTGCTGGCCCGCACCGGCGACGACTGGGACCGCAGAGGGCATCGCGTGACCGTCCTCGCCCAGGAGTCGTACTGCACGCCCTGGGCCCGCGACTGGCTGCTCGCCGAACCCGACTCGGCCGACGCCGCCGTCCTGCTCGCCCTCGCCCAGGTTCGGCGCGCGCTGCGCGGCAAGGAGCGCCCGGTCCGCGCCCGTGAGTCCTGCCACGCCGCCGCCGAGCGCGCGCCCGCCGACCCCACCCCCTGGCTCGGCCTGCTGATGCTGGAGAGCGCCCTGGGCGCCGAGCCGGAGGTGCGCCGGCTCTTCGCCGAGGTCCGCGCCCGGTACGCCGACCACCACCACGCCCACCACCTGATGACCGCCCGGCTCGCCGAGCACCGCTCCCGTGCCGGTCCCGACCCGCTCCACGAGGTCTACGACTTCGCCAATGCCGCCGCCGAGCGCGCCCCCGCCGACTCCCCGCTCGCCATCCTCCCGGTCGTCGCCCACGCCGAGCGCTACCGCGTCCTCGCGGCGGCGGGACACGAACCCCGCGACGCGATCACCTCGGCGCACTGGACCGGCCGCCGGGCCCGGCAGGTGATGCGGGCCGCCTTCGACTGGTGGCTGGAGTGGGAGCAGGAAGGCCACCCGCGCCGCCTGGTCGATCTGAACTACCTCGCCCACGCCAAGGTCTGTGAGGGCCGAGGTGCCGAGGCCGCCGCGCTCTTCCACCGCATCGGCGAGCACGCCACCCCCTCGCCCTGGTCCTACCCGGACCGCGATCCCGCCTTCCGTGCCGCGCGCGAGAGCGCACTCGGCGCGGCGTGACGCCCCCAACCGCAGTCGACCCAAGGACGGTCCCCGATGACCACGGGAAGTTCCCGTACGAGCAGAGCCACCGCGGACGGCGGCGGCATCAGTACGTTCAAGGGGCAGGACCGCGCCCTGCGCGCAGACCGGCTGGGCACGGCGGGCCTGCTGCTCTCGGTGCTCGCCGCCACGGCACCCCTGATGGTCGTCGCGGGTGTCATGCCCACGACCTTCGGGGTGATGGGCATCCTCGGCCAGCCGCTGCTCTTCGTGATCCTCGGCCTCGTCCTCGCCCTCTTCAGCGTCGGATACGCCGAGATGAGCCGGCACGTCCACAACGCCGGCGCCTTCTACGCCTACATCGCCCGCGGCCTCGGCGGCACCGCCGGCGCCGGCGCCGCGATGGTCGCGCTCGTCGCCTACAACGCCCTCCAGGTCGGCATCTACGGCATCTTCGGCTTCGAGGTCTCCGGGCTGTTCGCCACCTACCTGGAGGTGGAGATCGCCTGGTGGATACCGGCACTGTCGGCGGTCCTCCTCGTGGGCGTCCTCGGCCGGCTGAAGATCGACCTCAACGCGCGCGTGCTCGGTGTCCTGCTGCTCATCGAGGTCGCCCTCGTGGTCGTCTTCGACGTCGCCGCGATCGCCGGCCCCGGCAAGGAGGGCCTGTCGCTGCACGCCTTCGACCCGGACACGCTCACCGGGGCCGGCATCGGCACCGCCCTGTGCTTCTGCGTCGCCGCCTTCCTCGGCTTCGAGCAGGCCCCCGTCTACGCCGAGGAGACCAGCCGCCCGCACGTCCTCGTGCCCCGGGTGATGTTCCTGGCCATCGGCGGCATCGCCGTCTTCTACACCCTCAGCTGCTGGGCGTACACCGTCGCCGCGGGCCCCTCCGCGATCGTCGGCACCGCGCGGGAGCAGAGCGCCGGGCTGCTGTTCCACCTCACCGAGGACCTGGTCGGACCCGGCTTCACCGACGTCCTGCACGTGCTCTTCGTGACCGGCATGTTCGCCGCGATGCTCAGCTTCCACAACGTCGTTGCCCGCTACGCCTTCGCCATGGGCCGCGAGGGCCTGCTGCCCGGCGCCTTCGCGCGGACCGGCGGCGCGAGCGGCGCCCCCGGCACGGGCTCGCTGCTCCAGACCGGGATCGCGCTCGTGGTCGTGGCCGCGTTCGCGTTCGCCGACGACAAGCCGACCGGTGACCCGACCGCACCGGTCCTGCACCTGTTCACCTGGATGGGCAGCCTGGGCGCGCTGGGCGTCACCGCGCTGATGGCCGCCGCCTCGGTCTCGGTCATTGTCTTCTTCGTGCGCCGGGGGGCCGCCGCCACCCAGTTCTGGCGGCTTGCCGCCTCGGGCCTGGCCGTCCTCGCGCTGCTGTTCATCGTCGTGTGGACCGTCAAGGACTTCGACGTCCTGATCGGTGCGGGCCCGGGCTCGTCCCTGAGCTGGGCCCTGCCCGCCGTCATCGCCCTCGCCCTGGCCGCCGGCCTGGCCCAGGGCCTGCTGCTGCGCTCCCGCGACCCCGAGAAGCACGCCCGCATCGGGCTCGGCAACGAGGCGTTCCAGCTGGAGAAGGCGGCCCGCGGCGACACGTGAGAGCCGGGCGGCCGGACCCCTGGTCGACGACCCCCTGGTTACCGGCCCCCCTGATCACCGGCCCTGGTTACGGAAATCTGACGGGCACCCGCGATCCCTGGTCCAGCCGGGGACGCGGGTGTTCGATGAATACGTGAACAACGAACAGCCCGAGGAGCCGCGGGGCACACCGGTGGGCCGCCGCGTCTTCCTCGGCACCGTCGGCCTGGGCGTTCTCGGCGTGGCCACCGCGCCCACTCTGCAACGCGGACTGGAGTCCTTCCTCGCGAGCGCGTCCGACAAGGACCCCACGGGCCTGACCGACCTGCTGCCCAACGGCGGCGGCTTCCGCTACTACTCGGTCGCCTCCTCCGTACCCCGCAAGGACGCCACCACCTACCGCCTCACGGTCGACGGCCTGGTGGACCGTCCCCGCACCTACACCCTGGCCGACCTGCGCGCGCTGCCCCAGACGCGGATGGTGCGCGACGTCCAGTGCGTCACCGGCTGGCGGGTTCCGCAGACACCGTTCGAAGGGGTGCGCCTGTCCCGGCTCCTGGACGCCGCGGGTGTGCGCGGGGAGGCCGGGGCGGTGCGCTTCACCTGCTTCGACGGCACGTACAGCGAGAGCCTCACCCTCCGCCAGGCCCGCCGCGCCGACGTCCTCGTCGCCCTGCGCATGCAGGACAAGAACCTCAGCCACGCCCACGGCGGCCCCGCCCGCCTCTATGTGGCGCCCATGTACTTCTACAAGTCCGCCAAGTGGCTCTCCGGCATCACCGTCACCAAGGACGTCCGGCCCGGCTACTGGGAGAAACGGGGCTACGACATCGACGCCTGGGTCGGCCGCTCGAACGGACGCGACGATGAGCCTACGAGTTGACGCGCCGGGCCCGGCCACCCGCGTCCACCGCTTCACCCCGGCCGCGCGCTGGGTGCACCGGACGACGGCCGCGCTGATGGGCGTGTGCGTGGTGACGGCGGCCTGCCTGTACGTCCCGCAGTTCGCCGAGCTGGTCGGCCGCCGCGAGCTGGTGGTCCGCATCCACGAGTGGGCCGGCCTCGCCCTGCCCGTGCCGGTCCTGGCCGGCCTCGCCTCCCGCGCGTTCCGCGCCGACCTCGGTTTCCTGAACCGCTTCGGCCCGCACGACCGGCGCTGGCTGCGCGCGGCCCTGCGCCGCGACAAGCGCCCCTCCTCCCGCCCGGCGGGGAAGTTCAACGCCGGCCAGAAGATCTACGCCGCCTGGCTCGCGGGCGCGACGCTGGTGATGCTCGGCACCGGTCTCATGATGTGGTTCACCCATCTCACCCCCCTGGAGTGGCGCACCAGCGCGACCTTCGTCCACGACTGGCTGGCCCTCACCATCGGAGTCGTCCTGGCGGGCCACATCGGCATGGCCCTGGCCGACCCGGAGGCCCGCCGGGGCATGCGGACGGGGTCGGTCAGCCGGGAGTGGGCGGAACGGGAGCATTCACTGTGGCGGCCGTGAGACGAGGTCTGCACTGGAGTGCCTCCCCGAATGATCACGCCGCTCCGGGACGTGGGCGGCCCCAGCGCTGCTGAGGGACCCTGACTGGTAACGCCATCCCGCTCGCGTGCCGATCGAAGTCGTCACGTCCGACCAGCACGACGAGCAGTCCGGCAACCTTCCCGGTCACAGCGCTAGATGATCAGCGACAGCAGCAGCACGATGCCCCCCGCGACCACCGAGATGATCGTCTCCATCACGGACCAGGTCTTGACGGTCTGGCCGACGCTCAGCCCGAAGTACTCCTTCACCAGCCAGAACCCGGCATCGTTGACATGGCTGAAGAACAGCGAGCCGGCGCCGATGGCCAGGACGAGCAGGGCCGCGTGCGTGGTCGACATGTCGGCCGCGAGCGGGGCTACCAGACCGGCCGCCGATACCGTGGCCACCGTCGCCGATCCGGTCGCCAGCCGGATCGCCACCGCGATCAGCCAGGCCAGCAGCAGCGCGGGGATCGACCAGTCCTTGGAGATCTCCAGGACCATCTGGCCCACGCCGGTGTCGATCAACGTCTGCTTGAAGCCGCCGCCCGCGCCGACGATCAGCAGGATCCCCGCGATCGGCGCGAGACTCTTCTCGACGAGCGGCGACACCCGCTCCTTGCCGAACCCGGCGGGCCGCAGCAGCGTGAAGATGCCGACGAGGACCGAGGCGAGCAGGGCGATCAGCGGCGACCCGACGACGTCGAAGACGCGCTGGACCGTGTTCTCGGGGTCGTCCACGACGATGTCGACCAGCGCCTTGGACAGCATCAGGACGACGGGCAGCAGGATGGTCGTCAGCGTGGCACCGAAGCCGGGGCGCTTGTCCAGCTCCTCCGAGACGCGCTGCGGGATCATCCGCTCCGGCGCCGGTACGTCCACCCAGCGGGCAGCGAACTTCGAGAACACCGGACCGGCGATGATCACCGTCGGTATGGCGACGAGGACGCCCAGCGCCAGCGTCACGCCGAGGTTGGCGCCGACCGCGTCGATCGCGACCAGCGGGCCGGGATGCGGCGGGACCAGGCCGTGCATCACGGAGAGACCGGCGAGGGCCGGGATGCCGATGCGCATCAGCGAGTAGTTGCCGCGCTTGGCGACCATCAGCACGACCGGGATCAGCAGCACGACGCCGACCTCGAAGAACAGCGGCAGACCGATCACGGACGCGATCAGGACCATCGCCCACGGCATCGAACGGCCGCTCGCCCTGGCGAGGATGGTGTCGACGATCTGGTCGGCGCCGCCGGAGTCGGCGAGCATCTTGCCGAGGATGGCGCCGAGGGCGATCAGCACGCCCACGCCGGCCACCGTGGTGCCGAGCCCGGTGGTGAAGCTGGCGATGACCTTGTCGAGCGGGGCGCCGGCGATCGCGCCGAGCACCAGCGACCCGAGGGTCAGGGACAGAAAGGCGTGGAGCCGGTACTTGGTGATGAGCAGGACGATGACGGCGATGCCGGCCAGGACGGCGATGCCCAGCTGAGCGTGGCCGGCCGAGGTGATGGGCTCGACGGTGTCCGCTGCCAGCATCTCGACGCTGAGTCTGGTCACGGGGGTTCCCTTGCAGGTACGGGGGTCGGGGGAGGGGAGTTACACGGTCGGCTCGGGGAGCGCCGTCAGGGCCGCGACGGCCCGTTCGGTGATCTCCTCGGGGCTGCCGGACACGTCCACGGCGACCCCCGCCTCGTCCGCCGCGAGCGGCTGGAGCGTGGCGAACTGGGAGTCGAGCAGCGCGGTCGGCATGAAATGCCCCTGCCGGTGCGACATCCGGTCCTCGATCACCGCGCGGTCACCCGCGAGGTGCAGGAACACGACGTCCGGCGCGGCGGCCCGCAACCGGTCGCGGTACGAGCGCTTCAGCGCCGAGCAGCTCACCACTCCGCCGAGCCCGGCCCGCTCGTCCGCCCAGGCGCCGATGGCGTCGAGCCACGGCCACCTGTCGTCGTCGTCGAGCGGGGTGCCGGCCGACATCTTGGCGATGTTGGCCTCGGAGTGGAAGTCGTCGCCCTCGGCGTAGGGAACGCCGAGCCGGGCCGCGAGCAGGGGACCGATGGTGGTCTTCCCGGTGCCCGAGACGCCCATGACCACGACGACATGGGGGGTGTTCATCGCTGCCTCACTGTCTGCTGTCCTCGTCGACACGTGATGTCGACGCACACTGAAACCCATTAGGTACGACAAATACAAGAGCCTGTGATTAATAAGTCTGACTTTTTGTTCCGGTGATCCTGACCGTACGCTGAGTGCATGAGCACAACGGGCCGGGGGCTGCACGGCCACGTACTGGAAACCCTCGGCCCCGCGATCACCGCGGGCGAGTACCCGCCGGGCAGCGTTCTGCGCACGGACGAACTCGCCCAGCGTTTCGACGTATCGCGCTCGGTGATGCGCGAGGCGGTCCGCGTCCTCGAGTCCATGCACCTGGTCGAGTCCCGCCGCCGCGTGGGCGTGACGGTCCGCCCCAAGGCCGAGTGGAACGTCTACGACCCCCAGGTCATCCGCTGGCGGCTGGCGGGCGCCGACCGCCCCCACCAGCTGCGCTCGCTCACCGTCCTGCGCTCGGCGATCGAGCCGGTCGCGGCGGGCCTGGCCGCCAAGCACGCCACGGCCGAACAGTGCGCCGAACTCACCGAGTGCGCCCTCGGCATGGTCGCCCACTCACGCGGCCACCAGCTGGAGGGCTACCTGCTGCACGACGTCGCCTTCCACCGCGTCATCCTCAACGCCTCCGGCAACGAGATGTTCGCCCGCCTCGGCGATGTCGTCGCCGAGGTCCTCACCGGCCGCACCCACCACGAGGTCATGTTCGAGGACCCCGACCCCGCGGCGGTCACCCTCCATGTCCAGGTAGCGGAGGCGGTCCGCGCGGGCGACGCGGTCCGCGCGGAACACCTGACCCGCGAGATCACCGTCGGAGCGCTCCAGGAGCTGGACATCCTGGCGCCGTAGCGCCCGCCAAGGGTCAGACACGCCCTAGCTCAGGAACTCCCCGTCCACGTACACCCACGCCCCGTCGACCCGCTCGAAGCGGCTTCGCTCGTGCAGGGAGCCACCCCGGAACGACGCCCGGAAGGTCACCGTGCCCGCGGCGTGGAACGCCGAGCCGGCCGTGGTCTCCAGGATCTCCAGCCCGGTCCACCGCATCCCCGGATCGAGCTCCAGCCGCGCCGGCCGCGTCCGCGGATGCCAGGTGCGCAGCAGGTACGCCACATCGCCCTTGACGAACGCGCAGTACCTCGACCGCATCAGCGCCTCGGCGGTGGGCGCGGAAGCGGCGCCCATGGGGTGGAAACGACCGCAGCACCGGTCGTAGGGGTCGGGCAGCCCGCACGGGCAGGAACGCGTCGTCATGACCCCCATTGTGCTCGGCGTGGCTAGGGCGAGGCCGCCCCCGGCAGCGGCGGCAGCGCCGTCCCGTACACCCACGCCTCGAACAGCTCGTCCACCGGCTCGGTCGCGAAGCGGGCCACGTGCGAGACGAACGCCGCCGTGGTCACCGTGGAGCCCCGGTGCAGCTGACCCCAGCCGCGCAGCATGCGGAAGAAGGCGATGTCACCCATCGCGCAGCGCACCGCGTGCAGCACCAGCCCGCCGCGTTCGTAGAGCCGGTCGTCGAACATCGACTTGCGCCCCGGGTCCGCCAGCCGCAGATCCTGCCGCAGCGTCGACAGCAACCGGTGCGCGGCGCCGGCGAGTTGCTGCGCGGTACGCCCGCCCGAGCGCTCCGACCACAGCCACTCCGCGTACTTGGCGAACCCCTCGTTCAGCCAGATGTGCCGCCAGTCCGCGATCGTCACGCTGTTGCCGAACCACTGGTGCGCCAGCTCGTGCGCGACCAGCCGTTCCGAACCCCGCGCCCCGTCCACATGGTTGGCGCCGAACAGCGACAACCCCTGTGCCTCGACGGGCACATCGAGCTCCTCCTCGGTCACCACGACCGCGTACTCGTCGAACGGATACGGCCCGAACAGGTCCTGGAACAGCTCCATCATCTGCGGCTGGCGTGCGAAGTCCCGCGAGAAGTCACCCAGCAGATGCGCCGGGATGTGCCCGTGCTGCGGCACCCCGCCCGGCCCCGGGTCGCCCAGCAGCACCGTCTGGTACTTGCCGATCGACAGCCCGACCAGATAGCTGGACGTCGGCGCCGACTGCTCGTACACCCACGTCGTCGTCGACGCCTTCGTCGTCCGGGTCAGCAGCCGCCCGCCCGCCACCACCGCGTACGCGGACGGCGTGGTGACCGAGATCTGGTACGACGCCTTGTCGGCGGGCCGGTCGTTGCACGGGTACCAGGACGGCGCCCCGATCGGCTGGCTCGCGACCAGCGCCCCGTCCTCCAGCTCCTCCCAACCGAGCCCGCCCCAGGGACTGTTCACCGGCTTGGGGTTCCCCGACCAGTGCACCTCGACCGTGAAGGCCGCCCCCGCGCGCACCGGCTTGGCGGGGCGCACCCGCAGCCTGCCGCCGCGGTGCGTGTAGTGCGGCTGGCGGCCGTCGACCCGGACCCGCCCGATCTTGAAGTCCGCGAGGTTCAGCACGAACTCGCCGAGCGGCGCCCGTCCCGCTATCGCGTTGATCCGGGCCGTCCCCGACAACCGGTTCGGTTCGGGCCGGTAGTCCAGCGCGAGCTCGTACCGGTGCACCCGGTACCGGGGATCGCCGTGCTCCGGGAAGTACGGGTCCGCGCCCGCCGCCTGCTGAACCGCCACCGCCGTCTGTGCTCCCTGCGCCGTACCGCTGCCACTCCCTGCCGGCCCCTCGCTGTCCGGATCCGGGTGACCCGCGCTCAGGGACGCCATGCCTCGATCGGATTGCCGAGCCAACGGGTGTCGTCGGGGACGGACTCCGCGGCCATGACGAGCGACGCGGGACCCAGCGTCGTACGGGCCCCGATCGCACTGCCGGGCAGCACGATCCCGCCAGGGCCCAGCGTCGCGCCCTCACGGAGGACCACAGTATCCGTCCGCAAGATCCGGTCGTGGAAGAGGTGTGTCTGGAGCACACAGCCCCGGTTCACCGTCGCGGCGTCCTCCAGCCGCACCAGATCCGTCTCCGGCAGCCAGTAGGACTCCACCCACACACCCCGGCCGATACGCGCGCCCAGCCCCCGCAGCCACACCGCCATCAGCGGCGTGCCCGGAACCGACCCCGCGAGCCACGGCACGGCGAGCACCTCGACGAACGTGTCGGCCAGCTCATTGCGCCACACGAACGACGACCACAGCGGATGCTCCCCGCTGCGATGCCGCCCCACGAGCAGCCACTTCGCCACGACCGACACCACCCCGGCCAGCGCCCCCGCCGCGAGCAGCACCAGCCCCGACAGCAGCGGCGCCCACACCCCCAGCACGCACAGCGCGGCCACCGTCAGCACCGCCAGGCCCGCCGAGCAGAACACCGGCACGATCCGGCACAGCTCCACCAACGCCCGCGCCCACAGCAGCCGCAGGGACGGTTCGTACGTCCGGCTCCGGTCGCCGTCCGACGCGGCACGCGGCAGCTTGACCGGCGGCAGCCCCAGATACGAGGTGCCCTTCTTGGCCTTCTTCGGCGTCGCGGACAGCACCCCGACCAGCCCCCCGTCCGGCACGGTCCGGCCCGGCGCGGTCATCCCCGAGTTCCCGAGGAAGGCCCGCCGACCGATCTCGGCCCGCCCGATCCGCATCCACCCGCCACCGAGCTCGTACGGCGCGGTCAGCGTGTCGTCGGCCAGGAACGCGCCCTCACCGACCGTGGTCAGACTGGGCAGCGCCAGCACGGTCGACACCTCGGCGCCCCGCCCGATCCGCATCCCCAGCAGCCGCAGCCACACCGGCGTGACCAGCCCCGCGTACAGCGGGAACAGCGTCTCGCGCGAGCGGTCCATCAGCTGCGTGACCGTCCACGCCTGCCAACCGATCCGGCTGTGCGTCGGATACGTCCCCTCGCGCAGCCCCACACTCAGCAGCCGCACACCGATCACGATCAGCAGCGCGTACGCCACCCCGAACGCGAGCGTCGCCGGCACGAGGGCCCGCGCCGCACCCGCGACAGGCGCGTCCGGCGTGAAGAGAAGCAGGCCCACGAGGAACGCGGCCGTCCCGGCGAGCACCGGCAGCGCGGTGAGCGCGAAGCCCGTGACGCCGTACATCAGCCGCCAGTACGTCCCCTTGCTCGGCCGCTCCTTGGGCCAGTTGCGCTTGGCCTTGCCCAGCTGGACCGCCGGCGCGCCCGCCCACCGCTGACCCGTCGGGACCTGACCGGTGACCGCCGACCCGGGCGCCACCTCGGCCCGCTTGCCGACCCGGGCGCCGGGGAAGAGCATGCTGCGCGTGCCGACGACGGCATGCGCGCCCACCTTCACCGCGCCGATCTCCAGCCGGTCCCCGTCCAGCCACCACCCGGACAGATCCACCTCGGACTCGACGGCCGCCCCCCGCCCCAGCTTGAGCAGCCCGGTGACCGGCGGCAGCGAGTGCAGATCGACGTCCGGCCCCACCTTCGCGCCCAGGGCCCGCGCGTACCGCTGAAGCCACACCCCGGTCAGCGAGGTCGCCCCGCTGAACTCGGCCAGCCGCTCGGCCGTCCACAGCCGCAGATGGACGCCGCCACCGCGGGCGTACCGACCGGGTCCGACGCCCCTGAGCAGCAGCCGCGCGCCACCGGCGGCCAGCGCGATCCGCCCCGGCGGGCTGAACAGCACGACGACCCCGACCGCCACGAGCCACCAGGGCGCCGTGGGCAGCCACCCGTAGGCGGGCAGCAGAGCTCCGAGGGCGGCCAGGGCGAGGGTCCAGCGCAGTCCCAGCAGCGTGAACAGCGGGATCAGGATCAGCGTCTGCGCGACCTGGGCGCGTCTGGGCACCGGGGCGATGGTGCGCCGGGCCTCGTCGTCCCGCGCCGACTTCTCCAGCCGACGGGCCTGCTTGCGCAGCACCGGCTGCTGGTAGATGTCCAGGACGGCCGCGCCCGGGTAGCGGCTGCGCAGCCGGGTCGTCAGCTGGGCCGCGGCCAGACTGCCACCGCCGATCGCGAAGAAGTCGTCGCAGGCACTCGTGACCGGGACGCCGAGCACCTCGGTCCACTGCTCGGCCAGCCAGGCCTCGGTGCCGTGGAGCCGCTCGGCCGGGCCGCCCGCCTCCAGGCCCTGAAGCGGCCAGGGCAGCGCATCGCGATCGACCTTGCCCGACGTTCGGGTCGGCAGCTCCTCGACCGGCGCGAGCAACGGCACGAGCGCGGCGGGCAGCTCGGCCCGCAGCTTCTCGACGGCGACCGAGTGATCCCAGCCGTCCTGGGTGACGACGTACCCGACGAGCAGCTGATTGCCGCCGCGGGCGGTCCGCACGGCTGCCGCCGCGCCCGCGACCCCGGGCAGCGCCTGCAACGCGGCATCCACCTCACCGAGCTCGATCCGCCGCCCGCCGAGCTTGATCTGCTCGTCGGCCCGCCCGAGGAAGACCAGCCCCTGCGGCTCCGCCCGGACGAGATCCCCGCTGCGATACGCCCGCTCCCACCCCAGCGACTCCAGGGGCGCGTACTTCTCGGCGTCCTTCCCGGCGTCGAGATACCGGGCCAGCCCGACCCCGCCGATCACCAGCTGCCCACTGGCGCCCATCGGCACCGGCTGCCCGGCCTCGTCCACCACGGCCAGCTCCCAGCCGTCCAGCGGCAGTCCGATGCGCACCGGCTCCGCACCGCTCATCAGCGAGGCGCAGGCCACGACGGTCGCCTCCGTCGGCCCGTACGTGTTCCAGACCTCGCGCCCCTCGGTCACCAGCCGCTGCGCCAGCTCGGGTGGACAGGCCTCCCCGCCGAAGATCAGCAGCCGTACGTCGTTCAGGGCCTCCGGCTCCCACAGCGCGGCCAGCGTGGGCACCGTCGAGACCACGGTGATCTCCTGCTCGACCAGCCAGGGCCCGAGATCGGCGCCGCTCCTGACCTGGGAACGCGGCACCGGCACCAGACAGGCCCCGTACCGCCAGGCCAGCCACATCTCCTCGCAGGACGCGTCGAACGCGACCGACAACCCCGCCATGACCCGGTCCCCGGGCCCGATCGGCTCCTCGGTGAGGAACAGCGCGGCCTCGGCGTCCACGAAGGCGGCGGCGCTGCGGTGGGAGACGGCGACACCCTTGGGCTTGCCGGTGGAGCCGGAGGTGAAGATGATCCACGCGTCGTGCTCGACCCCGGGCCGCCCGGCCCGGCGCCCGCCGACACCGTGCCCGGTGATCTCGTGCCCGGCCCCGATCACGGCCCGTACGTCTGCCTCCGCGAACACCAGCTCGGCCCGCTCGTCGGGGTCCTCGGCGTCCACGGGGACGTACGCGGCACCTGCCGCCAGCACGGCGAGGATCGCCACATAGAGCGCATTGGTGCCGGACGGCACCCGCACGCCCACCCGGTCGCCGAGTCCGACCCCGGCACGGGCCAGCCGGCTGCGCAGCCGTTCCACCTCCACGGCCAGTGCGCGGTAGGTCAGTGAGGCGGTGCCGTCGTCCAGCGCGGGCTCGTCCGGACACGACCGCACGGACGCCTCGAACACATCGACGAGCGTGCGCGGCGAAGCCGCGGGACCCCCCGAAAAACGTGCCGCGTCTGCGAACTCCCGCTGGATCCGAGCGCCGACCTCGTCGTCGAGCAGGCCGAGAGCGTCACTCTCCTGTATGGCTGCCATCCGGTCCTCGCGTCTAGATCCCGGATGCCTCCGGGGTGCCGGCGGGCCCGCAGCTGCGCCTGGGGTTGTCCGGCTCCGACCCGTAACAAGCCGGAAATTTTAGTACGACGCTAGGTTCGGGCACTTGGATACGCCATCCGGAACGGCCGTCCGGAGGTACGGCACAGCAGCGGCCACCGGACTGACCTGGGGGTCTCCGAGCGCAGCAGCACCGGAGGAGACTTGCCCCACACACAGCGACAAGGGCCGTGACCTCACAGTCACGACCCTTGTCGTCTCATGTGTCCGAGGGGGGACTTGAACCCCCACGCCCGATAAAGGGCACTAGCACCTCAAGCTAGCGCGTCTGCCATTCCGCCACCCGGACAAGGTGTCTGTCGTGCGGGGTTTCCCTCGCGGCGACGGAGGAAACATTACCAGCTTTCGAGGGGTGCCCGATCACCCCCTTCCCGGCGTGAACGGCGTGTGACGGGGTGCGGCCGGTCTTGGGCCCGGACCGGGGGAGAGGGAGGATGAGGGAGGACCACCAGCAGCGACAGTGTGGGAGGAAGCAGCGTGAGCGACACGGACACGGCCAGGGGCGTCACCGGCGAGGACGAGGTCGTGGACCTCTGCCGCGAGCTGATCCGGATCGACACCAGCAACTACGGCGACCACTCGGGCCCCGGGGAGCGCAAGGCGGCCGAGTACGTCGCCGAGAAGCTCGCCGAGGTGGGCCTCGAACCGAAGATCTTCGAGTCGCACCCGGGACGTGCCTCCACCGTGGCGCGGATCGAGGGCGAGGACCCCTCCCGGCCGGCGCTGCTGATCCACGGCCACACCGACGTCGTCCCGGCCAACGCCGACGACTGGACCCACGACCCGTTCTCCGGAGAGATCGCGGACGGATGCGTGTGGGGCCGCGGAGCCGTCGACATGAAGGACATGGACGCGATGACCCTGGCGGTCGTACGCGACCGGCTGCGCACCGGGCGCAAGCCGCCGCGGGACATCGTGCTCGCGTTCCTCGCCGACGAGGAGGCCGGCGGCAAGTACGGCGCCCGGTTCCTCGTCGACAAGCACCCCGATCTCTTCGAGGGCGTCACCGAGGGGATCAGCGAGGTCGGCGGGTTCTCGTTCACCGTGAGCGAGCAGCGGCGGCTCTATCTGATCCAGACGGCCGAGAAGGGCATGCACTGGATGAAGCTGACCGTGGCCGGCACGGCCGGGCACGGCTCGATGATCCACCGGGACAACGCCATCACCGAGCTGTCGGAGGCGGTCGCGCGGCTCGGCCGGCACAAGTTCCCGGTGCGGGTCACCAAGACCACCCGCGCCTTCCTGGACGAACTCGGCGACGCCCTCGGCACCGAGCTCGACCCGGAGAACATGGAGGGCACCCTCGCCAAGCTCGGCGGCATCGCCAAGCTCATCGGCGCGACCCTGAGCAACACGGCCAACCCCACCCAGCTGAGCGCCGGCTACAAGGTCAACGTCATCCCGGGCGAGGCCACCGCGCACGTCGACGGCCGCTTCCTGCCCGGCTTCGAGGAGGAGTTCCTCGCCGACATCGACCGGATCCTCGGGCCGAACGTACGACGTGAGGACGTGCACGCCGACAAAGCCGTCGAGACCGGCTTCGACGGCGCGCTCGTGGAGGCCATGCAGTCCGCGCTGGTGGCCGAGGACCCGGCGGCCAAGGCGATCCCCTACATGCTCTCCGGCGGGACCGACGGCAAGCAGTTCGCCGACCTCGGCATCCGCGGCTTCGGTTTCGTGCCGCTGAAGCTGCCGCCGGAGCTGGACTTCGCGGGCATGTTCCACGGCGTGGACGAGCGCGTTCCGGTGGACGGCCTGAAATTCGGGGTGCGGGTGCTCGACAGGTTCATCGATGCGTCCTGAAATGACCCACTGAAACGACACTCCACTATTCGGCCAGACGTACTGCCCGTGACTGGCGAGAGTGAACGCGCTCATAGGGTCGTAGCCCTATTAGTTCCTCCTCGTTACAGGTGATGCGATCAGCTACTTGTGATCGCTTTGCCAACAAGGAGGAATAATGATCAAGAAGGTCGTCGCTGCTGCGGCTGCCACCGGTGGGCTGGTTCTCGCGGGCGCGGGCCTCGCCGTTGCCGACTCCGGTGCCCAGGGTGCCGCCGTGCACTCCCCGGGTGTCCTGTCCGGCAACGTGGTTCAGGTGCCGGTTCACGTCCCCGTGAACGTCTGCGGCAACACGGTCTCCGTGATCGGGCTGCTGAACCCCGCCTTCGGCAACACCTGCATCAACAAGTGACGTTGTGCCTCGCCCCATGAATGGGGCTGAGCCCGTCGGCCCCGGAGCGCGTGCCATGCGCTCCGGGGCCGACCGGCCTTTCGGAACGTCGGTCGAATCCGACGTCGTCATTTCTGTACAAGGTCGAAGGCAGGAATCAGTAATGCGACAGGTCACCCGCAAGGGCCTGATGACCGTGGCGGCAGCGACCGGCGTCATCGCAGCCGCCACCGGCGGCGCCGCCCACGCAACCGGTTCGGGTGCGCACGGCAGCACCTCGAACTCGCCCGGTGTGCTGTCGGGCAACACGGTGCAGGCACCGGTGCACGTGCCGGTCAACGTCTGCGGCAACACGGTCGACGTCGTCGGGCTGCTCAACCCGGCGAGCGGCAACAGCTGCGCCAACAAGGGTGGCAGCTCGGCCGGCGGCCACCACGGCGGCTCGGGGTCCTCGACCAGCGGGCACGCCAGTGACTCGCCCGGCGTCGGCTCGGGCAACCACGTCGAAGCGCCGGTCCACGTCCCGGTCAACGTGTGCGGCAACAGCGTCGACATCATCGGCATCGGCAACCCGGTCAAGGGCAACGACTGCGCCAACGGAGGCGGGAGCCACAACCCGCCCGGGTCACCGGAGGAGCCGGGGAACCCTGGGAATCCGGGTAACCCGGGCAATCCCGGTGAGCCCGGGGAGCCGGGAAACCCTGGTGAACCCGGAAACCCGGGCGATCCGGGAGAGCCGGGGAACCCCGGAGAGCCGGGGAACCCTGGGAACCCGGGCGACCCCGAGAACCCCGGCACGCCGGAGAACCCGGGCGGTGAGACCCCGGGCGGTTCCTCGAACGGGAACGAGCCGGGAGCCCACTTCGTGACGCAGCCGCAGGGCGACGCAGAGCTCGCGCAGACCGGCAGTGACCTGCCGTTGGGCCTCACGCTGCCGGTGGGGGCGGGGGCGCTGCTGGCGGGCGCGGTCCTCTACCGCAAGGCACGCGCCTCGGCGTAAGGCGCTGCCGTCCGGCCGAAACGGAGCGCGCCCCGCCGACGCGGGGCCCGCTCCGTTCTCGCTTCTCCGGCCGGCCTGCCTCAGCTCACCATGTGGCCCGCACCTGGCGGATGATCCGACGGCGCAGCCGCACCCTGCGGCTCCCGTCGCGCAGCAGGCTCAGCCGGTCCAACTCCCAGTGTCCGTACTCGGCATGGTCCGTCAACAGGCGTGTGGCGTCCTTGCGGGAGACCCCGCGTGGTACGTACACGTCGACAAATTCGTATTCCGGCATCGCATCTATTGTGCGGGCTGGGGCCCGGTACGGATAGCGTCTGCACTATGTCTGATGCTGTGCAGCCCACCGCTGCCGAGGTACGCGCCGCCGCCGAGGCGGTCAAGACCGCGCTCGACCGCCACCTGGCCGCGGTCGAACGCCGGTCGGGTGAGGACGACCCGGCCGTCTACGAGGCGTTCAACCAGCTGGCCGCAGCCGCCGAGACCTACGACGAGCTGCTCTACGACCGCTACGACGAGGTCACCCCCTTCGAGATCCCCGGTGCGGACGACGCACTGCCGCCGTACACGGGCCCCGAGGAACCGAACGCGCTGAGCGTGCTGATCCGCCGTGACTACGCCGTGGCGGAGCCACAGCGGCTGATGGCGCAGGCCCAGCGGATCGAGGCGGCGGACGACGAGGGGGCGGAGGTCTCCGGCACGGTGCATGGCGCGCTGGGCATCCTGTTCGGCGAGTTCGAACCGGACGAGATCGCCTCCCGGCACAAGGAGTTCGGCCTGGAGGAGGGCGACTCCACGCTCTGGGTGACGGCCGCGGAGGAACCGGCCGAGCCGGGGGAGTGGCTGGAGACGCCCTTCGAGGGGGTCGACCCGCAGCAGGTGGTCTGCCGGTTCGACGTCAGCGCGGTGTTCGACGACGATCTGGACGACGTCGACGACGTGGAGGAGGCGGAGGGCGCCGACGGCGACGATCTCGAGGACGAGCTCGACACGGAGCTGGACGAGGACGACCTCGAACCACTGGACGCGGATCGCTGAGGGGGATCGCAGACGCGGATCGCTGACGCGCAGATCGTCGCGGCACGATCGCCGCGCTGCCGCGCGGCTGTTTCGACGACGACGGCGACGGCGGCGGTCACGGAGGGCTTCCGTGACCGCCGCCGTCGTCGTGTGCACCCGTCTGCCCGGGTCAGACCTCCGACGGCACCTGCGTCCGCAGCAGGACGGGCAGGCGCGTCGTACGCGGCTTGGCCGGGACCTCGGCGACCGCCCGGGGCAGGGCCTGCTCCACGCCGTGGACCACGGAGAGATGGCGGTCGGCACGGCCGAAGGCCGTGTAGACCCAGGGTCGGCTGAGGGCCTGAGCCGCGTCGCCCGGCAGCACCACGACCACCGCCGGCCATCTGCCGCCCACGGCCTGGTGCGCGGTGAGGGCCCAGCCGTGCCGCACGGCCTGCTCCACCCGTTCCTTCGGTACGACGACGGCCTGGCCCGCACAGGACAGGTGCAGTCCCGCCGCGTCGGCCTTCACCACGCGACCCGGCACCGTACGACCGGGCGCGGGGGAGTAGGCGACACGGTCACCCGGGTCGAAGCCGCCGAAGCGGCCGGGGCCGGGGTTGAGCCGCTCCTTGAGCGCGGCGTTCAGGGCGCGGGTGCCGGCCGCGCCGCCATGGCCCGGCGTGATCACCTGGGTGTCCTCGGCCGGGACGCCGATCGCGCGCGGCACCGAGTCCGCGACGAGCTGCACGGTGCGGTGCACGGCCTCGCCCGGCTCCCGCACCGGCACGATCACGACCTCCTTGCCGGGCGCCTCGACCTGGGTGAGCTCGCCGATGCCGATGCCGGACACCAGCTCCCCCAGCGGGCCGGGATCCGGGCGCCGCGAGGCGATCTGCGGGCAGCTCCGCGCCGCCAGCAGATCGGCGAAGACCCGCCCGGGTCCCGCGGACCAGAGCACCGCAGGGTCCCCGGCCAGCACCAGCCGGGCCCCGTCCGGCAACGACTCCGTGAGCAGCGCCGCGGTCTCGACGTCCAGCTGCGGCGCGTCCAGTACGACGAGCAGATCGAGGTCGAACGCCCCGTCCACGTCCCGCCCGGGCCCCTCGGCGCCGGAGAGCAGCCCGGCCACGGTGGCGACCCCGGGCACGGGCCCCGTCCCGGCGGGGACGCCGGTCGCGTCGAGCCCGCTCAGCGCCGCGAACCGGTCGCGTCCGACCGGGCTGTGCGTGGCCGCCCAGGCCCGCAGCCCCAGCCCCGGCGCCGCGCGCAGCAGCGCCGCCGGTTCCGCCAGGGACGCCTCCCCACCGGTGTGCAGCACCAGGCCGTGGGCCGACACCGCGCGGATCAGGTCGCCGGCCGAGCCCCCGGCCGCCGCGGCCCCTTCCCAGCTCTCGGCCGAACCGTCCTGCACGGGCGCCGAGTTGATCAGACGGCCCAGTCCGTCGGCGAGGCTCTCCTCCGCGAGGGCGTACCGCTCCAGGCCGACGAGAACACGGACCGGCCGCTCCTCGCCCTCCCCCTCCTCGTCGTCCTGCCGGGGTGGGGCACCGGGCTCGTCCAGGGCGTCCTGGAAGGCCAGCGCCTCGCCCTCGGCAAGGGTGTTCTGCACGGCCGCGTCCGCGTCCGGCACGCCCCGCTGGGTCAGCGCCGCGGCCAGCATCGGAAGTTCCAGGGCCGTGTGCCCGGCCATGGCGGCCTGCTCCAGCAGCCAGACGGCGACCGCCCGGCCACGCCGCTCGTCGTCCGGTCCGCACTCCGCGCCGAGCAGCGCCCGCGCGAACCCGTCGGCCTGCTCCGGCCGTACGCCGGGGACACGCAACAACTGCCACGGGTCCGCCCGCAGCCGGTCGGCCGCGTCCTCGCCGAGAACCGCGGCCACCTGCTGGGCGAACGCCTCCGGGGCGCCGCCGTCGGCCAGCACGCGCCGCGCGGACTCGACGGTCTCCGGCGCGGGGGCCGCGGGCGTGCCGGGCGCCTGAGCGGGCGCGGGCTGCGGGCGGCGGGGCGGCTCAGGGGCGGGGCGACGCGGTGCCTCCGGCTCGCTGAAGACGGTGGCGGCGGGCTTGGCCCCACCCTCCACGGCCCGTACGGCCGCGAGCAGATCGGCGGCCTTCCCGCTGAGCTTGGTCCCGCTCTCGATGGGCCCCTGCTTCTCGGCCTTCCGCCGCTCGATCCGCTCCCGCTCCAGCCGCTGAGCCGCGAGCTCGGCCTCGGCCTCGGACACCTGTGCCCCGGTGCCGCCGTCGCCGCCCGGCGCGCCACCTTCCGGCGCGGAACCGCCCGCTGCGGAACCCCCCGTGGCGGAGACCTCCGTCGTGCCACCCTCCGTCTCGGCGTCCTCCGTCGTGCCACCCTCTGTCACGGCGTCCTCCGTCACGGCGTCCTCCGTTACGGCACCCGGTGTCCCCGGCTCCGTGTTCTCCGTGGTCTCGGGCGGCTCCGTGCTCACAGCGTGCTCCAGTCGTGATCGGGATAGCGGTGCACGGGCGCCGACACATCGTCGAGCGCCCGGCAGATCTCGTCAGGAAGACTAAGGTCCTCCACTGACAATGCCGCCGTGAGCTGCTGGGCGTTGCGCGGTCCGATGACGGGCGCGGTCACTCCGGGCCGGTCGCGGACCCATGCGAGGGCCACCTGGAGCGGGGTCACCGCCAGCCCGTCGGCCGCGGTCTGCACGGCGTCCACGATGCGGCTCGCCGTGTCGTCGAGGTACGGCGCGACGAAGGGCGCCAGATGCTCCGAGGCGCCGCGCGAGTCCGGCGGCGTCGAGTTGCGGTACTTGCCCGTCAGGACACCCCGCCCGAGCGGGGACGACGGGAGCAGGCCGATGCCCAGGTCCAGCGCGGCCGGCAGCACCTCGCGCTCCACTCCGCGCTGGAGCAGCGAGTACTCCAGCTGCGTGCTCGCCAGCCGGGTCCGCGTCCCGGGCCCCGCCAGCTGCCAGGTCGCCGCCTTGGCCAACTGCCAGCCGCAGAAGTTGGAGACGCCGGCATAGCGCGCACGGCCGCTGCTGACCGCCAGGTCGAGGGCGTGGAGGGTCTCGTCCAGGGGTGTGTACGGGTCCCAGGCGTGGATGTGCCAGACGTCGACGTGGTCCGTGCCGAGCCGGGCCAGCGAGGCGTCCAGCGCGCCGAGCAGATGGCCGCGCGAGCCGTCGAACCGGCGGTCCGGGTCGGGCACGCTGCCCGCCTTCGTGGAGATGACCAGGTCCCGCCGCGGGACCAGCCCTTCTATGAGCCGGCCGAGCAGATACTCGGCCTCCCCGTCGCCGTACACATCGGCCGTGTCGACGAGCGAGCCGCCCGCCTCCCAGAACGTCTTCAAGAGGTCCGCGGCGTCGTGCTCGTCGGTGTCCCTGCCCCAGGTGAGGGTGCCCAGCCCGATACGGGACACGCGCAGGCCGGTGCGGCCGAGATGCCTCTGCTCCATGAACGCCGAGATTACTGGCCAGAACCTGCCGTGTGGGGGCCTGTGGATGACCAGTTTCCCGGACGGTGACCGAGCACGCCGACGGCCGGTCGAGCGACGCCCGCCACACCGCCCTCCCCGCGGGCGGCCCCCCGCGCTAAGGTCGGGCCCACAAGGGACGTTACTGATCGGTAAGGGGAATCCGCCATGCAGCTCGGGATCAACCTCGGCTACTGGGGCGCCGGAATGGACGCGGACAATCTCGCCGTCGCGCAGGAGGCCGACCGGCTGGGATACGCCGTATGCTGGGCCGCCGAGGCGTACGGCTCGGACGCCGCCACCGTGCTCTCCTGGGTCGCCGCCCAGACCGAGCGCATCGACGTCGGCTCCGCCATCTTCCAGATCCCGGCTCGTCAGCCGGCGATGACCGCGATGACGGCCGCGACCCTGGACTCGCTGTCCGGCGGACGCTTCCGGCTCGGCCTCGGCGTCTCCGGACCGCAGGTCTCCGAGGGCTGGTACGGCGTCAAGTTCGACAAGCCGCTGGCCCGCACCCGTGAGTACGTCGAGATCGTCCGCAAGGCGATGACGCGCGAGCGTCTGTCGTACGAGGGACAGCACTGGACGCTGCCGCTGCCCGGTGGCCCCGGCAAGCCGATCAAGCTGACCGTGCACCCGCAGCGCGAGCACATCCCGCTGTACATCGCGGCCATCGGCCCCAAGAACCTCGAGCAGACCGGCGAGATCGCCGACGGCGCCCTCGTGATCTTCCCCTCCGCCGAGCACCTGGAGGAGACCACGATCCGGCATCTGCGCGCGGGGCGCGAGAAGGCGGGCAAGACCCTCGACGGGTTCGACGTCTGCCCGACCCTGCCCCTGGCCGTCGGCGAGGACAAGGACGTCACCACGCTCGCCGACACCTTCCGTCCGTACACCGCGCTGTACGTCGGCGGCATGGGCAGCGCCAAGCAGAACTTCTACAACCAGCTCGCGCAGCGCATGGGCTTCGAGGCCGCTGCCGCCGAGGTCCAGGAGAAGTACCTGTCCGGCGACAAGCAGGGCGCCGCGGCCGCCGTCCCGCACGAGCTGATCGACCAGACGACGCTGCTCGGTTCCGTGGACCGCATCGCGGACCGGATGAAGGAGTATGCGGCGGCCGGGGTCACCACCCTCAGCCTCGCGCCCGCCGGCTTCACGCTCGACGAGCGGCTCGCCTCCCTCCGCGCCGGCACCGAGGCCCTGGAGCGCGCCGGGCTCGCCTGACGCCTGGGCCGACCGGCAGCACCGCACAGGCACGCCGTGCGCCTGCGGAGTTTTCATACGCCTGCGGAGTTTTCAGCGGCCGTGGTGGGGGCTCGGGGGTCTTCCCCGCCACGGCCGTCACGCAGAACAACGCGCGCGTGCCCGCCCGGTTACGCCCCCGTCGTGACCCGGAAGGTCATTCGTTTGGCGGAGTTGTCCGACACAACTGTTGCAACACCTCTCTCACCGCATTTGACTCGTTCTTTGCGGAATCCTGCGGAGCCCGCGGAAACCGGCGTCCGGCAGAGAGGTGCCTCACGATGCTTTCGGCCAAGAGTCTGTTCCAGGAGATCCTCGACAACGACGAGTCCTTCCGCCTGTTCTGCTCCATCGCGGCCAGCGGCGAGTCCCAGGGAGGGTGGGAGAACGCGCGTATCGCCGCGCTGATCCCGGAGAGCGCGCGTGCTCTCGCACCCAAGATCACCCGGCACGGGGCGGACGAGGACAAGCACGGGCGGATCTTCAACGCCCTGCTGAAGAAGCGCGGCCTCGAACCCGTGCCCGTCCCCGCCGAGACCGACTACACGATGCTTCTGGAGCAGCACGGCATCGGGCTCGCCCACGACAAGCTCAAGAGCGACGAACAGCTCACCGTCCAGGACATCGTCACCTACCTGTCGCACAGCCGCGTCACCGAACAGCGCGCCTCCGAGCAGATGGAGCTGCTGCGCAGGTACTTCTCCGACCACCCCGACATCGGGCGCGCGGTCAGGATGATCTCCGACGACGAGGACAACCACCTCGCCTACTGCCACGAGGAACTCCTGCGCTTCGCGGCCCAGGGCCACGGCCGGGCCATCCAGCGCACACTGCGCGAGTGCGCGCTCGCCGAGATCCGCATCTACCGGGACGTCAGCCTCGCGGTCATGGACCACATGGGCCGCATCCTCGGCTGGCCCCGCCCGAAGGCCGCCGTGCTCGCCGCGGGCATCCACGCCGTGTACGCCTGGGAGCGGTTCGCGGGCTGGCGGCGGATGGTGAGCCTGAAGACGCCGGAGCGACGCGACGCCCTGGGCGGACCGGCGACCTCGGCACCCGAGTTCGCCTGACCCACGGCCCGCCCCGCGACCGGCCCGCCCCGCAGGCAGCCCGCCCTACAACCAGCCCCGGCTCTTGAACAACCGGTACAGCAGCACCTCCGCGGCGGCCATGGCCACGATCAGCAGCGGATACGACCACCGCCAGGTCAGCTCCGGCATGTGCTCGAAGTTCATGCCGTAGACACCCGCGATCATCGTCGGAACCGCGGCCATGGCCGCCCACGCGGAGATCTTCCGCATGTCGTCGTTCTGCCGGACGCTCATCTGCGCCAGATGCGCCGAGAGAATGTCGGACACCAGCCGGTCCAGGCCCTCCACCGACTCGTTCACGCGCGTGAGGTGGTCGCTCACATCGCGGAAGAAGGGCTGCGCCTCGTCGTGCACGAACGGCACGCGCGCGCTGACCATGCCCGACCCGGCGAGCCGGGCCAGCGGCTGGGCCAGCGGACCCACGGCCCTGCGGAACTCGAGCACCTGCCGCTTGAAGTTGTAGATACGGGACGCCGTGTGCCGTGAGCCGCCCACGGCCGGCGAGAACACCTCCGCCTCCAGCTCCTCCAGGTCGATGCTCAACTCGTCGGCCACATCGAGGTAATGGTCGACCACCGCGTCGGAGATGGCGTACAGCACGGCGGTGGGGCCGTGCCGGAGCATCTCCGGCTCGTGCTCCAGGCGGTCCCGCACCGCCCCCAGCGGCGCCTCCTCGCCGTGCCGTACGGTCACCACGAACGAGTCGCCGATGAAGACCATGACCTCGCCGGAGGACACGACATCGCTCTTCGGCTCGTACCCGACCGGCTTGAGCACCATGAACAGCGAGTCGTCGTACACCTCCAGCTTGGGCCGCTGGTGCGCCTTCAAGGCGTCCTCCACGGCCAGCGGGTGCAGCCCGAACTCCTCCGTGACCCGGTCGAACTCCTTCTCCGTGGGCTCGTACAGCCCGATCCACACGAACGCGTCGTGCTGAAGACGGCACAGATCCAAGGCGTCGGAGAGGTCCTCCGGTCCCTCCGAGCGACGCCCGTCCCGGTATATGGCGCAGTCGACGATCACGGAGCGTATTCTCCCGCCCTCCGGCCGTGGGCGCACCCCCCGGTGCGCCTACGCTGGGCGGCATGCCCACGCTGATCCTGGTCCGGCACGGACGCTCCACCGCCAACACCGAGGGACTGCTCGCCGGGTGGACCCCCGGGGTCGCCCTCGACGAACGCGGGGCCGCGCAGGCCGCCGCACTGCCCGCACGGCTCGCCGGGCTGCCGGTCTGCGAGGTCGTCGCGAGCCCCCTCCAGCGCTGCCAGGAGACGATCCGGCCGCTGCTCGACGCCCGCCCCGGCCTCACCGCGCACACCGACGAGCGCATCGGGGAGTGCCACTACGGCGACTGGTCCGGCCGCAAGCTCGCCGAGCTCAAGGACGAGCCGCTGATGGAGGTCGTCCAGGCGCATCCGTCGGCCGCCGCGTTCCCCGGCGGTGAGTCCATGCGGGCCATGCAGACCCGGGCCGCCGAGGCCGTACGTGAGTGGAACGCGCGCGTGGAGCGCGACCACGGGGCCGACGCCGTGTATCTGATGTGCTCGCACGGCGACATCATCAAGTCTCTTGTCGCGGACGCACTCGGTCTTCATCTCGACCTCTTCCAAAGGATCTCTGTCGAACCGTGTTCCATCACCGCGATCCGCTACACCCGTCTGAGGCCGTTCCTCGTACGCCTCGGGGACACCGGTGACTTCGCCTCCCTCGCCCCGCGCGAGGAACCCCCGGCCGGCGACGCGACGGTCGGCGGCGGCGCGGGCGCACCGTGATCGTCCGGCGCAGTAGGGTGAAGCGGTCGAAGCAGCGCCCCACGCACCACTCGTCGTTCCCACGACCCGCCGTACCCACGATTCCAATGGAGACAGGACGTGTCCCGTCAGGTGTTCCTCTACGACCCACCGGACCGCTTCGTGGCCGGTACGGTCGGACTGCCCGGACGCCGTACGTTCTTCCTCCAGGCCACAGCAGGCTCCCGGGTGACCAGCGTGGCCCTGGAGAAAACGCAGGTCGCCGCCCTCGCCGAACGCATGGACGAACTGCTCGACGAGGTCGTCCGGCGTAGCGGCGGCAGCGCCGCCGTCCCCGCCATGGCGCCCACCGAGGTCGACGACACCGGCCCGCTGGACACCCCTGTCGAGGAGGAGTTCCGCGTCGGCACCATGGCCCTCGCCTGGGACGGCGAGGAACAGCGCATGATCGTCGAGGCACAGGCCCTCGTGGAGCTCGACGCCGAGTCCGAGGAGGACCTCGCTGAAGCCGAGGAGCGGCTGCTCCAGGACGAGGAGAACGGCCCCCCGATGCTGCGGGTCCGGCTCACCGGCGCGCAGGCCAGGGCCTTCGCCAAGCGCGCCCTGGACGTCGTCAACGCCGGGCGACCGCCGTGCCCGCTGTGCAGTCTCCCGCTCGACCCGGAAGGACACGTATGTCCGCGCCAGAACGGATACCGCCGCGGAGCGTGACCACGGTGGAACTGCTCACCGAGGGTGAGCTCACCGTGCGCGGACGCATCCGCGAGGCGTCCAACGCGGCGCTGTTCTGCACGGTCGCGTACGAGGGGCAGGAGGCGTCCTGCGTCTACAAGCCCGTCGCCGGGGAGCGGCCCCTGTGGGACTTCCCCGACGGCACCCTGGCGCAGCGCGAGGTCGCCGCGCACGAGGTCTGCGAGGCGACCGGATGGGGGCTCGTACCGCCGACCGTGCTGCGGGACGGGCCGTACGGAGAGGGCATGGTCCAGCTGTGGATCGACGTGACGGCCGAGGCCGAGCTGCTCGCCCTCGTGGACGGCGAGGAGCCCGAGCCCGGCTGGAAGGCGATCGGTCTCGCCGAGGTCGGCGAGGGGAAGACGGCGCTTCTCGTGCACGCCGACGACGAGCGGCTGCGGCGGCTCGCGGTCCTCGACGCCGTGATCAACAACGCCGACCGCAAGGGCGGCCATCTGCTGCCCACCGGGGACGGGCGGCTGTACGGCATCGACCACGGCGTCACCTTCAACGTGGAGAACAAACTCCGCACCCTGCTGTGGGGCTGGGCGGGGGAGCCGCTGACGGCGGAGGCGGCCGAGGTGCTCGGCACCCTGCGGGACGGGCTGAAGGAGGGCGGCGCACTGGCCGTACGCCTGGCCGGGCTGATCACCGCCGCGGAGGTGGAGGCCACCCGCGCGCGTGTCGACGCGCTGCTCGCCTCGGGCCGGCACCCCGAGCCGAGCGGCGAGTGGCCGGCCATCCCCTGGCCGCCCGTATAGCTGCACGACCGGCGACACCAGGGCCAAGGGCACTTGACCGGCAGCACCACGGCCCGCAGCATCACGGCCCGCGGCACCGCGGGCGGCGGCAGCACTGGGCCGGCAGCGTCCGACGGGCGGCACCATGGCCGGCAGCACCACGCGCGGCAGCACTGGGCCGGCAGGCAGCGGGCCCGCAGCGTCACGGCCCGCGGCACCGCGGGCGGCGGCAGCACTGGGCCGGCAGCATCACGACGGGCGGCACCACGGCCGGCAGCATCGCGACGGGCGGCACCACGGCCCGCAGCACTAGGCCAGCAGGCAGCGTCACGACCTGCGGCATCGCGGGCGGCACGGCAGTAGGCCGGCAGCATCGCGACGGGCAGCGCCACGACCGTCGGCACCACGGCCGGAGGCACCACGACCGACCCCGCGGCCCGGATCGCGCAGCACACCGTCCGGCGATGCACAAGAACGCCCAACCGGCCATCCGACCTGGTCCGGTTCGTATCCGGAACATCAGTCCGGTTAGGCTCATGACATGTATGCCTGGCCCGCTTCTGAGGTCCCCGCCCTGCCCGGTCAGGGCCGCGACCTGAGGATCCACGACACCGCGACCGGGGGCCTGGTCAGCCTCGACCCCGGTCCCGTCGCCCGTATCTACGTCTGCGGCATCACGCCGTACGACGCGACCCACCTGGGTCACGCGGCGACCTACAACGCGTTCGACCTCGTGCAGCGCGTGTGGCTCGACACCAAGCGGCAGGTTCACTACGTCCAGAACGTCACCGACGTCGACGATCCGCTCCTGGAGCGCGCCGCGCGCGACGACATCGACTGGGTCGCCCTCGCCGAGAAGGAGACGGCCCTCTTCCGCGAGGACATGACCGCCCTGCGCATGCTGCCGCCGCGGCACTACATCGGTGCCGTCGAGGCGATACCCGGGATCGTCCCGCTGGTCGAGCGCCTGCGGGAGGCGGGCGCCGCCTACGAGCTCGACGGGGACATCTACTTCTCCGTCGAGTCCGACCCGAACTTCGGCAAGGTCTCGAACCTCGACGCCGCCGCCATGCGGCTGCTGTCCGCCGAACGCGGCGGCGACCCCGAGCGGCCCGGCAAGAAGAACCCGCTCGACCCGATGCTGTGGATGGCCGCCCGCGAGGGCGAGCCCAGCTGGGACGGCGCCTCCCTCGGACGCGGACGGCCCGGCTGGCACATCGAGTGCGTCGCCATCGCCCTCGACCACCTCGGCATGGGCTTCGACGTCCAGGGCGGCGGCTCCGACCTGGCCTTCCCGCACCACGAGATGGGCGCCTCGCACGCCCAGGTGCTGACCGGCGAGTTCCCCATGGCCAAGGCGTACGTCCACGCCGGCATGGTCGCGCTGCACGGCGAGAAGATGTCCAAGTCCAAGGGCAACCTCGTCTTCGTCTCCCAGCTGCGCCGCGACGGCGTCGACCCCGTCGCCATCCGCCTCGCCCTCCTCGCCCACCACTACCGGGCCGACTGGGAGTGGACCGACCAGGTACTCCAGGACGCCCTCGACCGCCTCGGCCGCTGGCGGGCCGCGGTGTCCCGGCCCGACGGGCCGCCCGCCGAGGCTCTCGTCGAGGAGATCCGCGACGCCCTCGCCGACGACCTGAACGCCCCGGCCGCGCTCGCCGCGGTCGACCGGTGGGTCGAGACCCAGGACGAGCGGGGCGGTACGGACATCGGCGCGCCCGGTGTCGTATCGCGAGCCGTCGACGCGCTACTGGGCGTCGCGCTTTAGGCGACACCGACACCGACACCGACACCGACACCGGCACCGGCACCGGCACCGACACCGAATGGGGCGCTTCCTCCCCGCGGAAGGAAGCGCCCCGCCTGCTCGCGGTGGATGTCAGCCCGTCAGATCCGCTGGATGCGGACGCAGCGCAGCACGCTCGGCGACTGGGTGTCCCAGACGCCGATCACCTGGTGGCCGAACGCGAACGCCTGCTGGATCTGCTGATGGATCTGCGGGTTCGGGTCGCTGAGGATCCGCAACTGGTCGTCGATGCGCAGCAGGATCTGGCGCGGCTGGCCCGGGTGCGGCTGGACGACGTCGACGAAGCCGTTCGCCACACCGGAGGCGAGGCGCTGCGCCTGCTGGACGACCTGCTGGATCGCCGCCAGCGCGACCTGCTGAAGGTGGTGCTGCATCTGTTGCTCTGCCTGCTGCCCCTGCTGCTGCGCGCCGAAGGGCTGCCCCATCTGCTGGAGCAACTGCTGGAACGGCTGCTGCTGCCCGAGCTGCTGGAGTTGCTCCAGCGAGCCACTCATGCCGTACGGCTGCTGCTGGCCGATGTCCTGCAGACCGCCCCCTTGCTGGCCCATGCTCTGCTGGCCGAAGCTCTGCGATCCGTAGCCCTGCTGCTGCCCGAACGGCTGCTGCTGCCCGAAGGGCTGCTGCTGGTACGGCGACGTGCTGGGGAACTGCTGGCCCTGCTGTTGTCCCATGTGACTCATCTGCGGGGTGGTGCTCATTCGGGTGTCACCTTCCCTTGATGTGATGGGCTGCGTCAGCCGGTGATCACCAGGCCGACGATCTCGTCGTCCGAGAACCACACTCGGACATCGGGCCGTCCCCCCGCGAATGCGGTGTGCACCGCCTGGCGGATCTCGGGGGACGGATGGTTGAGGCTGCGCCACTCGCCGGCCACCAACAGCCGGAGCCTGGGCGGGAGTTCACGCGGATACGGCAGCAGCTCGTCCCAGTACCGCTCGGCCGCACCGCAGCCGACGGACTGCGGCACGAGATACGTGACCGCCGCCTTGATGTCGGGCCGGTTGCCGATTCGCTGCGACGCCGGCCGGCCCGGCGCGTCCTGCTGCGGGGAACCTGTCGCCCGCAGCACGGCACGCGCACGTTCGGGGGACATCGGCGGCCGGCCCGTCGCCTTCAGCATGCCCTGCAAGGCGGCCAACGCGCCGGCCACCACCGGGGAGGCGGCCGACGTCCCCGAGAACGTGTCGGTGTACCAGGCGATCTCCTCAGGGCCGCCCTGGAGATCGCCGGGCCGGTCCCAGAAGCCGCCGGTGGTCGTCACCTCGCGTCCCCAGCCCTGAGCGTCCACGCGGGCGCCGTAGTTGGAGAACGCGAGCCGTGAGCGGTCCGGGCCGTGGTCGCGGCCGTGGGTGCCCGGCGGCGGGGCGCCCGCGCCGACCAGCACGGCGCCGGAGGAGGGGTTGGAGGGGTTGAACGGGTTGCGCCACCACTGGGGGAACTCGTCGGGCCGGCGCTCGTAGACCGCGTCGTCGAGCGATTCGGCGCCGTTGCCTGCGGCGGCCACCACTAGGACGCCCTTGGCGGTGGCGTGGCGGACGGCGGCGAAGTCGTCCGGCCACCACTCGAGCGCGAGGTAACCCCGCTGGTCGTCGCGCCCGGCGTACTCCAGGCGCGGCCCCGGGCGGTGCAGTCCGATCAGCAGGATGTCTCCGGGGGCCAGCCGCTCCGCCGCCGCGTGGATCGCGGCAGCCGTGCCGAGGCCATGGAAGGACGCCGCCGCGGTCACCGTGTCCGGCGCGATGCCGGCGATGCCGTGGTCGTTGCGGTCCCCGCCGATCACACCGATCACCGCGGTGCCGTGATTGCGCCAGGCCAGGTCGGTCAGCGGGGTGCCGGCGACGACGCCGGCCAGCTTTCCGGCCAGGTTCTCGTGGCCCAGTTGCCAGGAACCCTCCACGTCGATCACGGTCACGCCCTGTCCGGTGCCGCCGGGCCGCTGCCAGGCCCAGTACACGTCGACACCCTCGGGTGCCGGGCGCAGATAGCCCTGCCGCCCGCTGTAGTCGGGCGTGAGTGGCGCGCCTTCCTTCAGGCGACCGCTGTCCTCCTCGACGCCGCCGAGCGCGGCCGGTACCGCGCCCGGCTTCACATACGCCGTGTCGATCCCCGGCAGCGCGGCCATACGGGCCCGCAGTTCCTCGGCGCGGCTCTCCCCGCCGCGCACCCGGTAGAACAGCGCGAGATCGGGCACGTCCTGTGCCCCCGTGGCCTGCTGGAGGCGTTCCTCGCCGCCGAACAGCGGCTCCAACGCGAGTTGTTCGTCACCGAGGAACATGTTCAGGGCCGTGACGTCGGCGCCGGCCACCGAACGGACGCCCTCGGCCCCGGCCCGCAGCCGGGCCTCCGGGCGGGCGACGACGATCAGTTCCCGCTCGGCTCCTCGATAGGTGAATCCCGCTCCGTCGGGCCCCGGCCCGGACGCTCCCGGGCCCTGCGCCGGCTCTGCCTGGTCGGTCATCGTCTGCCGCTCCCTTCGGTCCATTGCGGGTACCAAGTGCGGGTGGTGCGGCGCGCCTTCGGTGCTCCAACCAAGCACGCCGGGACGGGTCCGTCCAGACCTATTTCGCCAAGTCGGTTTGAAACAAGTTGAATTGGGCAACGTGTGCAATCCGGCTGGAAAGAGGTCTCACGCCGCGATCGGGCCACCTGCTGTCCAGGCGCTGGCCTACGTTGTCGAGGGTGCGGGTGCGGGTGCGGGTGCGGGTGCGGGTGCGGTGCGGCTGCGGAGGCGGCCGGTGTGGGGTGGTGTGGAGGCTGTGCTCCTGGGGCCGGTTTCGGCGGTCTGCGCGACCACCGTTTCCGCCTGACGAAGGAGGGGCGGTGCGCAGGCCGCGCACCGCCCCTCCTCTCAATTCGTCTCGGTCCCCCTCAGTCCCTCTCAGTCCTCCGACGACTCGTCGTCGTCCGTGTTGCCCGGTTTCGGCGGCTTGGGTGGCTTTGTGCGGCCACTCGGGTTGTCCCGGAGGAACGGGCCGGGTGCTTCCCCGCCGTCCGCCGTGGCGTGACCGCCGGACGGCGGCCCGCCGCCGTCCCGTCTGCGCAGATACCGCTCGAACTCGCGGGCGATCGCCTCACCCGACGCCTCCGGCAGCTCCGCGGTGTCCCGGGCCTCCTCCAGCGTCTGCACGTACTCGGCGACCTCACTGTCCTCGGCGGCCAACTGGTCCACGCCGACCTGCCAGGCGCGCGCGTCCTCGGGCAGCTCGCCCAGCGGGATGCGCACGTCGATCAGGTCCTCCAGGCGGTTGAGCAGGGCCAGCGTCGCCTTGGGGTTGGGCGGCTGCGAGACGTAGTGCGGTACGGCCGCCCACAGCGACACCGCCGGTACGCCCGCATGCGTGCACGCCTCCTGGAGGACGCCGACGATGCCCGTCGGGCCCTCGTACTTGGTCTCCTCCAGATCCATCCGGCGGGCCAGGTCCGCGTCGGACGTGGTGCCGCTGATCGGGACGGGACGCGTGTGCGGGGTGTCGCCGAGCAGGGCGCCCAGGATGACCACCAGCTCCACGCCCAGTTCGTGCGCGAAACCGAGGAGTTCGTTGCAGAACGAGCGCCATCGCATGGACGGTTCAATGCCTCGGACCAGGACGAGATCACGCGGCTTCTCACCGCCGACGCGCACGACGGACAGCCTCGTCGTCGGCCAGGTGATCTTCCTGACGCCGGCGTCCATCCACACCGTGGGGCGGTTCACCTGGAAGTCGTAGTAGTCCTCGGCGTCCAGCGCCGCGAACACCTCGCCCTTCCACTCCCTGTCCAGATGCGCGACCGCGGTCGAAGCGGCGTCGCCGGCATCGTTCCAGCCCTCGAACGCGGCCACCATGACCGGGTCGATCAGCTCGGGAACCCCCTCGAGCTCGATCACCCAGTGCCTCCTTCCGACGTGCCCTCGCTTGACCACCCAACCTTACGGCGTTCGGCGGGGGCGCCCGCAGCCCCCTTGCAAGGGCCGGTGAACGGATCACTGCCCCGTTCACCGGCCGGGAACACCCCGTAGTCATCCGAGCTGTGTCCTGGGTCGTCGGGCGCGGTGATCAGGCGGTGATCAGGCACGATCAGATGGTGATCAGGCGGTCAGCGCGGTGCTCACGGTGGTGATCAGTCGCGGTGATCAGGGGCGGTGATCCAGGGGCGGTGATCAGTGGGGGTGATCAGGGGGGAGATCAAGGGCGATGATCGGCGCCGTGATCCGGGGCAGGGCCCGTCAGAGCGTCGAGCGCAGCCACTGCTCCACGCTCGCGATGTGCACCGTCGCCCAGGAGCGGGCCGCCTCCGCGTCCCGGTCCCGCAGCGCGGCCAGGATCGCCCGGTGTTCTTGGAGGGTGCGGCTCACCGCGCCCTCCTGGGTCAGCCCCCGCCAGATCCGGGCCCGCGTGGTCGGTCCGGACAGGCCGTCGAGGAGCGAACACAGCACCGAGTTCCCGGAGCTCCGCACGATGCCCCGATGGAACTCCAGATCGGCGGCGACCAGCTCCTCCACCGAGGGATCGGCGCCGAGCTCGTCCAACTGCTCGGTCATGGCATCCAGTTGCCGCTCGCTGATGCGCGAAGCGGCCATCGCCGTGGCGGCCGGCTCCAGAATGCGGCGCACCGCGAGGAACTCCAGCACCGTGTCATCGCGGTGGAAGTCCACGACGAAGCTCAGCGCCTCCAGCAGCAACTGCGGATCCAGGCTGGTCACATACGTGCCGTCGCCCTGCCGCACATCCAGGATCCGGATCAGCGACAGCGCCCGCACGGCCTCCCGCAAAGAGTTGCGCGACAGCCCGAGCTCGGCGGCGAGCTCGCTCTCCTTGGGGAGCCGGTCACCGGGGCGCAGCGCGCCGGAGACGATCATGCCCTTGATCTTCTCGATCGCCTCGTCGGTGACCGCCACGGCCGCCCCCCTGTCGTCCTGGATGTCGTGCGAGACATCCGATGTGGCGAGACATCCGATGTGGCGAGACATCCGATGTCTCGGGCACATTATGGGCCTGTTCAGACGAGCGCCTCCAGATCGGCGATCACCGCCTCCTCGTCCAGCGTGGTCAGCACCCGCTCCCGCATCAGCACCCGCCCGTCGACCACCGTGTCCCGCACGTCCGCCGAGTGCGCCGCGTACGCCAGCGTGGACCAGGGGTCGTGCGACGGCCGCAGATGCGGCGCGCCCAGGTCGAGCACGATCAGATCGGCCCGCTTGCCGGCCTCCAGTGAGCCCAGCTGCTCCCCGAGCCCCAGCGCCCGCGCGCCCTCGATCGTCGCCATGCGTACGGCCCGCTCGGCGCCGACCGCCGTGGGGTCGCCGCCCGCCTTGTGCACCAGCGCCGCCTGCCGCACCGCCCCCAGCACGTCCAGCGAGTTGGAGCTGACGGCACCGTCGGTGCCGAGCCCGACCGTCACCCCGGCGCTCAGCAGCCTCGGCACCGGCGCGATGCCACAGCCCAGCTTGAGATTCGACACCGGGCAGTGGGCGACGGACGTGCCCGTACGGGCCAGCGCCGCGATCTCCGGCCCGGTGAGCTCCACGGCATGGGCGAGCAGCAGATCCGGCCCGAGCAGCCCGAGCGAGTCGAGCAGCTCCACCGGGCGCCTGCCGTACCGCCCCTCGACGGTGGCGACCTCGGTCGCGTTCTCGGCGGCGTGGAGGTGCAGCAGGGCCCCGAACTCCCTTGCCAGCGCGGCGATCTCGGTGAGCTGAGCGGGGGAGAGGGTGTAGGTGGAGTGGGCGAAGACGACGGGACGGCGGCCACGGTGCGCCGGGCCGCGTGCCTGAAGATCCCGGCGGGCCCACACCATCCGGTCCCCGTACGCCCGCCCGTCCGGCGGCTCGGGCACGTCCATGAAGCAGGGCCCGGTCAGCAGGCGCCAGCCCGCCTGGCGCGCCGCGCGCTCGGCCGCCTCGTGGAACCAGTACATGTCCAGTGCCGAGGTCACCCCGGCCCGGATGCTCTCGGCCACCGCCAGCCGCACCGCCGCCGCCACGTTCTTCGGGGACAACAGCTCGGCCTCCCACCGCAGCACCCGCTCCAGGAAGACCTGGAGTTTGACGTCGTCGGCACGGCCGCGCAGCAGGGTCATCGCGAGGTGGGTGTGGGCATTGACCAGGCCGGGGAGGACGAGACACCCCACGGCATCGACCGACTCCCGCGCCCTGAACCGCGCACACAGCTCCGCGGCGGCACCGACGGCGACGATCTCCCCCTCGTCCACGGCAACCGCCCCGTCCCGTACGACGGTTCCGGCATCGTCGACCGTCAGAAGGTCCCCGCCCCGCACCAACAGATCGATAAGCACCTGACGCCCCCCGTCCCCGCACGCCCTGTCCCCGCGCTGCCCAGCCCCCGACGGCCGGGACGACCTCCGTCGTCAGATGTGTACCCACTGGCAAGTCTCCGGCCGCGAGCGCACTCACGCCGCGTCGAACCACTCCTTGCCGGCCGCCCAATGCCGCACCCAGCCGGCGAAGCCGGGCTCCGCGGTCGTGTACCCGAATTGCGCGCCGAAGGGCATGGCACCGACGTCGGTGATGTGCCATATGTGACCCCGGTGGGGACCGGTGACGACGAGATGCCAGTTCATGGCGCAGCCGTCGGTGCCGAGCACGAGCGAGCCGTGGTCGAGCACCTGGTCGATGACGGTGTCCGGGTCGTCATGGCACTCGTCGTCCTCCTCCCACAGCCACCCGGCCGTGAGCGGGAACGGCTTGGACAGGTCCCGGCCCGCCCCGTCGTCGTGCCAGTCGGAGGGCAACCCGGCCGCCCCGACGAGCCCGTACGCCGGCGGCCCCTGGCGGGACCCGTCCGTCACCTCGGCCACGAACGTCCGGTAGGGCTCGGGAAGGACCACCCCGTACTCCGCCTCGAAGGCACGCACCCCGCCCCAGCCGAGCGCCGGCTCACCGCCCTCGGCCCCGCCGAAGACCGCGCGCAGGAACTCGAGGTCACCGGCGTCCGCGTGATCGTTGTCCATGCCCTCATGGATAGCAGCCGGCACTGACATCGGGGCATGCGAAAGGGGCGGCTCCAATCGGCGTGGAGCCGCCCCTTCCGGTGGTGGCCGGCCCCGGTGCGGAGGGGGCCGCCCTCGTGTGGTCCGGCCGGTCAGGGGAGTGGCCGGACCCGGCGCCGGCGGAGGCTCATCCGGCGAAAACCTCCTGGGCGCCGATCGAGGCTCACTTCTTGTCGAGCAGGTCCTGGACCTTCGCCCGGACGTCGTCCGTCGCAAGACCCCGGATCGTCAGCGTCGTCCGGCGGCGCAGCACGTCGTCCTGCGTCTCGGCCCACTCGTTGTCCCGGGCGTAGACGACCTGGGCCCAGATCTCCGGGGCGTCCGGGTGGACGCGCTCGCCCAGCTCCGGGTTCTCGTTGGCGATGCGGGCGATGTCGAAGGCCAGGGAGCCGTAGTGGGTCGCCAGGTGCTTGGCGGTGTCGGCCGCCATGCGCGGGCCCGGCGCCGGACGGTCGGTCAGCAGGCGGTGGGCGACCGCGCGCGGGTTGGCGATTCCGGGCAGCGGCAGCTTCTTCGGCAGCGAGGCGATCGGCTCGAAGTCGTCGCCGAGCGGGTGGCCCGGCAGCGCCTGCAGCTTCTGCATGACGGTGCGGCCGATGTGCCGGAAGGTGGTCCACTTGCCGCCCGCGACGGACAGCATGCCGCCCGTGCCCTCGGTCACCACGGTCTCGCGCTTGGCCTTCGCCGTGTCACCGGGGCCGCCCGGCAGCACCCGCAGGCCCGCGAAGGCGTAGGTGATGAGGTCGCGGTCCAGCTGCTGGTCCCGGATGGAGAACGCGGCCTCGTCCAGGATCTGGGATATGTCCTTCTCGGTGACCGCGACGTCCGCCGGGTCGCCCTCGAACTCCTCGTCCGTGGTGCCCAGCAGCAGCATGTCCTCCCACGGCAGGGCGAACGTGATGCGGTACTTGTCGATGGGGGTCGCGAGCGCGGCCTTCCACGGTGCCGTCCGCTTCAGGACCAGATGCGCGCCCTTGGACAGACGGATCGACGGCGCCGCGTCGGGGTCCTCCATCCGGCGCAGGTGGTCGACCCAGGGGCCGGTCGCGTTGAGCACGAGCCGGGCGTTCACCCCGAACTCGTCACCGGACAGGCGGTCCTTCAGCTCCGCGCCCGTCACCCGGCCCTGGGTGAAGCGCAGGCCGGACACCTCGGCGTGGTTGAGCACGACCGCGCCCGCCTCGACGGCCGCGCGGACCGTCATCAGCGCCATGCGCGCGTCGTTCATCTGGTCGTCGCCGTACACGGCCACGGCCTTGAGGTTGTCGGTGCGCAGCTCGGGCACGTCCTGCGCCGCCTTGGCGGGGGACAGGAGGTGGCCGACGCCGTCACCGAACGCGGAGAGCGCGGAGTAGGCGAAGACGCCCGCCCCGAGCTTCGCGGCGCCGTGCGGCCCGCCCTTGTACACGGGAAGGTAGAACGTGAGCGGGTTCGCCAGATGGGGGGCCACCTGGCGGGAGACCGCACGGCGCTCGAAGTGGTTCTCCGCGACCAGCTTCACCGCACCGGTCTGCAGGTAGCGCAGACCGCCGTGGAGCAGCTTGGAGGAGGCGGAGGAGGTGGCGCCGGCGAAGTCGCCGGCGTCGACCAGAGCCACCCTGAGGCCGGACTGCGCGGCGTGCCAGGCGGTGGAGATGCCCAGGATGCCGCCGCCGATCACGAGAAGGTCGTACGACGCCTTGGCGAGCTGCTCCCGGGTCTCGGCGCGGCTCGGGTTGGAGCCGGAGGCCGGGTGCGTACCGAGGGCAGGCACGGACTGCAGGGTGGTCTGACTGGTCATTTCGGGTTCTTACTCCTCATCAGAGTTCGAGAGTGGCGAAGGCTGTCGTCAGCTCTCGTCGTCCTCGATCCAGCCCATGGTCCGCTCGACGGCCTTGAGCCAGTTCTTGTACTCACGGTCGCGGGTCTCCGCGTCCATGCGGGGGGTCCACTCGGCGGCCCGGCGCCAGTTGGCGCGCAGTTCGTCCGTGCTGGACCAGAAGCCGACGGCGAGACCGGCGGCGTAGGCGGCACCGAGGCAGGTGGTCTCGGCGACCATCGGACGCACCACGGGGGCGTCCAGGAAGTCCGAGAGCGTCTGCATCAGCAGGTTGTTGGAGGTCATGCCGCCGTCGACCTTGAGGGCCACCAGCTCGTCGCCGGAGTCCTTGACCATGGCGTCGGCGATCTCCCGGGTCTGCCAGGCGGTGGCCTCCAGGACGGCACGCGCGAGGTGCGCCTTGGTGACGTACCGGGTCAGGCCGGCGATCACACCACGGGCGTCGGAGCGCCAGTGCGGGGCGAACAGGCCGGAGAACGCCGGCACGAAGTAGGCGCCGCCGTTGTCCTCGACCGACAGAGCGAGCGTCTCGATCTCGGCCGCGGTGGAGATCAGACCCATCTGGTCGCGCATCCACTGCACCAGCGAGCCGGTGACGGCGATCGAGCCCTCCAGGGCGAACACCGTCGGCTGGTCACCGATCTTGTAGCCGACGGTGGTCAGCAGGCCCGCGTACGAGTTGATGATCTTGTCACCGGTGTTCATCACCATGAAGGTGCCGGTGCCGTACGTCGACTTGACCTCGCCCTCGGAGAAGCAGGTCTGGCCGAACAGGGCCGCCTGCTGGTCGCCGAGTGCGGAGGCGACCGGGATGCCGCCGAGCAGGTCGCCCAGCTTGCCGCCGGTGACCTCGCCGTAGACCTCGGCGGAGGAGCGGATCTCCGGGAGGATCTGCAGCGGCACACCGATCGACTCGGCGATCTTCTCGTCCCACTCCATGGTGTGGAGGTTCATCAGCATGGTGCGGGACGCGTTGGTGACGTCGGTGACGTGCTTGCCGCCGTCGACACCGCCGGTCAGGTTCCAGATGACCCAGGTGTCCATGGTGCCGAAGAGGATGTCGCCGGCCTCGGCGCGCTCCTTGAGGCCCTCGACGTTGTCCAGCAGCCAGCGGGCCTTGGGACCGGCGAAGTAGGAGGCGAGCGGCAGACCGGTCTCACGGCGGAAGCGGTCCTGGCCGACATTGCGGCCGAGCTCCTTGCAGAGCCCGTCGGTGCGGGTGTCCTGCCAGACGATGGCGTTGTGGACGGGCTCACCGGTGTTCTTGTCCCACAGCACGGTGGTCTCGCGCTGGTTGGTGATACCGATGGCCTTGATGTCGTCGCGGGTGATGCCGGCCTTGGCGATGGCTCCGGCGACGACCTCCTGGACGTTGGTCCAGATCTCGGTGGCGTTGTGCTCGACCCAGCCCGGCTTCGGGAAGATCTGCTCGTGCTCCTTCTGGTCGACGGAGACGATACGTCCGTCGCGGTCGAAGACGATGCAGCGGCTGGAGGTGGTGCCCTGGTCGATGGCTGCGATGAAGGGGCCGGCGTGCGCGTCGGTCACTGTCTGCTCCTGGAAAGTTCCGTGGTTATGGGGCTTTACGTACGGCGTGCGCTGAGAGTTTCGGTGCTTCTCACTCGAACGGGTGAAGCTCGGTTCTCTTAGGCGAATGCCACGTTGTAGATCCCTGCGGCGATCGCCGCGCCGATGAGCGGACCGACCACCGGGATCCAGGCGTAGCCCCAGTCGGAGCCGCCCTTGTTGGGCAGGGGCAGAAGGGCGTGCACGATTCTCGGACCGAGGTCACGGGCCGGGTTGATCGCGTATCCGGTCGGGCCGCCGAGGGACAGACCGATCGAGACGACGACGAGCGCCACGATCAGCGCGCCCAGCGGGCCGAGGCCGTCACCGTTGTTGTTGAGGCCCTGCGTGAGGATGGCGAGCACCAGCACGATGGTGCCGATGATCTCCGTGAGGAGGTTCTGCACCACGTTCCGGATCTCGGGACCGGTGGAGAAGACGCCCAGGACCGGGCCGGCGCCCTTCTCCTGCGCCTCCACGGCCTTGGTCGCCGTGGCCTGCGCGCCCGGACCGCCGACGATCTCCTTGTCGGTCAGGTGCGCGTGGAACTGCCCGTAGTAGGCGACCCAGACCAGAGCCGCACCGATCGCTGCGCCGAGGAACTGTCCGGCGAGGTACGTCGGAACGTCGCTCCAGGCGTTGTCCTTGATCGCGAGCGCGACCGTCACGGCCGGGTTCAGGTGGGCGCCCGACAGCGGCGCCGAGGTGTAGACCGCCGTGAGCACTGCGAAGCCCCACCCGAAGGTGATGGCGAGCCAGCCGGCGTTGCGGGCCTTGGAGGCCTTCAGCGTGACGGCGGCGCAGACGCCACCGCCGAGCAGGATGAGTATGGCGGTACCGATGGTCTCGCCGATGAAGATGTCGGAGCTGGACACCCGCGACTCCTTTGTCCTTCGTCCAGGGGATGCCGAACCCCGGGTCCCTCCGGTGGTTCGCATTGCCCTCGGGATGAGAGCGGTAGCGGCCTCTGGCGTTGTCACACTCTAGCGCGTATTGCCGGTAGGTGTTCGACAATGCCGACCGATGGACGGGAGTCTTGCCCCGGCGTCGCATGTGCGTCAAGAGCTCTGTCGTTGAATGCGCGATCGTTGTTGGTTGTGTTGCTTTATCGACATGGCGATCTAGGTGCCGGCTCAGCACGAAAACCGGGACGTCGTACGACGTCCCGGCAGCCGCCCTGGTCGCGCGCGGGCCCTCAGAACCGCCCGGCGCCCAGATCCCGCGACACCGCGCGGGCACAGTCCCGTACCGCCGCGATCAGCTCGGGGCGCAGCTCGCCGTCCCGGCACAGCCGCTCCACGGCCCCGGTGATACCGACGGAACCGACCGGCATGCGGCGCCGGTCGTGGATGGCGGCGGCGACGGACGCGACGCCCTCCCAGGTCTCCTCGACGTCCGCGGCGTAGCCACGCGCGCGGGTCATGTCGAGGATGTGCTCGAAGCCGTCGAGATCGCACACGGTCCGGTCGGTGAAGGCCTTGCGGTCGGCTTCGACGGCCTCGCTGTGCGCGACCGGGTCGTACGCCGACAGGACTTTGCCCAAAGCCGTGGAGTGCAGCGGCTGCATGGCGCCGATCTCCAGCACTTGTCTGCTGTCGTCGGGCCTGAAGACGTGGTGGACGATCAGCACGCCCTGCTGGTGCAGGACACCCAGATACACGCTCTCGCCGCTGGCGCGGGCGAGGTCGTCCGTCCACACCAGGGCACGCGCCCGCAGCTCGTGCACGTCCAGATAGGTGGTGCCCAGGCGCAGCAGCTCGGCGCCCAGCTGGTAGCGCCCGGAGGTCTCGTCCTGCTCGACGAAGCCCTCGTGCTGGAGCGTGCGCAGGATCCCGTGCGCGGTGCCTTTGGCGAGGCCCAGCGAGGAGGCGATGTCGGACAGGCCGAGCCTCCGCTCACCGCCCGCGAGGAGCCGCAGCATCGCGGCCGCCCGTTCGAGCGACTGGATGTTCCGTGCCATCGCCGTACTGCCTCCGTCCCCTTGCGAGCGTCGACCTCGCGACGTCGCTGCCGCCGTTCGGCAATGTCGAACACTACTAGTCGATGCCGACCTCTCGCTAATGGTCGTCGGCATCCGTGCACCCGCGCCGCGTCCTCGTGCCCGGGCACCCGACCCGGCCCACCGTTCTCCCCTCGCCCTCCCCTCGCCCCCTCCCGCCCCTCTCCCCGCCGTCGCCGTCCCGCCCCGTGGACTCCCTGACCATTCCTCGGCGGTCCCGGCTACGCTTGCGGCGTGCGCCCACTGTGGACGAATCCACAAAGGGTGCAAAGCCGACAGCCGTCGCACTCCAGGGAGCCCTTTCATGGCCTCGTTGCCAACGACCCCTTCCGCCGACAGCCGGACCCGTGTGTCCGCCCTCCGTGAGGCGCTCGCCACCCGAGTGGTGGTGGCCGACGGAGCGATGGGCACCATGTTGCAGGCCCAGGAGCCCACGCTCGAGGACTTCGAGAATCTCGAGGGCTGCAACGAGATCCTCAACCTGACGCGGCCCGACATCGTCCGCTCGGTCCACGAGGCGTACTTCGAGACGGGCGTCGACTGCGTCGAGACCAACACCTTCGGCGCCAACCACTCGGCCATGGCCGAGTACGACATCGCCGACCGCGTCCATGAGCTGTCCGAGGCCGGTGCCCGTATCGCCCGCGAGACCGCCGACGCGTTCGGCGCCCGCGACGGCCGCCAGCGCTGGGTCCTCGGCTCCATCGGCCCCGGCACGAAACTGCCGACCCTCGGCCACATCGGCTACGGCACGCTGCGCGACGGCTTCCAGGCGAACGCCGAGGGCCTGCTCGCAGGCGGCGCCGACGCCCTGATCGTGGAGACCACGCAGGACCTCCTCCAGACCAAGTCGTCGATCCTGGGGGCCCGGCGCGCCATGGAGGCGACCGGCACCGACGTGCCGCTGCTGGTCTCCATGGCCTTCGAGACCACCGGCACCATGCTGCTCGGCTCCGAGATCGGCGCCGCGCTCACCGCGCTCGAGCCCCTCGGCATCGACATGATCGGCCTGAACTGCTCGACCGGCCCCGCCGAGATGAGCGAGCACCTGCGCTACCTCGCCCGGCACTCGCGCACCCCGCTGCTGTGCATGCCGAACGCCGGTCTGCCGATCCTCACCAAGGACGGCGCCCACTTCCCGCTCGACCCCGAGGGCCTGGCCGACGCCCAGGAGACCTTCGTACGCGACTACGGCCTGAACCTCATCGGCGGCTGCTGCGGCACCACCCCCGAGCACCTCAGGCAGCTCGTCCAGCGGGTCCGGGACACCACGCCCGTCGAGCGCCGGCCACAGCCCGAGCCCGGCGCCGCCTCCCTCTACCAGACCGTCCCGTTCCGCCAGGACACCTCCTACCTGGCGATCGGTGAGCGCACCAACGCCAACGGCTCCAAGAAGTTCCGCGAGGCCATGCTCGAAGCCCGCTGGGACGACTGCGTCGAGATGGCCCGCGACCAGATCCGCGAGGGCGCGCACATGCTCGACCTGTGCGTGGACTACGTCGGCCGCGACGGCGTCGCCGACATGGAGGAACTCGCCGGCCGCTTCGCCACCGCCTCCACGCTGCCGATCGTCCTGGACTCCACCGAGGTCGACGTCATCCAGGCCGGCCTGGAGAAGCTCGGCGGCCGAGCGGTCATCAACTCCGTCAACTACGAGGACGGCGACGGCCCCGAGTCCCGCTTCGCGAAGGTCACCAAGCTGGCGCAGGAGCACGGCGCCGCCCTGATCGCGCTGACCATCGACGAAGAAGGGCAGGCCCGCACCCCGGAGAAGAAGGTCGAGATCGCCGAGCGGCTGATCGAGGACCTGACGACCAACTGGGGCATCCACGAGTCGGACATCCTCATCGACACCCTGACCTTCACCATCTGTACCGGTCAGGAGGAGTCCCGGAGGGACGGCATCGCCACCATCGAGGCGATCCGCGAGCTCAAGCGCCGCCACCCGGACGTCCAGACCACCCTCGGCCTGTCGAACATCTCCTTCGGCCTGAACCCGGCCGCCCGCATCCTGCTGAACTCCGTCTTCCTCGACGAGTGCGTCAAGGCGGGCCTGGACTCGGCGATCGTGCACGCCTCGAAGATCCTGCCGATCGCCCGCTTCGACGACGAGCAGGTCACCACGGCCCTGGACCTGATCTACGACCGCCGCGCCGAGGGCTACGACCCCCTCCAGAAGCTGATGGCCCTGTTCGAGGGCGCCACCGCCAAGTCCCTGAAGGCCGGCAAGGCCGAGGAACTCGCCGCCCTCCCGCTGGAGGAGCGCCTCAAGCGCCGCATCATCGACGGCGAGAAGAACGGCCTGGAAGCCGACCTCGACGAGGCCCTCCAGGCGCGCTCCGCCCTCGACATCGTCAACGAGACGCTCCTGGACGGCATGAAGGTCGTCGGCGAGCTGTTCGGCTCCGGCCAGATGCAGCTGCCGTTCGTGCTCCAGTCCGCCGAGGTGATGAAGTCCGCCGTCGCCTACCTCGAACCGCACATGGAGAAGTCCGATGCCGACGGCAAGGGCACCATCGTGCTGGCCACCGTGCGCGGCGACGTGCACGACATCGGCAAGAACCTCGTGGACATCATCCTGTCCAACAACGGCTACAACGTGGTCAACCTGGGCATCAAGCAGCCCGTCTCCGCGATCCTGGAGGCCGCCGAGGAGCACCGCGCCGACGTCATCGGCATGTCCGGGCTGCTGGTGAAGTCCACGGTGATCATGAAGGAGAACCTGGAGGAGCTCAACCAGCGCGGCCTGGCGGCGAATTACCCCGTCATCCTCGGCGGCGCCGCGCTCACACGCGCGTACGTCGAACAGGACCTGCACGAGATCTACGAGGGCGAAGTCCGCTACGCCCGCGACGCGTTCGAGGGCCTGCGCCTGATGGACGCCCTGATCGGCGTCAAGCGGGGCGTGCCCGGCGCGAAGCTGCCCGAGCTCAAGCAGCGCCGGGTCAAGAGCGCCGCCGCCACGGCCGTACTGGACGAGCGTCCCGAGGAAGGACACGTCCGCTCCGACGTCGCCGTCGACAACCCGCTGCCCGAGCCGCCGTTCTGGGGCACCCGCGTCATCAAGGGCATCCAGCTCAAGGAGTACGCGTCCTGGCTGGACGAGGGTGCCCTCTTCAAGGGCCAGTGGGGCCTGAAGGAGACCCGCACCGGCGACGGACCGTCGTACCAGGAACTCGTCGAGACCGAGGGCCGCCCGCGGTTGCGCGGTCTGCTCGACAAGCTCCAGACGGAGAACCTCCTGGAAGCGGCCGTGGTCTACGGCTACTTCCCGTGCGTCTCCAAGGACGACGACCTGATCCTGCTGGACGAGCACGGCAACGAACGCACCCGCTTCACCTTCCCGCGTCAGCGCCGGGGCCGCCGTCTGTGCCTGGCGGACTTCTTCCGTCCGCAGGAGTCGGGCGAGACGGACGTCGTGGGACTTCAGGTGGTCACCGTCGGCTCGCGGATCGGTGAGGAGACGGCCCGGATGTTCGAGGCCAACGCCTACCGCGACTACCTCGAACTGCACGGCCTGTCCGTGCAGCTGGCCGAGGCCCTCGCCGAGTACTGGCACGCGCGTGTGCGCTCCGAGCTCGGCTTCGCGGGCGAGGACCCGTCCGAGATCGAGGACATGTTCGCCCTGAAGTACCGGGGTGCCCGCTTCTCCCTCGGCTACGGCGCCTGCCCGAACCTGGAGGACCGGTCCAAGATCGCCGACCTGCTCCAGCCGGAGCGCATCGGCGTCCACCTGTCGGAGGAGTTCCAGCTGCACCCGGAGCAGTCCACCGACGCGATCGTGATCCACCACCCGGAGGCGAAGTACTTCAACGCCCGCTGACGAGCGCCCGCCGACGCCCCCGCCCAACGGCACATCGGCGCACGTCAGGCCTGGCCCCGACGGTATAGACGGTGTGCCCCGGGCCACGCCGGATAAACAAGGCGCTTCGCTCCGGACGGACGTACACTGGTCGGTCCACCGCAGGCCGGTTCCTCTCTGGGGAACCGGCCTGATCGTCCCTTCAAGGAGGTACGTGGATGACCAGCACGGTCCCCGCGCCAGCAACCCGTACGGCCGAGGGCTCGGCCCTGCAAGCGGTGCTGCTCGACATGGACGGAACCCTGGTGGACACCGAGGGCTTCTGGTGGGACGTCGAGGTCGAGGTCTTCGCCGGCCTCGGGCACACCCTGGACGACTCCTGGCGGCATGTCGTGGTCGGCGGCCCGATGACCCGCAGCGCGGGCTTCCTCATCGAGGCGACCGGCGCCGACATCGACCTCGCCGACCTGACGGTTCTGCTCAACCAGGGCTTCGAGGACCGCATCGACCGCGCCCTGCCGCTGATGCCGGGCGCCGCCCGGCTGCTGGCGGAGCTCGCCGCGTTCGAGATCCCGACGGCCCTCGTCTCCGCCTCGCACCGGCGCATCATCGACCGTGTGCTCACCTCGCTGGGCCCCCAGCACTTCGCCCTGACCGTGGCCGGCGACGAGGTGCCCCGCACCAAACCGCACCCCGACCCGTACCTGCTCGCGGCGGCCGGTCTCGGCGCCGAGCCGGCCCGATGCGCGGTCGTCGAGGACACCGCGACCGGTGTCGCCGCGGCCGAGGCGGCGGGCTGCCATGTGGTCGCGGTGCCGTCGGTGGCGCCGATCACCCCGGCCGCCCGGCGTACCGTCGTGACCTCGCTGGAAGAGGTCGATCTGGCATTTCTGCGCGGTCTGATGGCGGCATGACGACGACCTGAACCAGATCTCACTCGCCTCACAACGGAAAAGCGACCGGTGTTGACGCAGCGTGCACCGTCGATTGCGCGGGAATTCCGCCCGGGAATTCGAACGGCCTGTTTGGCTGAATTCGGATCACGGCCAAGACCGTTCAGTTTGTGAGTTTCACCACTCGAATCGGGCTCGACAGGTGCCCCGGCCCCCGCCCTCAGCCCCACAGGAAGGGCTTCCTGTGCGCCCATGTGTCCCGATTGATGGACCGGTGCACGAATCCTTCCGCTGTCAGTCTTTCGTTGCGTCCGCGCCCGGTTCCGCTCCGTGATGGCACCTCAACTCCGGTGGCTGCGAACCCTCCTGCGCGCGCGGACTAACCTCGACGCGAGAACATCGCACCTACCCCGTGATCGGCCGCACCACCCCTGCCTGCCGGGTACACGGAGTCGACAGCTGGAGAACCCGAGCATGAACCGCAAGACTTTGGTGCTGCCGGCCGTCATCGGCCTGCTCGCGCCGGTTCTCGCCGCCTGCGGCGGAACCGACGGCGGCGCGGACAGCGGCGACGCGATCGTCGTCGGCACCACGGACGCGTTCACTGCCTCCAAGGACGCTCCCGCGCCCCTCGACCCGGCCTACGCCTACGACGTCGGCACCTGGAACATCCTGCGCCAGACCGTGCAGACCCTGATGATCCAGCCGCGCGGCGAGGGCGACCCCGTGCCCGAGGCCGCCCAGAGCTGCGGCTTCACCGACAGCGGCAACGAGCGCTACGCCTGCACCCTGCGCGAGGACCTCACCTTCGCGAACGGCGATCCCGTCACCGCGGACGACGTGAAGTACTCCATCGACCGTGCCCGCGCCCTCAAGGCCGAAAGCGGCGTCTTCGCACTGCTCTCCACCATCGACACCGTCGAGACCCAGGGCGACCGCGAGGTCATCTTCCACCTCAAGACCGCCGACGCCACCTTCCCGTTCAAGCTGTCCACCCCGGTCGCCGGCATCGTCGACCCGGACAGCTACGCCAAGGGCGAGCTGCGCGACGGCTTCGAGGTCGAAGGCTCCGGCCCCTACACCATGCAGGCCGAGGTCGACGGCGACCGGCTGGCCTCCGCCGTGTTCACCAAGAACCCCGAATACAAGGGGAGTCTGAAGGTGAACAACGACAAGGTCGAACTGCGCAACTTCACCGACGCCGACGCCATGGGCGCCGCCCTCGACAACGGCGACATCGACCTGGTGACACGCACCATGTCACCCCAGCAGATCGACAAGCTCTCCGCCGACACCGACGACAGCGTCGACCTCGTCGACATGAACGGCCTGGAGATCCGCTACCTCGCCTTCAACACCGACGACCCGTCCGTGCGCTCCAAGGCCGTCCGCCAGGCGATGGCCCAGGTCATCGACCGCGGCGAACTCATCTCCAAGGTCTACGGCTCCCAGGCCGAGCCCCTGTACTCGCTGGTCCCCGCCAGCATCACGGGGCATTCCAACGCGTTCTTCAACAAGTACGGCGACCCGAGCGTCGCCAAGGCCAAGTCGCTGCTGGAGAAGGCCGGCGTCACCACCCCGGTGAAGCTGACCCTGCACTACACCACCGACCACTACGGCCCGGCCACGAAGAAGGAGTTCGAGCTCCTGCGCAAGCAGCTCAACGGCAGTGGGCTGTTCGACGTGAGCATCAAGGGCACGCCCTGGGCCACATTCCGCCCCGCCGAGCAGAAGGGCGAGTACGAGGTCTACGGCATGGGCTGGTTCCCGGACTTCCCGGACGCCGACAACTACCTCGCGCCCTTCCTCGACAAGGACAACTTCCTCGGCTCGCCCTACGCCAACAGCACCATCCGCAACACCCTCATCCCGGAGTCCCGTCGCGCGGCCGACCGGCTGGCCGCGGCCGACAGCCTGACGGACATCCAGGACATCGTCGCGAACGACGTGCCCGTGCTGCCCCTGTGGCAGGGCAAGCAGTACGTCGCCGCGGGAGACGGCGTCACGGGCACGGCGTACGTGCTCAACTCCTCCTCCACCCTTCAGCTGTGGGAGCTCGGCCGTGGCGTGAGCGGCTGACGTCTCTCCGTGCCCGGCACCCAGGCCCTGGGCGCCGGGCCTGGCCCGGGACCCAGGACGGGACCCGGGTCTCTCACAACCGACGACAAGGCACTCGTACGTGAACATGCGCAACCAGTGGCCGGTCCTGCCCGTCGTGGCAGGGCTGGCCTCCGGCCTGCTGACCGGCTGCGGAACGGAGACGGGCGATACCGGGGGCTCCGGCACCTCGGTGGTCATGGGGATGTCGGACGACGTCCTGGCCACCGACCCCGCCTCCGGCTACGACCCCGGCTCCTGGCTGTTGTTCAACAACGTCTTCCAGTCGCTGCTCAGCTTCCCCAAGGGCGCCACCGAACCGCAGCCCGAGGCCGCCGAGCAGTGCGCCTTCTCCGACACCAAGGCCACGGTCTACAAGTGCACCCTGAAGGACGGGCTGAAGTTCAGCAACGGTGACGACCTCACCTCCGCGGACGTCAAGTTCTCCTTCGACCGCATGCTGAAGATCAGCGACCCCGACGGCCCCGCGGTCATGTTCCCCACGCTCGACAAGGTGCAGACGCCGAACGACAAGACGGTCGTCTTCCGGCTCAACACCCCCGACGCCACCTTCCCGAGCAAGATCGCCTCGGGTGCCGGCTCCATCGTCGACGAGGAGCAGTACGACGCGAAGGGCCTGCGCAAGGACGGCGAAGCAGTCGGCTCCGGCCCCTACAAGCTCGACAAGTTCGACGACGACGAAGCCGTCTTCTCCGTCAACGAGAACTACAAGGGCACCGCCGAGGTCCAGAACGACGGCGTGACACTGAAGTTCTTCCACGGCGACCAGAACGCCCTGAAGAAGGCGCTGCTCGCCAACGAGGTCGACATCGCCTACCGGGGCCTCACCGCCGGCGACCTCGCCGACATCGAGAAGTCCGGCGGCGACTCCGGCGTCGAGGTCGTCGAGGGCAGCAGCGCCGAGGTCCAGCACCTCGTCTTCAACATGGACCACCCGGTCGCCGGACAGCTGGGCGTCCGCAAGGCCATCGCCCACCTCATCGACCGCGACGCCCTCATCAAGGACGTCTACCAGGGCACGGCGTCCCCGCTGTACTCGATCATCCCGGCCGGCATCGGCGGCCACAACACGGCGTTCTTCGACACCTACGGCGCCCGCCCCTCCAAGGCCAAGGCCGCGGCGGCCCTGTCCGACGAGGGCATCACCGGCAAGGTCAAGCTCACCCTCTGGTCCACCCCGTCGCGCTACGGCCCGGCCACCGATCAGGAACTGAAGGCCATCGCCGGGCAGCTCAACGCCAGCGGCCTGTTCGAGGCCGACGTGCAGTCCGTCGCGTTCGAGCAGTACGAGAAGGACATAGCCGACGGCAAGTACGGCGTGTACGTGAAGGGCTGGATCCCGGACTACCCGGACGCCGACAACTTCACGGCCCCCTTCTTCGGCAAGGGCAACGTGCTGAGCAACAACTACAGCAACCGCGCGATCACCGGCTCGCTCATCCCGACCACCGCCGCCGAGAGCGACCGCTCCGCGACGGACGACGAGTTCGGCCAGCTCCAGGACATCGTGGCCAAGGAACTGCCCATCCTGCCGGTCTGGCAGGCCAAGCAGTACGCCGTCGTCCACGACGACGTCTACGGCATGGAGTACTGCCTCGACGCCTCCACCGTGTTCCGGTTCTGGGAACTCGACAAGGGCTGACGGACACCTGACGGAGCCCCGACGAACGGGCCCCGACGGACGGATCGCACCGGCCGCACACGCAAACGAGGGCGCCCCCTTCCCAGAAGGGGGCGCCCTCGTCGTCGTTCCAGCAGACCCTCGGCGGCCCGAGGCGCTCCTACTGCGCGCCGGGCCGCACCAGTCCGCTCTCGTACGCATACACCGCGGCCTGCACCCGGTCACGCAGCCCCAGCTTGGTCAGGACATGCCCCACATGCGTCTTGACGGTGGTCTCGCTGACGAACAGATCCGCGGCGATCTCGGCGTTGGACAGGCCCCGGGCCACCAGCTTCAGCACCTCCACCTCGCGGTCGGTCAGCGTGTGCAGGGTGTCCGGCACGGGCTCGTCGCCGGACGGCAGATGCGTGGCGTACTTGTCGAGCAGCCGGCGCGTGATGCTCGGCGCCAGCATCGCCTCACCGGCGGCCACCACACGGATCGCCTGCACCAGCTCATTGGCCGGGGCGTCCTTCAGCAGGAAGCCGCTGGCCCCCGCCTTCAGCGCCTCCACCACGTACTCGTCGAGATCGAAGGTGGTCAGCACCAGCACCTTCGCCGGGCCGTCCCGCCCGGGCCCGGTGATCTGCCGGGTCGCCTCGACACCGTCCATCCTGGGCATGCGGATGTCCATCAGAACCACGTCGGGCTGAAGGGCCCGCACCTGGTCGAGGGCCTGAAGGCCGTCTCCGGCCTCGCCCACGACCGCGAGGTCCTGCTCCGCCTCCAGGATCATCCGGAAGCCGGTACGCAGCAGGGGCTGGTCGTCGACCAGTAGGACGCGGATGGCCACGTAAGTCTCCTTCGCTAGTCCGGCCCCATTCTGCCCTGCGAGCCGCCACCGGACTCGGCCGCCCTCACCGGCAAGGGGTAGGGCGGGGGAGTGCCGCCGAATTCCGGGCAGTGCGCCCGGTGGTCGCACCAACCGCACAGCTTGGTCGGCCTGGGCCGCCAGTCACCCGTCTCCGTCGCCTGCCGGATCGCCTCCCACAGCGCGAGCAGCTTGCGCTCGACCCGCTCCAGGTCCGCGAGGACCGGGTCGTAGGTCAGCACGTCACCGCTGCCCAGGTACACGAGCTGGAGCCGACGCGGAATCACGTTCTTCAGCCGCCACACCACGAGCGCGTAGAACTTCATCTGGAACAACGCGCCCTCGGCGTACTCCGGCCGAGGCGCCTTGCCCGTCTTGTAGTCGACGATCCGCACCTCACCCGTGGGCGCCACGTCGACCCGGTCGATGATGCCGCGCAACCGCAGCCCCGAGTCCAGCTCGGCCTCGACGAACAGCTCGCGCTCGGCGGGCTCCAGCCGGGTCGGATCCTCCAGACCGAACCACCGCTCGACGAGCTGCTCCGCCTCGCCCAGCCACGTCGCCAGCCGCTCGCCCTCGGGATCGTCGGCGAACAGCTCCACGACCTCCGGCCTGCTCTCCCGCAGCCGGTCCCACTGACCGGGAATCAGCGACTTGGCCCGCGGCACGGTCCGCTCGGCCGCCGGGGCGTCGAAAAGGCGCTCCAGCACTGCGTGCACCAGCGTGCCCTTCGTCGCCGCCGCGCTCGGCTTCTCCGGCAGCCGGTCGATCACCCGGAACCTGTAGAGCAGGGGGCACTGCATGAAGTCACCGGCACGGGAAGGGGACAGCGACGCCGGCGGTATCACCACAGCAGCGGTCGCCTCGGGAGCCGTGACGGCACCCTCAGCCGCCTCGACCCCCACCGCCGAACTGTCCGCCCCCACCGGGACCCCGTTCGCCACCGGCGCTGTCACCGGCGCGACATCACCGCCGCCGTCCGCCGCGGCCCCCTCCGTGCTCGTCTCCATGACCACAGACCATACGGCCCGCCACTGACAGTGACCCAACCGCGGCCGTTACGGCCGCGACAGCCGGGGAAACAGAAGGGTGCCGGGGAGAAAGGCATGTCGACGGCCGCATACCATCGACCCGAGACCCTTCCGCCCGGCACGTGCGGAAGACGCTTCGAACGAGGGGACACCGTGGACGAGAGCGGCAGCGGGCAGCCGCGGTCCGGCGACGAGGAATCGGCCGAGCGCCACGCAACACCTGCGACCCCGGCCTCCGGCCCCACACGTCCCGGCGCACCCCGACGGGCCACGGACACCGACGAGCCCCGCACACCCCCGGCCGACGAACCGACCATGCTCGTACGGCGACCGGACCTCCCCCAGGAGGACCCCAGCGGGGGCGCCCGGGCACACCACGAGGACGGCCCGGCGAGCTCCCGGGCCGACGCCCCGCAGCGAGAGCCCGAAGCTCCCGGCACGCCCACCGCCGCGACGCACCCGGCCGCAGCTCCCACCAGCACCCCGCACGCTGCCCGGCAACAGACCGAAGACCCGGCCTCTCCCGACGCGACGCGTGCCACCGCCCAGGACGCCGACACACCCGCCCAGCCCCACCGTGCGACCACGCGCGCCACCGCGCAGGACGCCGAGCCCCCCGCCGCCGACGCCAGCACACCCGCCCACCGCCCCGCAGCCGACGACGGCGCCGCGGCGAACCCCGGCACCCCCACCGACCAGGGGCCCACCGCCCACGGGCCCGCAGCCGACCACGGCGCCGCAGCGAACCCCGGCACCCCCACCGACCACCGGCCCACCCCCGCCGACGACCGGACCCCCGCCGCCCACCACCCCACCGACCCGGCTCGCACCCGCCCCGGCCACACCCCCACCGACGAAACCCACCGCACCCTCGCCCACGGCGGACCCGCGACCGGGCCGGGACAGCCCCCCCGGCCGCCGGAGCCGCGGGGCGGACTCCTCATGGGGCGGCCCTTCGGCGTACCCGTCTACGTCGCACCCAGCTGGTTCCTGGTCGCCGCCCTCATCACCTGGGTGTTCGGCGGACAGCTCGACCGCGTGCTGCCCGAACTCGGCGCGGCCCGCTATCTCGTCTCGCTCTTCTTCGCGGTCGCCTTCTACGCCTCCGTCCTCGTCCACGAACTGGCGCACACCGTCGCCGCACTCCGCTTCAAGCTCCCCGTGCGCCGCATCCAGCTCCAGTTCTTCGGCGGCGTCTCGGAAATCGAGAAGGAGGCCGAGACACCCGGCCGGGAATTCGTACTCGCCTTCGTCGGACCCCTGCTCTCCCTCGTTCTCGCCGGCGTCTTCTACGCCGCCATGCAGCCCGTCGAACCCGGCACCGTCCCCGGCGTCCTGCTGGCCGGCCTGATGATCTCCAACCTCATCGTGGCCGCCTTCAACCTGCTCCCCGGCCTGCCCCTCGACGGTGGCCGCATGCTCCGCGCCATCGTCTGGAAACTCACCGGCAAACCCATGACCGGCACCATCGCCGCCGCCTGGGTCGGCCGCGCCCTCGCCGTCTCCGTCCTCATCGGCCTCCCATGGCTCACCCAGTCCGGCGTCCTCGGCTCCGACGCCGTCGACAACGTCGGCATGGACACCGTCATGGACGCCCTGCTCGCGGCCATCCTCGCCGCGATCATCTGGACCGGCGCCGGCAACAGCCTGCGCATGGCACGCCTGCGCGAACACCTCCCCGAACTGCGCGCCCGCGCCCTCACCCGCCGCGCCGTCCCCGTCGAGACCCACACCCCCCTCTCCGAGGCCCTGCGCCGCGCCAACGCCGCCGGCGCCCGCGCCCTCGTCGTCGTCGACGCCGACGGCAACCCCGTCTCCCTCGTCCGCGAAGCCGCCATCGTCGGCGTACCGGAACACCGCCGCCCCTGGGTCGCCGTCAGCGGCCTCGCCCAGGACCTCACCGACGGCATGCGGGTCTCCGCGGAACTCTCCGGCGAGGAACTCCTCGACGCCCTGCGAGCCACCCCCGCCACCGAGTACCTCGTCGTGGAGCAGACCGGCGAGATCTACGGCGTGCTCTCCGCGGCCGACGTGGAGCGCGCCTTCGTGAAGGCCATGGCACGCCCCAGCTGACCGGCCACCGCCGCCCACACGTGGTCGGCGGCCCCCACAAACCCCGGTAGGCTGTTCACATGTCCGAACCGACCGGTGCCGCCCGCAGGCGCGGGCCCTTCAAGGTCGGGGACCAGGTTCAGCTGACCGACCCCAAGGGCCGCCACTACACGTTCACGCTCGAAGCCGGGAAGAACTTCCACACCCACAAGGGTTCCTTCCCGCACGACGAACTGATCGGCGCTCCCGAGGGCAGCGTTGTCCGCACCACCGGGAACGTCGCCTACCTCGCGCTGCGCCCCCTGCTCCCCGACTACGTCCTGTCCATGCCCCGAGGGGCAGCCGTCGTCTACCCGAAGGACGCGGGGCAGATCCTCGCCTTCGCCGACATCTTCCCCGGCGCACGCGTCGTCGAAGCCGGCGTCGGCTCCGGCTCGCTCAGCAGCTTCCTGCTGCGCGCCATCGGCGACCAGGGCATGCTGCACTCCTACGAGCGCCGCGAGGACTTCGCCGACATCGCCAAGCAGAACGTGGAGCGCTACTTCGGTGGCCCGCACCCCGCCTGGCAGCTCACCGTAGGCGACCTCCAGGACAACCTGAGCGACACCGACGTCGACCGCGTCATCCTCGACATGCTCGCCCCCTGGGAATGCCTCGAAGCCGTCTCCAAGGCACTCGTCCCCGGCGGCATCCTGTGCTGCTACGTCGCCACCACCACCCAGCTCGCCCGGACCGTCGAATCCATCCGCGAGATCGGCTCCTTCAACGAGCCGACCGCCTGGGAGACGATGATCCGCAACTGGCACATCGAGGGCCTCGCCGTCCGCCCCGATCACCGCATGATCGGCCACACCGGCTTCCTCCTCACCGCCCGACGCCTCGCCGACGGAGTCGAACCACCCATGCGCCGCCGCCGCCCCGCCAAGGGCGCCTACGGCGAGGACTACGAAGGCCCCAACGCCGACGGCGGCACCGGCCGCTGACGCCGCCCCGTACCGCACACAACGCACAAGCGCTGTGGCCGAGTTCCCGGACAACCCCAGGAACTCGACCACAGCGCCTTTGCGTTGACCGACCGCCCCAGCACATCGACCGGAGCGGTACGACATACATACACGTACGACCGCCACACGCCCTGACCACACACATTCGCCACCCGAACCCCACCCCCCGCCGTTTCCCCCGCACTGTGACGTGTGGCACCATGCTGGCCACCCCCACCGGCACAGCCCTCACAGGAGACGCTCCTAGTGCAGCAAACCGCCGTCCCGGAACTGGCACACACGCACACCCGCCCGATCCACTGGCTCGCCACCGCCACAGCACTCGCCGGCGTCGTGGCGCTCTCCTCGGTCCTCCAGCCCGACTCGGCGACCGCGGCCCAGACACCGCCCGGCGACGCGAAGAACACCCATGCCGCGGCACCCCCCGACCCCGCGCGCGCAGACTTCCCGCTCGAATGCGGGCCGGTGAAAGCGGTCGTGGTGAAGAAAGCCAGCGGCGACCTCGACGGCGACGGCAACCCCGAGACCGTCGCCGTCGTGCACTGCGACGCCCCCATGGGCACCCCGCCCGACGGCGTATACGTCCTCACCTCGGGCACCGGGACCGCCGGCCCCCGCGTCATCGCGACCCTCGTCGACCCCGACGACAGCATCACCGTCAGTGACATCGCGGTCCGCGGCGGAGACATCCGAGCCGAACTGCTCAGCTACTCGTCGGACGACGTACCGCGCTGCTGCCCCGACACGAAGAACAGCGCTAAGTGGCAGTGGAAGAACGGCACGTTCATCCGCTCGACACCCGCCGGCGCCCAGAGCATCTGACCCATGCCACCGGCACATGTGAGAAATCAGACAGTCGTAACACCCTGTATACGCAAGGTCACTCGGCGTCCGGACCGAACATCTCGACCTTGTCCGAAACCCGACGCACATGGATGCACTCGCCAGGACACTCCTTCGCCGAGTCCACCACATCCGTGAGAAGCGGCAACGGCACAGGCGTTGTCGCACCCTTGCCCTGGAGCAACTCGTCCCCGGCGCTCTTCACATAAGCCAGACCATCGATGTCCAGCTCGAACACCTCAGGCGCGTACTGGGCACAGATGCCGTCACCGGTACAGAGATCCTGGTCGATCCAGACCTCCAGCGCCTCACCCTCGACCCCGGCCGTCCGCTCCACGCTCATCTCTCCTGCCCTCTGCTACGCCGAGCCGCACGGGAATCCGGCCAGCTCTGACGGGTGTTGAACGCCTCGACCCTACCTCCGCCTGGGTTCCAATCATGTGCGGTGGGTATTCCCCTGGCGTGAGGGAGAGCGCAAGGGTGAAGATCGGACACACCTCGACAGACTTTGTGATCTAGGTGTTTCAATCGACACCCACCCAGGTAGGGTCTGGAAACGTCCAGCTCCCCTTGGAGGAGGTGAGGACCGTGGCAGCCCACGACGACGACATGAACCGCGGCATCCGCCCGGGACGAGGGTCCGAAGACCCGGCCGGGCAGATCGCCTACCTTGAGCAGGAGATCGCCGTCCTGCGACGCAAGCTCGCCGACTCTCCGCGGCACACGAGGATTCTCGAAGAGCGGATCGTCGAGCTGCAGACCAACCTGGCCGGCGTGTCCGCACAGAACGAGCGGCTCGCCAACACGCTCCGTGAGGCACGCGACCAGATCGTGGCCCTCAAGGAAGAAGTCGACCGGCTCGCACAGCCGCCGGCGGGCTTCGGTGTCTTCCTCCAAGCCAACGAGGACGGCACCGCCGACATCTTCACCGGAGGCCGCAAACTCCGCGTGAACGTCAGCCCGAGCGTCGAACTCGACGACCTCCGGCGCGGCCAGGAAGTCATGCTCAACGAAGCGCTCAACGTGGTCGAGGCCATGGAATTCGAGAGCGTCGGCGACATCGTCACCCTCAAGGAAATCCTCGAGGACGGCGAGCGCGCCCTCGTACTGGGGCACACCGACGAGGAACGGGTGGTACGGCTCGCCGAGCCGCTGCTGGGCATCACCATCCGCCCCGGCGACGCCCTGCTGCTCGAACCCCGCTCCGGCTACGTCTACGAAATCGTCCCCAAGAGCGAGGTCGAAGAACTCGTCCTCGAAGAAGTACCGGACATCGGCTACGAATCCATCGGCGGCCTCGGCAACCAGATCGAGATGATCCGCGACGCGGTCGAGCTCCCCTACCTCTACCCCGACCTGTTCAAGGAGCACGAACTGAGGCCGCCCAAGGGCGTCCTCCTCTACGGACCCCCCGGATGCGGTAAGACACTCATCGCCAAAGCCGTCGCCAACTCGCTGGCCAAAAAGGTCGCCGAAGTCACCGGCCAAGCCCAGGGCAAGAGCTTTTTCCTCAACATCAAGGGCCCCGAACTCCTGAACAAGTACGTCGGAGAGACCGAGCGGCAGATCCGCCTCGTCTTCCAACGCGCACGGGAAAAGGCCAGCGAGGGCACACCCGTCATCGTCTTCTTCGACGAAATGGAATCCCTCTTCCGTACCCGCGGATCCGGCGTCAGCTCAGACGTGGAAAACACCATCGTCCCCCAGCTGCTCGCCGAGATCGACGGCGTCGAAGGACTCCAGAACGTGGTCGTGATCGGCGCCTCCAACCGCGAGGACATGATCGACCCCGCCATCCTGCGCCCCGGCCGCCTGGACGTGAAGATCAAGATCGAGCGTCCCGACGCCGAAGCCGCCAAGGACATCTTCGGCAAATACCTCACCCAGCGACTCCCGCTCCACCCCGACGACGTCGGCGAGCACAGCGGCGACAAGGCCACGACGGTCCAGAGCATGATCCAGACCGCCGTCGAGCAGATGTACGCCGAATCCGAGGAAAACCGCTTCCTGGAAGTCACCTACGCCAACGGCGACAAGGAAGTCCTCTACTTCAAGGACTTCAACTCCGGCGCCATGATCGAAAACATCGTGGGCCGCGCCAAGAAAATGGCGATCAAGGACTTCCTCGAGCACAACCAGAAGGGCCTCCGCGTCTCCCACCTCCTCCAGGCCTGCGTGGACGAGTTCAAGGAGAACGAAGACCTGCCCAACACCACCAACCCCGACGACTGGGCCCGAATCTCCGGAAAGAAGGGCGAGCGGATCGTCTACATCCGCACCCTCATCACCGGAAAGCAGGGCGCAGACACCGGACGCTCCATCGACACGGTGGCAAACACCGGTCAGTACCTGTAAAAGACAGGGCGGCTGCGGGTGCCCTCGACGGGTACCCGCAGCCCACTGTTTTCCGGGCAAGGCAATGACGCAAATGATCTCCCCACCAGCGCAGAGGCGTTCTAGGCTCTTCCATACCGCCGAGTCGCGCAGTGCGGGGACGGGCACCGCACACGCAACCGAGCGCCAGCGGTATCTGCGCGGCGCCCACGACCGAGGGTGCCGCCGGGCAAGGAGGGCCGCATGACCGTACGGCGAGTAATGGGCATCGAGACGGAGTACGGGATCTCCGTCCCCGGCCACCCCAACGCCAATGCCATGCTCACCTCATCCCAGATCGTCAACGCCTACGCGGCGGCGATGCACCGGGCCCGCCGGGCCCGCTGGGACTTCGAGGAGGAAAACCCGCTGCGGGACGCGCGAGGCTTCGACCTCGCCCGCGAGGCCGCCGACGCCAGCCAGCTCACCGACGAGGACATCGGCCTCGCCAACGTCATCCTCACCAACGGAGCACGGCTCTACGTCGACCACGCACACCCCGAGTACAGCGCCCCCGAGGTCACCAACCCCCGCGACGCCGTCCTGTGGGACAAAGCCGGCGAACGCATCATGGCCGAAGCCGCCGAACGCGCGGCCCAGCTACCCGGCGCCCAGCCCATCCATCTCTACAAAAACAACACCGACAACAAAGGCGCCTCCTACGGCACGCACGAGAACTACCTGATGAAGCGGGAAACCCCCTTCTCCGACATCGTGCGCCACCTCACCCCCTTCTTCGTCTCCCGCCAGGTCTTCGCCGGAGCCGGCCGCGTAGGCATCGGCCAGGACGGCCACGAACACGGCTTCCAGCTCAGCCAGCGCGCCGACTACTTCGAAGTCGAGGTCGGGCTGGAGACAACCCTCAAACGCCCCATCATCAACACCCGCGACGAGCCCCACGCCGACGCCGAGAAATACCGCCGCCTCCACGTGATCATCGGCGACGCCAACCTCTCCGAGATCTCGACCTACCTCAAACTCGGCACCACCGCACTCGTCCTCTCCATGATCGAGGACAGCTTCATCGCCGTCGACCTGGCCGTCGACCAACCCGTCCGCACCCTCCACCAGGTCTCGCACGACCCCTCACTCCAACGCCTCATCACACTGCGCAGCGGACGCACACTCACCGCGGTACAGCTCCAGATGGAGTACTACGAACTGTCACGCAAATACGTCGAGGAGCGCTTCGGCGCGGACGCGGACGACCAGACCAAAGACGTCCTCTCCCGCTGGGAGGACACCCTGAACCGCCTCGAACGCGACCCCATGAGCCTCGCCGGCGAACTGGACTGGGTCGCCAAGCGCGAACTCATGGAGGGCTACCGGCGCCGCGACAACCTCGACTGGGACGCCGCCAGGCTCCACCTCGTCGACCTCCAGTACGCCGACGTACGCCCCGAGAAGGGCCTCTACAACCGACTGGCGGCCCGCGGACGCATGAAGCGCCTCCTGGACGACAGCGAGGTCGAACAGGCCAAGGCCAAGCCCCCGGAGGACACCCGCGCCTACTTCCGCGGACGCTGCCTGGAGCAGTACGCCGACGACGTCGCCGCGGCCTCCTGGGACTCGGTCATCTTCGATCTGCCCGGCCGGGACTCCCTCCAGCGCGTTCCAACCCTCGAACCGCTTCGCGGAACGCGAAATCACGTCAAGGAGCTCCTGGACCGCTGCCGCACCGCGGAAGACCTGGTCAGGGTCCTGTCGGGCAACTGAGGGTACTCGTGCCGGGCCGGCCGGACGCCGGCCCGGCAGGGTGGAAAACCCGGCGTCCGGGAATCATCGAAATGGCCCCCGTACGTTGGAGAAACTGCGGGGCCGATGTCGGACCCGGCTTGTAGGGTCTGATCATCACCGATCGGCAGGAAAGCCGACCTGTCGACCATGTCGGGCGAACTGAGCGGGGTGAGGGATATGGCAACCAAGGACACCGGCGGCGGACAGCAGAAGGCCACGCGTTCCACCGAGGAGGTCGAGGAGCAGGCGGCAGAGACGCAGGCCTCGGAGGACCTCAAGGAGCGCCAGGAGAAGCTGAGCGACGACGTGGATTCGGTCCTGGACGAGATTGACGATGTCTTGGAGGAGAACGCAGAGGACTTCGTTCGTAGTTTCGTTCAGAAGGGCGGCGAGTAGCCTTCGAATTGAAGGTTTCGGGGGCCGTTTCGTTGGCAAACGAAGAGAGCGTGAAGCGCTGTTCGCGGTGCAAGGAAAGTAAGCCGCGAGCAGCGTTCGCCAAGAACAAGTCGATGCGCGAGGGCTTGCAGGCCTACTGCAGGGAATGCGCAGCCGCGTACCACCAGCAGAGGCAGGCGGCCAAGGGGCGCAGAGTCCGGCGCAGAGTGGATGTGCCCGCAGGTCACAAGTACTGCCGCACCTGCGGTGAGATCAAGCCGCACAGTGAGTGGACGCGGAACCGTAGTGCCTCGGACGGCCTTGCGACCCTATGTAAGTCGTGCAAGGCCGTGAAGGGCCGTGCAGGTCACCTGAAACGCCACTACGGCCTCACCGAAGCCGAGCGTGACGAGATGGTCGCCTCGCAGATGGGGCTCTGCGTGATCTGTCTGAAGGCTCCGGCCGTTCATGTGGATCATTGCCACAAGACGGGTAGGGTCCGTGGCGTACTGTGCTTCAACTGCAATTCGGCCATCGGCAAGTTGGGAGACGATCCTGACGCCGTCCGCCGGGCCGCCGCTTACTTGGAAGGAATCGCGTGGAAGCCAACACTCGTAGCACCGGGCGTCTACCAGCTGCCTTCCTGACGCCTGGGTCGTCCTCCTTCATGGACTTTCTCTCCGAGCACCAGCCCGAGATGCTGCCCGGCAACCGCCAACTGCCGCCCACGCAGGGCGTGATCGAGGCGCCGCACGGCACGACCATCGTGGCCGTGACGTTCCCGGGGGGCGTCGTGCTGGCCGGTGACCGGCGGGCCACCATGGGCAATGTGATCGCCCAGCGCGACATCGAGAAGGTCTTTCCGGCGGACGAGTACTCGGCCGTCGGTATCGCCGGCACCGCCGGTCTGGCCGTGGAGATGGTGAAGCTGTTCCAGCTGGAGCTGGAGCACTTCGAGAAGGTCGAGGGCGCGCAGCTGTCGCTGGAGGGCAAGGCGAACCGGCTGTCGACCATGATCCGGTCGAATCTGGGCATGGCCATGCAGGGGCTGGCGGTCGTGCCGCTCTTCGCGGGGTATGACGTGGACCGGGAGAAGGGGCGGATCTTCTCGTACGACGTCACGGGTGGTCGTTCCGAGGAGCAGGGTTACGCCGCCACCGGTTCGGGTTCGATCTTTGCGCGTGGCGCCATGAAGAAGCTCTTCCGTGATGACCTGAGTGAGGCCGAGGCCACGACGTTGGTGGTGCAGGCTCTGTATGACGCGGCTGACGACGACTCGGCGACCGGTGGTCCCGATGTCGCCCGCCGGATCTACCCGATCGTCACTGTGATCACCGAGGACGGTTTCCGTCGGCTCGGCGACGACGAGTCCTCCGAGATCGCCCGTTCGATTCTGGAGCGGCGTCTGGAGCAGCCCGACGGCCCGCGGGCTTCGCTGCTGTAGGCGGCGGCCCGGTCTTATCAAGGTGATCCTGTGACTTCGACAGAAAGGGACGGATAACCGGTGTCGACGCCGTTCTATGTCTCACCCCAGCAGGCCATGGCCGACCGGGCGGAGTACGCCCGTAAGGGCATCGCCCGTGGTCGCAGCCTGGTCGTGCTGCAGTATGCCGACGGCATTGTGTTCGTCGGTGAGAACCCGTCCCGTGCGCTGCACAAGTTCAGCGAGATCTATGACCGGATCGGCTTCGCGGCTGCCGGTAAGTACAACGAGTACGAGAATCTGCGGATCGGTGGTGTGCGGTATGCCGATCTTCGTGGTTACACCTATGACCGTGACGATGTGACCGCGCGTGGTCTGGCGAATGTCTATGCGCAGACGCTGGGCACGATCTTCTCTTCCGCGGCGGAGAAGCCGTACGAGGTGGAGTTGGTTGTCGCCGAGGTCGGGGAGACGCCGGAGGGCGATCAGATCTATCGGTTGCCGCATGACGGCTCGATCGTGGACGAGCACGGCTCGGTCGCGGTGGGTGGTAATGCGGAGCAGATCAGCAGCTATCTGGATCAGCGTCATCAGGACGGTATGAGTCTGGCCGAGGCGCTGAAGCTTGCTGTGCAGGCTCTGTCTCGTGACACCAATGGCACGCAGCGGGAGATTCCCGCTGAGCGTCTGGAGGTGGCGGTGCTGGATCGTACGCGCCCGCAGTCGCGTAAGTTCAAGCGCATCGTCGGCCGTCAGCTGGGCCGGTTGTTGGAGGCGGACGGTGCCGCCACGGAGGCGGAGAGCGCCGACAACGGCGAGGACGCCGACGGCTCGGGTGGGTCGGAGGAGTAGTCCGTCCCGAACCGCGTCTCGCGCGTGTGCTGTGCCCCGGTCCGAGTCTCGGCCGGGGCACAGTCGCGTTCAGTGGGTCCTTCAGGGCGTGCTGGGTGGTGCTGTGGAGCCTCGCACGACGAGCTGGACGGGAATGTCGCCCTCCTGTGGTACGCGGCCTTCCAGGACGGCCAGGAGGGCTTGCATGCCGCGTTCTCCGAAGAGTTCGGCGTCGAGTCGGACGGTGGTGAGTTCGGGGTCGATGGCGGTGGCGAGGGCGAGGTCGTCGAGGCCGGTGACGGAGATGTCGTCGGGGACGCGCAGGCCGAGGCGGCGTACGGCCTTGTAGGCGCCGGCGGCGAGTTTGTCGTCGTCGCAGATGATCGCGGTGGGGCGGGGGCCCTTGGCGGCGAGGGCGGTGGCGGCGGCGTTGAGGGCGCCTTCGATGGAGATGGGGGCGCGGGCGGTGAGCAGGGAGGTGCCGGGGACTTCGGCGAGGCGGGTGTCGAGTTCCTGGGCGCGTACTTCGAAGGTCCAGGAGGCGACGTCCGCGGCCAGGTGGAGGAATCGCCGGTGGCCGAGGCCGAGCAGGTATTCGGTGACCTGGCGGATGGCGTCGGTGATGTCGAGGTTGACCGTGGCGGCGCCGAGGCTGCCTGTGGGGTCGCTGTCGAGCATGACGAGGGGTAGTTGGTCGCCGCGGATCGCGGTGAGGGCGTCGGCGGCCATGGAGGAGGCGATGACGCCGTCGAGGGCGGCTTGGGCGGAGGCGAAGGGGTCGCGGGCGGGGCCGATTCCTTCGGGGGAGGGGTAGAGGACGACGCCGAAGCCGTGCTGGGCGGCGATGCGGGCGGCGCCGGTGTAGACGCCGGCGAAGAATTCGGTGGTGAGGGCGGGAACGACGAGGAGGACGGTGCGGGTGCGGCCGAGGCGGAGGTTGCGGGCGGCGAGGTTGGGCCGGTAGTCGAGGCGGCGGGCGGCTTCGCGGACGCGTTCGGCTGTGGCTTCGGAGACTCGTCCGCGCCATTTGTCGCCGAGGACGAGGGAGACCGCGGCCTGGGAGACTCCCGCGGCTTGGGCGACGTCCCGGCTGGTGGGGCGGGTGCTGCCGTGTGCCACCGTCCGCTTGCTCCTCTTCGTGTGGTCGTCCGGGGTGTGGGCCGTGGTCCGGGTCAGGTCGTGCGGTGCCCGGGGGCTGTGGGCGCCTTGCGCCCGTTCCTTCGTCTGGACTCGTGAACAGCGCACATGGTACGTATGACGGGAGACGTTATACGTAAAACCTGTGCGGAGGGCGGCGCGGCCGATGACCGGCGCTTACGTGGAGATCCTCAGGGCGAGGCATGCCGCCCGGCTGCTCGTCGGCACGCTGATAGGGCGGCTGCCGAACGCGGTGGCCGCGATCGCGATCGTGCTGTTCGTGCGGGAGCAGGGCGGCTCGTACAGCCTGGCCGGTGCGCTGGCGGCGGTGTACGGGGTCGCCAATGCGGTGGGGCAGCCGGTGCTGGGGCGGCTGGTGGATCTGTACGGGCAGCCGCGGGTGCAGCTGCCGGCGGCGCTGGCCTCGGCTGCGGCGGGGGCGGTGTTCGCGTTCGCGGGCATCGGTGCGCTGCCGCTCGCCTATGCGGCGGTGGCGGCTGCCGGGCTGTTCACGCCGCCTCTGGAGGGCGGGCTGCGGGCGCTGTGGTCGTCCGTCCTCCACAAGGAGGGGCAGGTGCATGCGGCGTACGCGATGGACGCGGTGGCGCAGGAGGTCATGTTCACGGTCGGCCCGTTGCTGCTGACGCTGTGTGCGTCGCTGTGGTCGGCGCAGGCGGCCCTGCTCGTCCTGAACGTCGTGGGGGTGCTGGGTGCCCTTTCGGTGGTCGTGTCGCCGCCTTCGCGTGCGTGGCGCTCGGCGCCGCGTGAGGCGCACTGGCTGGGGGCGCTTCGCTCGGCGGGGCTGCTCGCGCTGCTGGCGTCGTTCTTGTTCATCGGGATGGCTCTGGGTTCCATCGCGGTCGCGGCGATGTCGTACGCGGACGACCACGGCGGTGACGCGGTGTACGGCTGGCTGATGGCGGGTCTGGGGCTGGGTGCTCTGGTCGGGGGCACGGTGTACGGGGCGCGGCAGTGGGCCGGGGAGCCGGCGCGGCGACTGCGGGCGCTGGTGGCGCTTCTGGCGGTGTGTTATCTGCCGCTGCTGCTGTTGCCGGGTCCGGTCGCGATGACGTTGTTGAGTGTGCTTGCGGGGGTGTTCCTCGCGCCGTGCATCGCCTGTGCGTTCGTTCTGGTGGACCGGCATGCGCCGCGTGGGACGGTCACCGAGGCGTTCTCGTGGCTGGTGACGACGTTCACGGTGGGTGCGTCGGTGGGAACGGGCCTCGCGGGGCCGGTCGTCGAGGGGGGTGGGGCCCTGTGGGGCTTCGCCCTGCCGGGGGTCGCGGGGGCCGTGTCGCTGCTGGTCCTGCTGGGCACGGGGCGGGTCCTCGCAGCTCCCGCCAGGGGTGCGGTTGTTGCGGCTTCATCGGAAAATGATCCAAACCGTGCTGTCGAACCCCGTTTCAGCTCAGGGGATCGGGCGTAATGTTCAGTCATGGACCGCCGCATTTTCGGGCTGGAGAACGAGTACGGCGTCACGTGCACGTTCAGGGGACAGCGCCGCCTGTCGCCTGACGAGGTGGCGCGGTACCTCTTCCGCCGTGTCGTGTCATGGGGCCGTAGCAGCAATGTCTTTCTGCGTAATGGCGCCCGCCTCTATCTCGACGTGGGATCGCATCCGGAGTACGCGACACCCGAATGTGACAACGTGACCGAACTGGTCACTCACGACAAAGCAGGCGAGCGCATTCTCGAAGGACTCCTGGTGGACGCGGAACGACGCCTGCACGAGGAGGGAATCGCGGGCGACGTCTACCTCTTCAAGAACAACACCGACTCGGCGGGCAACTCCTACGGTTGCCATGAGAACTATCTCGTGGCCCGGCACGGGGAGTTCTCCCGGCTCGCGGACATCCTCATTCCGTTCCTTGTCACGCGTCAGCTGCTGTGCGGCGCGGGCAAGGTCCTGCAGACCCCGCGGGGCGCCGTGTTCTGCGTCAGTCAGCGGGCCGAGCACATCTGGGAGGGCGTCTCCTCGGCGACGACCCGTTCCCGGCCGATCATCAACACGCGCGACGAGCCGCATGCCGATGCCGAGCGCTATCGGCGTCTGCATGTCATCGTGGGCGACTCGAACATGTCCGAGACGACCATGCTGCTGAAGGTCGGCGCCACCGACCTGGTGCTGCGCATGATCGAGGCGGGCACGGTGATGCGGGATCTGACGCTGGAGAACCCGATCCGGGCGATCCGCGAGGTCAGCCATGACATCACGGGTCGCCGCAAGGTGCGGCTGGCCAGTGGCCGCGAGGCCTCCGCCCTGGAGGTGCAGCGCGAGTACTACGAGAAGGCCGTGGACTTCTGTGAGCGTCGCGGCATCCGCACCGGCACCGTCGAGCAGGTCCTGGAGCTGTGGGGCCGCACGCTGGACGCGATCGAGTCCGAGGATCTCGACCGTATCGGCACCGAGATCGACTGGGTGATGAAGTACAAGCTCATCGAGCGGTACCGGGCCAAGCACAACATGACGATGTCGCATCCGAGGGTCGCGCAGATAGACCTCGCCTACCACGACATCCACCGGCGTCGTGGCCTGTACTACCTGCTGGAGAAGAAGGGGCAGGCCGCGCGGATCTGCAACGATCTGAAGATCTTCGAGGGCAAGTCCGTGCCGCCGCAGACGACCAGGGCCCGGCTGCGCGGTGACTTCATCCGCAGGGCCCAGGAGCAGCGTCGCGACTTCACCGTCGACTGGGTGCATCTCAAGCTCAACGATCAGGCGCAGCGCACGGTGTTGTGCAAGGACCCGTTCCGTTCGGTGGACGACCGGGTGGAGAAACTGATCGCCGGTATGTGAGCAGGGCGTTCCGACCAGTCGTCAGGAACGCAACACGGGCGCCGTACGTTAACCGTACGGCGCCCTTCTCACGCCGTAGAGTTGCGCGCACGCCATCCACAAGATCGACGATTACGAGGCCCCCACCGTGCGCCGACGCTCACTTCTCATTGCCGTACCCGCAGGAATGGTCACGCTCGCCGCATGCGGCGACGACAAGGCGAGCGACAGCGCGTCGCCCTCTACGCCTCAGGCGTCGGCCGCGCCGTCGCCGAAGATCGTGGAGGGTCCGCTGCCGGCGATCACCGCGGGCACCAAGTTCAACGAGAAGCCCACGGTCGCCAAGGGCAGCGGCGAGCCGTCGAAGGACCTCGCGGTGAAGACGGTCATCGCGGGCAACGGCAGGACGGTGGCCGAGGGCGACTTCGTGCAGTCGCACTATCTCGGTCAGATCTGGGCCACGGCGAAGGTCTTCGACAATTCCTACGACGGCAAGACGCCGCGGTTCTTCCAGCTCGCCCAGGGGCGCATCATCGATGGCTGGCGGTATGCCCTGGTGGGCCGGAAGGTCGGCAGCCGGGTCGAGATGGCGGTGCCTCCGACCTGGGGGTATGGCGAGCAGGGCAATGCGCAGGCCGGGATCAAGGGCACCGACACGCTGGTCTTCGTGGTCGACATCCAGGACACGTTCAACTCCAAGAGCTCGGCCAAGGGCGCCGATGTCGCCCAGGACGACGCCGATCTGCCCAAGGTCGGCACCAACACCGACGGCAAGGCGCCCTCCCTGGAGATCCCGAAGGCGGACCCGCCCAAGAAGCTGGTGGCGAACTACGTCATCGAGGGCGACGGCGACGAGCTCGCCGCGGAGAACACGGTGCTGGTGCAGTACAAGGGCGTGCAGTGGGACACCGGCAAGGAGTTCGACTCGACGTACGCCAACAAGCAGCTCGTGTCGTTCTCGCTGCAGCAGGTGGTCAAGGGCTGGTCGCAGGGTCTGACCGGCAAGAAGGTCGGCAGCAGGGTGCTCATCGTCATCCCGCCGGAGCTGGGCTACGGCGACAACCCGCCGCAGGGCAGCGGTATCGCCAAGGGCGCCACGCTGGTCTTCACCGTGGACATCCTCGCGAAGATGTGACGCCGCCCCACGTGATGAAAGACTGGGGCCGTTGCCTTTCCACAACAAGCATGGAGCGTTAGACGTGAGCATCGACAAGCCCGAGATCGACTTCCCGGGCGGCGAGCCGCCGGCGGACCTCGAGATCAAGGACATCTGGGAGGGCGACGGCGCGGTTGCGCAGGCGGGCCAGACCGTCACCGTCCACTATGTGGGTGTCGCGTTCAGCACGGGTGAGGAGTTCGACGCTAGCTGGAACCGCGGCACGCCGTTCCGTTTCCCGCTGGGTGGCGGCCGTGTCATCAAGGGCTGGGACCAGGGCGTGCAGGGCATGAAGGTCGGCGGCCGTCGTCAGCTGACGATCCCGGCCCACCTCGCCTACGGCAACCAGAGCCCGACCCCGGCGATCAAGCCGGGCGAGACGCTGATCTTCGTGGTCGATCTGCTCGGTGTCTGACCGTCGCGGCTGAGCGTCGCCCGCGGTCGGTGAACGGCTGATCGGCGTGCGACCGGACCCGACTACCTGGGGCCCATGCCTGTCCGGGCATGGGCCCTCGGCTTTGCCAGGCCACGCCGGGGCGGTACGGTCATCGATCGTAAGCACCATAGGGAAGGCGAAGGGCGTCGATGGCCATTGCCAAGGCAGAGCGGCTCATGAATCTGGCGCTGTGTCTGCTCGGGACGCGGCGGCCGTTGAGCAAGCGCGAGCTGCGCGAGTCCATCGAGGCCTATGTCGAAGCGGGCAGCGACGACTCCTTCAACCGGATGTTCGAGCGGGACAAGGACGATCTGCGCGAGCTCGGCCTGGTCATCGAGACCGTCGAGAATCTCGACGGGGAGGTCGGCTATCTCGCTCGCCGTGACAGCAACCGTCTCCCGCCCATCACGCTGGACGCCGAGGAGGCGGCTGCGCTCGGTCTGGCCGCCAAGGTGTGGCAGCAGGCCCGCCTCGCGGGCGCGGCCAGCGGTGCCCTGCAGAAACTGCGCGCGGCGGGATTGCCCGAGGACGTCGACCCGTATGGGGCGCACGGCGCCCTGGAGCCCCGCATTCCGGTGCACGAGGCCGCGTTCGAGCCGCTGATGCTGGCCTGCCGCGACCGCCGCCCCGTCGTTTTCGAGTACCGCAAGGCGACCGCCGCCCGCCCCGAGCCGCGGCATGTCGAGCCGTGGGCCCTGGAGTGCTGGCGCGGGCACTGGTATCTGGCGGGATGGGACCGTGACCGGGGTGCGGAGCGGGTGTTCCGGCTGTCCCGGATCACCGGCAAGGTGCGCTCGCGCGGCGGGCGTTTCACCGCCGAGGTCCCCGATGTCGTCACCGTCCGTGAGACCGTTGCGAGTTGGGCGGGGGAGACGGCAGACCGGTCGGCGTTGATCCGGCTGCGGACGGACGCGGGCTACCCCCTTCGGGCGAAGGCCACGGCGGTTCGGGAACTCGGGGACGGCTGGGACGAGTTGGAGATTCCGTACGGCCACGGGCTGGACGCCTGGCTGGTGGAGTTCGGGCCGGACGTGGTGGTCCTGGAGCCGGCGGAGCTGCGGGCCGACGTGGTGGACCGGCTGCGTGCCGTGGCCAAGGGCTGAGGGGGAGCGGAGCAGAACAGTGGCAGGCAAACCGGTCAGGCCCGTCAACGCCATCGACCAGACCCGGCGGATGCTTTCCCTGGTGACGTATCTCAGGGAGCGCCCCGGTGCGCGTGTCGAGGACGTGGCGCGGGCGTTCGGGATCTCCGAGGACGAGCTGGTCTCCGACCTCGATGTGCTGCCCATGTGCGGCACCAGTTTCCGCGGCGGTGATCTGCTCGACATCGACACCGACGGCGAGCGCATCTGGTGGCACAACCCCGCCGCTCTGGGGGCGGAGGCGGCCGAGCCGCTGCGGATCGCCGCCGACGAGGCGACCGCGCTGCTGGTGGCGGCCCGGGCCGTGGCCACGCTGCCCGGACTGCGCGAGAGCGACCGCCAGGCGCTGCTGCGGGCCACCGCCAAGGTGGAGGCCGCGGCCGGGGAGGCGGCCGGCGCCAGCGCCCGGCTGTCGGTGACCTTCGAGTCCGAGGGCGGCGTCTTCGCGGACGTCGACCGCGCGATCTCCGAGCGGCGCCGGCTGTGGATCCGCTACTACTCACCGGCCCGCGACGAGGTTACCGAACGCGAGATCGACCCGATCCGTCTGGTCAGCGTCGGCCACACCTATGTCGAGGCCTGGTGCCGGCGCTCCGAGGCGCGCCGCACCTTCCGGCTCGACCGTGTCGCCGAGATCAAGATCCTGGACGAGCCGTCCGCGCCGCCCGAGGTCGAGCTGCGGGATCTGTCGGAGGGGCTGGTGCAGCCCGCCGCGGAGGACCCGGAGGTCGTCGTCGAGGTCGGCCCGGGCGGGCGCTGGGTCGCCGAGTACTACCCGCACGACAGCGCCGATGAGCTTCCGGACGGCGGGCTGCGTATCACTTTGCGTACGCCGGACCCGGCGTCGCTCAGACGCCTGGCGCTGCGGCTGGGCCGCGACGGCCGCATCGTGTCCCCGCCCGAGCTGGCGGACAGCGCCCGTCAGGCGGCCCGTGAGGCGCTGGCCGCGTACGACGGGATCGAGGTGCACGGCGCTCACGTGCCGCATCCGGTGCGCGACGGACAGTAGACAGGCAGTGGGCGCGTACGGGTTGGGCGCGTGGTCGGGCAGGCAGGGCGACAGGCGGGAGCAGAGGCTTTGAGCGAGTCGGCGACGTCCGGGGTGCGGGAGATGACGGTGGCGTCCGCGTTCGCCGGGATGAGAAGCGTGGCCCCGGTCGTGTTCAAGGCGGGCTGCCCGGACTGCCGGGGCCGCTTCGAGCTGGCCGCGGGCGCGCTGCGTCTCGCCATCGGCGCGAGCAGCCGTACGACGTTCTACTCCTTCACCTGCCCCGACTGCGGCGCCGCCGTCCGCAAGCCGGCCGGGGAGCGGATCGTCGAGCTGCTGACCGGCGGCGGCGTGCGGACCCTGCGGCTGCACTCCACGGTGTAGGACGGTCTAGGCTCGCGTCATGTTCTGGCCGATGTTCGCGGTAGCTGTGGGTTTTCTGGGTCTTGTGGTGCTCGGCGTGCTCGCCGTGCGGGTCTTCCTGGAGGCGCAGCGCCTGGGCAGGCAGGTGGCGGATTCCGCGCGACGGATCAACCGGGCGGCCGAGGACCTGGAGCGGGCGAGCCTGAGTGCGGCCCGGGCCGCGGACTCGCTGTAGCGCCGCCAGGGACGGGGTGTGCGTGCGGCGCCGCATGCGTTTTGGGCCACTTCGCCCTGTCAACCTGCCGTGCGCGGCAGGTACGCTGCTGGTCGCGGGACGGAGACGAGGCCCGGCCCGCGGACAGGGAGTACGCACGGGGATTGCCTGACGTTCACCCCTGAGCGTTACGATCGCTGTCAACACGGTCGTTCGGACACATGTCCGACGATGGGACAGCACCCCCACCCCAGCCGCCTCGGTGAGAAGGTAAAGACTTATGTTCGGAAGGCTCGGAGCCCCCGAGATCATTCTCATCCTCGTCGTCATCATCCTGCTGTTCGGCGCGAAGAAGCTTCCGGACATGGCGCGCTCGCTCGGCAAGTCCGCCCGCATCCTGAAGAGCGAGGCCAAGGCGATGAAGGAGGACGGCAGCAAGTCCCCCGCCCCGGCCGACCCGCCGAACAACAACGACGAGCAGCCCCAGGGCCAGCGCATCATCCAGGCCGCCCCCGGCGACGTGACCAGCTCGCGCCCGGTCAACGAGCCGACGGACACGACCAAGCGCTGACGCAGGGCCGGTGACCTCCGGCCCGCCGCACGAGATGGGAACGTGGGTTGCTCAAGTCTGCCCGCAAAGAGGAGAAGGATCCCGAGGGGCGGATGCCTCTCGTGGAACACCTTCGTGAGCTTCGCAACCGGCTCACCAAAGCTGTCATCGCGATCGTCCTCGTGATGATTGTGGCTGCGTTCTACAGCGAACAGCTCATGCAGTTCTTGGCCGATCCGGTACCGAAGTGCGAGAACCTGGCGAACAGCGACGGCGGCAATTGCGCCATCGTCTCCTTCAACACTTTGACGTCGCCGTTCACCACGACGGTCAAGGTGAGCCTCATGGCCGGCCTTGTCGTCTCCAGCCCCATCTGGCTCTACCAGCTGTGGGCCTTCGTCGCGCCCGGACTGCACAAGCACGAGAAGAAGTACACGTACATCTTCGTCTCGGCTGCCGTTCCGCTCTTCGCCGGCGGCGCTTATCTGGCGTACGTCATCCTCCCGATCAGCGTGAAGGTGCTGCTCAGTCTCACCCCCGGAGGATCTGCCAACATCCTTTCGCTGGACGAGGTCCTCGACTTCACCATCAGAATGGTGCTGATCTTCGGCCTGGCCTTCGAGCTGCCCCTGCTGCTCATCATGCTGAACATGGTCGGCATCGTCTCGGGCCGCCGCATGATCGGCTGGTGGCGGGGTGTCGTCATGGGCGTATTCGTCTTCGGCGCGGTCGCCACTCCTACGACCGACCCCGTAGGAATGATCGCCCTTTCCGGGCCTATCGTCGTCCTTTACTTCATGGCGGTCGCCTTCTCCCTGCTGAACGACCGACGGCGCAGACGTAACAACCCCGACGCAGAGCTGGCCGACGACGAGGCCTCTGACCTCGACCTGACCCCCGAGGGCATCGGCGAAGTCAAGGCCGTGTCCGCGAGCCGCGCGCTGCCCGAGCAGAGCACCACCGAGCGGGTCAACGGCTACGACGACGTGACCTGACCTGACCTGACCGGGACCGGACCGGGCACGATACGGCCGGGGCGCCTACGGGGCGCACCCGGCCGCTCGCGTTCCGCAGCCTCGCGCGCCGGGAGAGCCGTGAGCTGCGGTGACCTCGGGTTTGTGCGGTGCTGATCCGGATAATGATCGTCCTGTTGTCAGTGGGGCCCGGTACGCTCGAAAGCACGATGACAGAGGACCTCTCTCCGGCCGAGCGGTATGCGGCAGCACGTACGCGCGCTGCCGAGCAGGCCACCGCGCTCGCCTCCTTCCGCGAGATGTACGACTTCGGCCTCGACCCCTTCCAGATCGAGGCCTGCCAGGCGCTCGAGACGGGCAAGGGCGTGCTGGTGGCCGCTCCCACCGGTTCCGGCAAGACGATCGTGGGCGAATTCGCCGTCCACCTCGCCCTGATGCAGGGCAAGAAGTGCTTCTACACGACGCCCATCAAGGCGCTGTCGAACCAGAAGTACGCCGACCTGTGCCGCCGTTACGGCAACGGCATGGTCGGTCTGCTCACCGGTGACAACAGCGTCAACCCCGACGCCGCCGTGGTCGTGATGACCACCGAGGTGCTGCGGAACATGCTGTACGCGGGCTCGCAGACCCTCCTCGGCCTCGGGTACGTGGTGATGGACGAGGTGCACTACCTCTCCGACCGTTTCCGCGGCGCCGTATGGGAAGAAGTGATCATTCACCTTCCCGAGTCGGTCACCCTGGTCTCCCTGTCGGCGACCGTGTCGAACGCCGAGGAGTTCGGCGACTGGCTCGACACCGTCCGCGGTGACACCGAGGTGATCGTCTCCGAGCACCGGCCCGTGCCGCTGTTCCAGCATGTGCTCGCCGGGCGCCGGATGTACGACCTGTTCGAGGAGGGCGAGGGCCACAAGAAGGCCGTCAACCCCGACCTGACGCGGCTGGCCCGGATGGAGGCGACCCGCCCGTCGTACCAGGACCGCAGGCGTGGGCGGTCGATGCGGGAGGCCGACCGCGAGCGCGAGCGCAGACAGCGCTCCCGCATCTGGACCCCCGGGCGTCCCGAGGTCATCGAACGCCTCGACGCCGAGGGGCTGCTGCCCGCGATCACCTTCATCTTCAGCCGGGCCGCTTGCGAAGCCGCTGTACAGCAATGCCTGTACGCCGGACTCAGGCTGAACGACGAAGAGGCGCGGGACAAGGTCCGCGCCCTCGTCGAGGAGCGCACCGCCTCCATCCCCACCGAGGACCTGCACGTCCTCGGCTACTACGAATGGCTCGAGGGACTGGAGCGCGGTATAGCCGCCCACCACGCGGGGATGCTGCCGACGTTCAAGGAGGTCGTGGAGGAGCTGTTCGTCCGCGGCCTGGTGAAGGCCGTGTTCGCCACCGAGACGCTGGCGCTGGGCATCAACATGCCCGCCCGGTCAGTGGTGTTGGAGAAGCTCGTCAAGTGGAACGGCGAGCAGCACGCCGACATCACACCGGGCGAGTACACGCAGTTGACCGGCCGTGCCGGACGCCGCGGCATCGACGTCGAGGGGCACGCCGTCGTGCTGTGGCAGCGCGGCATGAGCCCCGAGCACCTCGCGGGACTCGCGGGCACCCGCACCTATCCGCTGCGCTCCAGCTTCAAGCCGTCGTACAACATGGCGGTCAACCTCGTCGAGCAGTTCGGGCGGCACCGCTCGCGCGAGCTGCTGGAGACGTCCTTCGCACAGTTCCAGGCCGACAAGTCGGTCGTCGGGATCTCACGGCAGGTGCAGCGCAACGAGGAAGGGCTGTCCGGCTACAAGGAGTCGATGACCTGCCACCTCGGCGACTTCGAGGAGTACGCGCGACTGCGCCGCGAACTCAAGGACCGCGAGACCGAGTTGGCCCGGCAGGGTGCGGCACAGCGGCGCGCCGAGGCCGCCGTCGCCCTGGAGCGGCTCAAGCCCGGCGACGTCATCCATGTGCCGACGGGCAAGTACGCCGGCCTCGCCCTGGTGCTGGACCCCGGGCTGCCGGCCGGGCGGTCCAACGGCCACCGCGGCTTCGAGCACCACGACGGCCCCCGCCCCCTGGTCCTGACCGCCGAACGGCAGGTCAAGCGGCTGGCCTCCATGGACTTCCCGGTGCCCGTCGAGGCGCTGGAGCGGATGCGGATCCCGAAGTCCTTCAACCCCCGCTCCCCGCAGTCCCGTCGGGACCTCGCCTCCGCGCTGCGCACCAAGGCCGGGCACATTCCGCCGGAGCGCCAGCGCAAGCGGCGTTCCCAGGCGGCCGACGACCGGGAGATCGCCCGGCTGCGCAAGGACATTCGCGCGCACCCCTGCCATGGGTGCGACGACCGTGAGGACCACGCCCGCTGGGCCGAGCGCTATCACCGGCTGCTGCGGGACACCTCCCAGCTGGAGCGCCGCATCGAAGGGCGCACCAACACCATCGCCCGTACGTTCGACCGCATCGTGGCGCTGCTGACCGAGCTGGACTATCTGCGCGGCGACGAGGCCACCGAGCACGGCCGGCGGCTCGCCCGGCTGTACGGCGAGCTCGACCTCCTCGCCAGCGAGTGCCTGCGCGAGCGGGTCTGGGAGGGCTTGGCCCCCGCCGAACTGGCCGCTTGTGTCTCGGCGTTGGTGTACGAGGCGCGGGTCGGGGACGACGCGATGGCACCGAAGCTGCCGTCGGGGAAGGCCAAGGCCGCGCTCGGTGAGATGGTCCGGATCTGGGGGCGGCTCGACGCCCTCGAGGAGGACTTCCGGATCACGCAGACCGAAGGGGTCGGGCAGCGTGAGCCGGACCTCGGTTTCGCCTGGGCCGCGTACATGTGGGCCGAGGGCAAGGGGCTCGACGAGGTACTGCGGGAGGCGGAGATGCCGGCCGGGGACTTCGTGCGGTGGTGCAAGCAGGTGATCGATGTGCTGGGGCAGATCGCGGCGGCATCTCCGGTGGAGGGCTCCACCGTGGCCAAGAACGCGCGCAAGGCCGTGGACTTGTTGCTGCGGGGAGTGGTCGCCTACTCGTCGGTGGGGTGACGTTCTTCGGGCAGGTGCTTCGCGGGCGGGTGCGGGGGAGTTGCGGCTGATCGCACAGCTTCCCCGTCCCCGCGGCGCCCGCCCCACGGCCCGTGCGCCTGAAGGGGCGCTGGACTTGCCCTCCGTTTCTCAACAGGTGCTGCTGAGGACCACCAACTGCTGCGTCGCCCGGGTCATGGCGACATAGCGGTCGACGGCTCCCTCGATGCCCTCCCCGAACAGGGCCGGGTCGACCAGCACCACCAGATCGAACTCCAGCCCCTTGGACAGCTCCGGCGTCAGCGAGCGGACGCGGGACGTCCGGGGGTGGAACGTGGGGTCGCCGATGACGCAGGCGGTTCCCTCGGCATGCGCGGTGAGCCAGGAGTCGAGAATCGGGTCGAGCTCCGTGACCGATCCATGGCGGACGGGGATGCCTCCGGCGCGGATGGACGTCGGCACATTGGCGTCGGGCAGCGCGGATCGGATGAAGGGTTCGGCCTCGGCCATGATCTCCTTCGGAGTGCGGTAGTTGACGCTCAGGGAGGCCAGCTGGATCCGGTCGAGCCCGATCCGCTCCAGGCGTTCTTGCCATGACTCCGTGAAGCCGTGCCTGGCCTGGGCGCGGTCGCCGACGATGGTGAAGCTGCGGGACGGGCAGCGCAGCAGGAGCATCTGCCACTCCGCGTCGGTCAGTTCCTGTGCCTCGTCCACGACGATGTGGGCGAACGGGCCGGCCAGCAGGTCCGGGTCGGCCGACTGGAGTTCGGCCTCGTCGACCAGGCTGACCTGGGCATCCGCGCCCCGCAGCATCCGCACCAGCCCTTCGCCGTCGTCACCGTCGGCGCCGGAGACGGCCGCGGCCTCGATCAGATCGTCGACGACCTGCGTCATTCGTTCGCGCTGGGCCGCGAGGACCGACTCGTGCCCGCGCTTGCGGCGGGCCGCCTCCGGGTCGCCGAGCCGCTGCCGCGCCGCGTCCAGCAGCGGCAGATCGGACACCGTCCAGGACTGCGGCTGCGCACGCTGGAGCTTGCCTACCTCCTCGGGGGTCAGCCAGGGAGCGCACATCCGCAAGTAGGCCGGTACCGACCACAGGTCGGAGACGAGGTCGGCCGCCTCGAGCAGCGGCCATGCACGGTCGAAGGCAGTACGCAGATCCCGGTTCTGGGCCAGGGACCTGCGCAGCAGGTCGGTCGGGACGTCGCCGTCGTAAGCCGAGGCTCCTTCGTCGTGCTTGTCGGCCAGGATCGTCAGCAGTTCCTCCCAGACCTGGTCGCGTGCCTCGTTGTGCGGAGTGCCGGGCTCCGCCGCCTCGAACGCCACCGCCCAGTCACCGGCGTTCAGCCGGATGTCGGACCAGGGGGTGCTGACCGTCATCCCCTCGGTGGGCGGCTCCTCGTAGAACCGGACGGCCGTCTCGATCCCCTTCACCAGGGCCGCCGACGCCTTCAGCCGGGCCACCGCCGGATCGGCCTCCACCCCGGCCCCGGCTCCCTCGTCGACGAGGTCCCGCAGGACGCAGGTCTGCACCCCCTCCTCGCCGAGGCTGGGCAGTACATCGGCGACATAGGCCAGGTAGGGCCGGTGCGGGCCGACGAACAGTACGCCGCCCCGACGGTGACCGAGGCGCGGGTCGGAATGGAGGAGGTAGGCGGAGCGGTGCAGGGCGACCACGGTCTTGCCCGTGCCCGGACCGCCGTCGACGACGAGGGCACCCTGGGATCCGGAGCGGATGATGGCGTCCTGGTCGGCCTGGATGGTGCCCAGCACGTCCCGCATCCGCTGCGACCTGGTGCCGGCCAGGCTCGCGATGAAGGCGGACTGGTCGTCGAGCGCGGCGTGCCCAGCGAGGCCGTCCGAGGTGAACACCTCGTCCCAGTAGTCGCTGATCCGGCCGTCGCTCCAGCGGTATCTGCGGCGGCTCGCCAGGCCCATGGGGTCGGCGTGGGTGGCACCGAAGAACGGCTCGGCGGCGGGGGAGCGCCAGTCGATCAGCAGCCGGCGGCCGGTGTGGTCGGTGAGGCCGAGTCGTCCGATGTAGACCGGCTCGGAGCCGTCTGCGGCGACGATGCGGCCGAGGCACAGGTCCAGGCCGAAGCGGCGCAGGGTGCGCAGCCGCGCGGTCAGCCGGTGGATCTCCGCGTCCCGGTCCATCGCGTGCCGGCCCAGGCCGCCCGGCGCCCTGCGCTCGGCGTCGAGGCGGTCGGACACCTCGGCGATGGACCGGGCCAGACACTCGGTGAGCGCCGCGAAATGCCGCTCGTCCGCGGCGACGAGCGCCGGGTCGGCCTTGGCGGAGAGTCGGTCGGGGAGGTCGAACGCGCTGCTGGTGAGGTGCTTGAGCGTCACGGCAATGGCTCCGATTCACGGTGTGAGGGGCGAGTGGGCGGCACCGCGTGGACCGGTCACTCGGCGGGGTGGACCGCGGAGGCCCGCGCAAGGCCGGTCGGGCCGGGGTCCCGATCGGAAGGGCGGGCCGGTTCCATTTACACGCGCACTTCGTGGCTCCTCGCTTTCCGCGGATTCCGGCTCAGGCGGGAGATTCTGCGGTACGACGGGGGCCTTGCCGCAAGCCCCCCGGTGCGCTATATGTTGATAGTGGCAAGGAGTGGGTGACCTCCTTGCCTTTGCTGTTTCTCGGGGCCTTGGGGCTGTTTCTCGGGGCCTGCGTCAAGGAGGGCAGCGGGGCCCGCGTCAAGAACGCGTCGGGGCCTGCGTCAAGAAGCGCGTCGGGGTAGGCGTCCAGTAGGCAGCGGGGCCCTGACTCAAGCAGCCTGAGCCCCAATCCAAGCCCGCTTCGACAGGCCCGAGGGCCCCGCAGGCCCCCGATCCTGGGCGGCTCCGAGGAAGTGCCGACGGCCCGAAATCCCCGTCCGTGACCGCCTTCTCACTCGTCACGGTGAGTGATTCCCGCACGCCCGTATGCTGTGACACACCGTGTTCGAATATAAGCCAAGCGTATAAAAGAGCCGAGCGTACTCCTGTCACACCCGTCATTTCAGGCGCTTGCTGAATATGACACGGCGATGATCCGGTCGGACTAAGCTCGCCCGCAGCGCACCGAGTTGAGGCGTATTCGTGCGCTTGTTCCCAAACGTGCGGAAGCTTCCGACATACCCATGACGTACCCCCTTGCAAGCTCCCCCTACACCCACCCGAGTCATTTCAGAGGGCCCACATGGTGAGCGTTCAATCCCCGCCCAGTCGGCGTGAACTCCCTTACGCGCGCGTGCTGTTGCTGCCGGCCATAGTGATGGCCGCGGCGACCGGAGCCGCCGTCGCCGTGGTGGCGGAACCGGCCCGGACGGCCGTAGGAGTGTGCGGTGCCGTGGCCTTGCTGCTGGTGCTGGCATCCGCGGCCGAAGCGGTGCGCCGCGGTCGAGCCCTGCGGGACGCACGGGTCGAACACGCCCGTCACACCGCGTATCTGGAGCGGCGCGTCGCCGCCCATGACGAGGAGACGGCCCGCCTCGCCATGGAGATCACGCCCGCCGCGATCCACCGGATCCGCTGCGGCGCGTCAACCTATGAGGTGATGCGCGACCTCGCCGAGCCCGACCCGTCCGGTGCCCGGCTCTCGCCCATGCAGATCGAGTTCGTGCGGCGAATGATCGACATCGTCGACCACGAGGAAGCCCTCCGCGACTCCGCCCAGCGCTCCTTCGTCAACATCGCCCGCCGCGTCCAGTCGATCGTCCACCAACAGGCCGTCGAACTGCGGGAGATGGAGGAGGACCACGGCCGCAACCCCGAGGTCTTCGACGACCTGCTGCGCATCGACCACGGCACCATGCTGATCGGCCGTCTCGCCGACTCCATCTCCGTGCTCGGCGGCGGACGCCCCGGCCGCCAGTGGCCCGAGCCCGTCCCGCTGTACAGCGTGCTGCGCGGCGCCATGTCCCGGATCCTCGAGTACCGCCGTATCAGCCTGGACTCCATCGCCAAGGTCAACATCGCCGGCATCTCCGTCGAGCCGGTCATCCACGCCGCGGCCGAACTCCTCGACAACGCCACGCGCTACTCGCCGCCGCAGACCAAGGTGCACGTCACCGCCACCGAGGTGCAGACCGGCGTCGCCATCGAGATCGAGGACGCCGGTGTCAGCCTCAGCGAGGAGGCCCGCGCCAGGGTCGAGGGGATGCTCGAACGCGCCAAGCAGGGCACCGACCTCCAGGACCTCGGCGAGTCCCCGCGCCTCGGCCTCGCCGTCGTCGGCCGCCTCTGCACGGCGTACAACATGCAGGTCTCGCTGCGTTCCTCGGCGTACGGCGGCGTGCGTGCCGTCCTCGTGGTGCCGCGCGACATGATGACCACCGACCCCGCGCCCGGCCTCGCCCATGGCATCGGCGCCGGCTCGGCACCCAAGGCCGACGACCCGGACGTACTCGAAGGCCCCAAGCGCACCCCCAAGAAGCGGCGTCCCACCAGCCCGAAGATCACCGCCGCGCTGGCCAGGGAGGACGACGCTCCCGTCGTCACGGAATGGACGGCCAACGGACTGCCCCAGCGCCGCAGCCGGGTCAAGACCCCGCTCAGCAAGCGGATCGCCGAGCAGGCCGCCATCGAGCAGGCCGAACGGGAGGGCCGGCCGACGATCTGGTCGACGCGCAGGCCCGAGCCCGAGCCCGACCCGGAGCCGGTGGAGGACGAGCCCGCACCCGGGGCCTGGGTCGAGGCGTTCTGGAACGGACTCAAGGACAAGCCAGACCCGCTCACACTGCAACCGCGAACCCAACCGGCCCGCCCCGAGGCCGAGGACGAGGGGGACCTCAAGTGATCCAGCAGCGCGCCAACTTCGACTGGATGCTCAAGGAGCTCCACGACGGCGTACCCGGCATCCAGATGATCGTGGTGCTCTCCGCCGACGGCCTGCGCATCGCCCGCTACGGCGGCGAACCGGACACCGCCGACCGGGTCGCCGCGGCCTGCGCCGGTCTGCAGAGTCTGGCGAGTGCCGTCGCCCAGGAGATCCCGAAGAGCGACGGCAAGATGAAAATGGTCCTGATCGAGATCAACGGCGGTTACTTCTACCTCATGGCCGCCGGCGCCAACGCCTACCTCGCGGTGCTCTCCGACACGTTCGCCGAGCCGGGCCGGATGAGCAACCGCATGTCCGACCTCGTCGCCCGCATCGGTGCCCATCTCACCAGTCCGCCCCGGCGCAACGGGCAGACCGTATGACTCCTCCGCAACGCCAGCGGCGACACCCCAAGGAACAACTCCCCCCACCGCCCCCGCCGCCCGCCCAGCCGGGGAAGCAGAAGAACCCGGAACGGCTCTTCGTGGTGGCCGGCCCCGACGGTGGCGAGCGTGACGCGGACATCGACCTCGTCACCTTAATCGTGGCGCGCGCCGACCCGCCGCCATCCGCCACGCCGGAACAATCGGCGCTGCTCCGGCTCTGCACCGCCCCTCTGTCCGTGGCCGAGCTCTCGGCCTATCTCAACCTTCCGTTCAGCATGATGACGGTCGTGATCACCGACATGCTGACGGCCGGACTGGTGACGGCGCGCGCCCCGATCGTGCGCCAGGCCGTCGCCGACCGTTCAATTCTCGAAGCGGTGATGCATGGACTTCAAAGGCTCTGACATCGTTCCCGGCCCACGGGCCGAGGACCAGCTGCCACACACGGCGCAGGCCGCGGTCAAGATCGTGATCGTGGGCGGCTTCGGTGTCGGCAAGACGACCATGGTCGGCTCCGTCAGCGAGATCAGGCCGCTGACCACCGAAGAGACGATGACCCAGGCCGGCATCGGCGTCGACGACAACTTCGGCTCGGACACCAAGACGGCCACCACCGTCGCGATGGACTTCGGCCGCATCAGCATCACCGAACAGCTCGTGCTGTACCTGTTCGGCACGCCCGGCCAGGAACGCTTCTGGTTCCTGTGGAACGGGTTGTTCGAGGGTGCGCTGGGCGCGGTCGTGCTGGTCGACACCCGTCGTCTAGAGGTCAGTTTCGACGTCATAGGGCGACTCGAGGAGTGCGGCGTGCCCTTCGTGGTGGCCGTCAACACCTTCCCGGACGCGCCCCGCTACGACATCGGCGAACTCCGGATGGCCCTCGACCTGCCCGAGGAGATCCCCATCATCGAGTGCGACGCCCGCCGCCGGGCGTCCAGCCGCGATGTCCTGATGACCCTGATGCACTTCCTGCATGCGCTGGCGACGGCGAAGGCTCCCGTGTGAGCCACCCGCCCCGGTCGGCCGAGCCGTACGGCCGGTCCGAACCCGGGGACCCCATCACCTCCTGTACACCGGAACCACTTCAGCTTCGGAGCGACCACCGTGACGCCTGAATCTCTCTTCCCGACCGGTACGGACGAGCCCACGGCCACCCCACCCCCCGGCTGCCCCGCACACGGCCTCGGCCCCAGCGGACTGCGCCGGCTGTACGGCCCCGGGGCGGAGGACCTGGGGGCCGTGTACGAGGAGCTGCGCGCCGAGCATGGGCCTGTGGCCCCCGCGTTGCTGCATGAGGACGTGCCGATCTGGGTGGTGCTGGGGCACAGCGAGAACATGCACATGGTGCGCAGCCCCTCCCAGTTCTGCCGTGACACCCGGCTGTGGTCCGCCTTGCAGGACGGCACCGTCAAGCCCGATCACCCACTCATGCCGCACTTCGCCTGGCAGCCGATCTGCAGTCACGCCGAGGGCGACGAGCACCTCCGGCTGCGTGGCGCGGTCACCGGCGCCATGTCGACCATCGATCACCGCGGAATCCGCCGCTACATCAACCGCGCGACCCAGTACCTCGTGAACAAGTTCTGCGAGCAGGGTGGGGCCGACCTGGTGAGCCAGTTCGCCGAGCATCTGCCGATGATGGTGATGTGCGAGATCCTCGGCATGCCCGACGAGTACAACGACCGGATCGTGCAGGCGGCTCGCGACATGCCCAAGGGCACCGAGACTGCCATCGCGAGCAACGCGTACCTCATGGACGTCCTGATGCGGCTCACCGTACGCCGCCGGGCCGAACCCATGGACGACTTCACCAGCCACCTGATCCAACACCCGGCGCGGCTCACCGACGACGAGGTCGGCCAGCACCTGCGCATCATCCTGGTCGCCGCGTACGAGGCCACCGCCAACCTGATCGCCAACGTGCTGCGGGTGGTGCTCACCGATCCCAGGTTCCGCGCCCAGCTCAAGGGCGGGCAGATGACGGTGCCCGAGGCGGTGGAGCAGTCCCTGTGGGACGAGCCGCCGTTCAGCACCGTCCTTCCTTATGTCGCCAAGCAGGAGACCGAGTTGGGCGGCCGGCGCATCGGCAAGAGTGACGCCCTCATCCTCGGAATCGCGCCGGGCAACGTCGACCCGCGCGTCAGGCCCGACCTCGCGGCCAACATGCAGGGCAACCGCTCGCATCTCGCTTTCGGCGGCGGCCCTCACGAATGCCCGGGCCAGGACATCGGACGCGCCATCGCCGAGGTCGGTGTCGACGCGCTGTTGACGCGCCTGCCCGATGTCCAACTCGCCTGTGCGGAGCACGAGCTGTCCTGGCGGGCATCCATCTCGAACCGGCACCTGGTGGAACTGCCGGTGAAGTTCGCGCCCAAGCCCCAGCAGGACGTCATGGCGCGGCCCGCGCATCCGCTGGCCTCGCGACGCACCAGTGACTGGCAGCTGGGGACGCCTGAGCCGCAGCCGCTGCCTGCGCAGCCCGCAGCTCCGTCAAGCGCTCCGGCGTCGGCGCCGGTGCCTGCACCCACGCCCGCACCGGCTGGTCGCCCCGGGATGTTCAGGCGACTCCTGCGCTGGTGGCGTGGCGAATGAGCCGACCGGGAACCCGGGCTAGCCGGCCCAGTCGTCGTACGACGACCAGGCCCCCAGTACCCGCGGGCTGACGAACCGGTGCTCGAGCCCCGTGATCGGGTCGGTGAACTCCAGCCTCCGCGCCAGCAGTTGGAGCGGACGCCGGAAGTCACCCGCGGCCACGGGGTCGCACAACACCGGATACAGGGGATCACCGAGGATCGGCACTCCCAAGGCGCTCATGTGCACCCTCAGCTGGTGTGTCTGCCCGGTACGCGGTGTCAGCCGGTACCGGGCATGCCTGTTGCGGTGCTCCAGCAGCTCGATCCGGCTGACGGCGTTGGGCTCGCCCGCCACCTCGCGGGCCGTCAGCACTCCCCGCTCCTTCACGATCCGGCTGTGCACGGTACGCGGCAGGTCCAGTTCGGGCACGTACGGAGCCACCGCCTCGTACTCCTTCGCCACCCGCCGCTCGCTGAAGAGGGACTGGTACGCGCCGCGTTCCTCAGGGCGCACGGTGAACAGCACCAGCCCGGCCGTCAGCCGGTCGAGCCGGTGCGCCGCGCTCAGCGTCGGGATGCCGAGTTCGCGGCGCAGTCGTGCCAGCACCGTCTCGGCGACATGGCTGCCGCGGGGTGTGGTGGCCAGGAAGTGCGGCTTGTCGGCGACGACCACGTGCTCGTCCCGGTGGACGACGCCGACCGGGAACGGCACCAGTTCCTCATCGGGCAGGTCCCGATGGAACCACACGTACATCCCCGGCACGTAGGCCGTGTCCCGTGCCACCGGACGCCCGGCTGCGTCCACGATCAGCCCCGCGTCGAGCATCTGGTCGATCACCCCGGCCCCGGCCGCGAGTCGCGCCACGAGATGATCCCGAACGGTGGCCCACGCGTCCCCGGCCGGCAAGCGCACGCGCACCGGGTCCACCCCTTCGCGCTGCGGCAGGGGAGAGGGCGGGGGCGGGGTGCGGCGTCTCATCAGGACCAGATTACGAGGGACCACGCGGTAACACGCGGTCCGGGACATCAGCGCCGGGACACTACCGGGACACTATGGGAGACAACGGTTCCGGTGTGAGATTCGCGGGGTGCAGCTGGCCGGTCACGTTCGGGCTCAGGTCGCCGGCGGTGCGCGGCGAGTACCGGCCGTTGTTGCGGCTCCAGTCGTAGCTACCGCGTATCCAGGTGAACATCGCGGTCGCATAGCGGTGGACCTTCTCCGACTCCGTGCTCGTGAGCCCGAGCCGGGAGCAGAACAGCGGTATCCGTCGAACCTGCTCGAAGAGTTGACCGACTGCCGTCTGGACGAGGCTGATCGCCAGCCGGATGGCTTCCTGCCGTGAGCAGTTGCGTTGCCGGATGAGGCAGTGCACCAGGTTGGGATCTCCTCGCGCGTCGTCATTCTCGAGGGACATCACCTCGTTGATGAGTTTGACGGCGTCGACAGCTGTTCGTCGCATCGATTCCAGGTGGCTGCTGTGCCAAATGACCTGCGGGATCTCGAAATGCCCCACCCGTTCGGCCAGGTCGAGCGAGGGAATCAGCCCCAGGGTGCGGTGGCCGACCCGCATCCGTGTGCCGAAGTCCTGCGGAACCCAGGTGCGACGGTCCATTTCCTCGGTGAGGTTTCCCGTAAGGTAGTCCACCCAGTTGTGAGCAGCTCGTTGCCGCCATTCCTCGGACATGCCGGTTTTGGCTCGGCGCCAGATGTCCGCGAATGCGTTGACCAGGGGTGCTTCGTGAACGGCTCCCCGCGGCGAGGGGCGGGTGAGGAGCGCTATCAGTTGCTGGCACACGTCGACGGCCGCATCGGCTCGGCGTCCCTCGGGGACATCGAAAAGATCGTCGAACAGGAAGAACCAGCCCATGGTGTCAAAGGCCAGGTCGAGGTCTTCACCCTCGATGTCCGGGTAGCTGTAGGCGGCCAGATCCGCCACGGCCGAAAATACGTATCGACGGACGGCCGTATGTCCCGACACCAGTTTCTGGCGGCCCATCCATTCCAGATTGCGTTCCCTGGCGGCTGCCAAACCGGGGTTCATCCGGGGTGCAATGGGTAATGCGATAGTGACGTTCTGGGGCATGACTCTCTCCCAGTTTCTGCCTCAGGCGATCTCCGACCGGGATGAGTGGAAACCGCTGTCCTGTCTTGGTGCGGCACCCCCGACGCCGCATCCGCAACTCGACCGGCCCGGAACGGGGTTGATCAACAGGTGGTGTCCTCAGGTCGGATGGCCCGGGTGCGTGCGGGCCGGGCGAGTACGGCCGCCACGAGTACGCGCACTCAAGGGAAGCGTGAGTCCGGCCAGGGGAACGGCCCGAGGCGATTGAGCACGAGCAGAGCTTGTCACGATGCCCTCCGAGTGACGGCGTCGACCAGGTCCATGAACTACGCGCTGTGCTCTGTACGCCGCGGCTGCGGCGTGGCTGACTCGTGCACGAATGGGGCCGGCTGACGGAACCCGTGCATGAGGCTTCGTCAACGTGTGCTGAGCGGTGCCGTCAGCCGTTGACTTGAAGCGACCGCCGGACGGTGCAGCTGATTCGGTGGTTACCACCGCCACGACCGCGGCGTCGGCGATGCGGTCGTGGATCACCCCACCTTCCGATGCCCCGATGGGTTTCGTCAACTGTTCAAGCGGGCGGGGCCGGTGGAAGGTGCCGTCGCGGAGCACCGCGACGTGTGTGCCGGGCGGATGGCGGGCCCACGATTGTGCGGCGCTCTGCCAGCCGTAGCGGGCATGCGGACACCACCCCCAGGGGACTCGGGTACGGCACGTCGCATGCCCTCAACTCCCCCCAATAGCCCTGCCCCGCACCATGCGACGGTTTCCGGCCGTTCGGAAAGGGCGTGCGCTCGGGCGCGTGGGTGGGTCGTGGTGGCGGCGTTCGCGCGGTCTCACGCCGTGTGGGCCCGTTCGAGTCGGCTGGGGAAGCAGGGAGTTGGCGGGGCTGGATGCGCGAGCGCGAAGGGGCGGCGCCCGGGTATGGGCGCCGCCCCTTCGGAGCGTCGACGGAGAGCGAGGGCTACGCGGCGGGCGCCGCCCCCGTCCCCTCCTGCTCCGCCTCGATGCGGGCGTTCCAGTCCCGCTTGGAGGCCTGCCAGCCGTCCTCGTTGTGGCCGAGCCGCCAGTAGCCGGAGATCGACAAGTCCTCGCGGGGCACGCCGCGTTCGACGCGCAGCAGATGGCGCAGCTGCTTCACGAAGTGGGCCTCGCCATGGACGAACACGTGCATCCGGCCCTCGGGGAAGTCCAGCGAGCGCACGGCCTCGACCAGGGCCTCGCCGACGGGGCGGGAGCCGCGATGAAGCCAGCGGACCTCCACATCGGAGTCGATCTTCTGCTCCTCCTCGGGCCCGGACACCTCGACGATCGCGTGGACCTTGGCACCGTCCGGCAGCGACTCCAGGGCGCTGGCGATCGCGGGCAGGGCGCTCTCGTCACCCACGAGAAGATGCCAGTCGGCGTCCGGGTCGGGGGCGTAGGCGCCGCCGGGGCCCAGGAAGCGCAGGGTCTCGCCCGGCTGGGCGCGCATCGCCCAGGGGCCGGCCAGGCCCTCGTCGCCGTGCAGCACGAAGTCCAGGGTCAGCTCACGATGCTCGGGGTCCCAGGCCCGCACGGTGTACGTCCGCGTCACCGGCCACTGCTCGCGCGGCAGCTCCTCGCGGATGCGCTCCAGGTCGAAGGGCTCGGGGTAGCTCACGCCCGCGGGGGAGAACAGGATCTTCACGTAATGGTCCGTGCAGGTGTCCGCCGCGAAGTCGGCGAGTCCCGCGCCGCCCAGCACCACACGCTGCATGTGGGGGGTCAGCCGTTCGGTACGGATGACCTGCGCGGCGTAGGGCTTCCGCGGCTTGCGGGCAGGGCGTAGCGCCATCACTGGCCTCCCTCGTTCCAAGCTTAGGTTTACCTAAGTTAGCACCTCCGCTCGATGAATGCCGCTATGAATCGTTCATGAAAAGGTGCATGTCGCGCACCAACAGACGAATTCCCCGCCTCACGAGCCCCATGCAATCCACCGGGACTCCCTTTTCGCGCCCCGGCCTCAGCGGGTGCCCAGAGTCGCGAGCAGCCGCTGGAGCGAGCCGCCCAGGCCCCAGCGCACCGCCAGTTGATCGAGCGCCGCCGAGTCGCGAGGAGCGTGCGGCAGGGCGATCTCGACGTCCGGCAGCGGAACGTCGGCCGCGACCCGCACCACCGTCGGCGCCACGGAGACATACGGCCTCGACTCGTCCAGCCGCTTGCGCTGCGAGGGCGTCAGCTTCGCCTTCGGGTCGTCGACCGCCGCCATGATCCCGGCCAGGTCACCGAACTCGGCCAGCAGCTTCGCGGCCGTCTTCTCCCCGATCCCGGGCACCCCCGGCAGGCCGTCGCTCGGGTCGCCGCGCAGCAGCGCCAGATCCGCGTACCCCCGGCCGTCCACGCCGTACTTCTCGCGCAGCCACGCCTCGTCCGTGAGCTGGAGGGTGCCGACGCCCTTCAGCGGGTACAGCACCCGGATCCCGCGCTCGTCGTCCACCAGCTGGTACAGGTCGCGGTCGCCGGTGACGATGTCGACCGGGCCCTTCGCCCGCGCGGTGAACGTGCCGATCACGTCGTCCGCCTCGTACCCCTCGACGCCCACGCGCGCGATGCCGAGCGCGTCGAGGACGGCCTCGATGACCGGCACCTGCGGCGACAGGGTGTCCGGCACCTCCTCCTCGTCCGGCCCCACCTCGTGCTCCTCGGCGACACGATGCGCCTTGTAGGACGGGATCAGGTCGACCCGCCACTGGGGCCGCCAGTCCGCGTCCATGCAGGCCACCAGCTGGTCCGGGCGGTGGTCCTTGACCAGGCGGTCGATGAAGTCGAGGAGCCCGCGCACCGCGTTCACCGGTGTGCCGTCGGGCGCCTTCACGGAGTCCGGGACGCCGAAATAGGCGCGGAAGTAGAGCGAGGCGGTGTCGAGGAGCATCAGTCGTCCGGTCACGCCTCGCATCATGCCGTACGGCACTGACAGCGGCCCCCGAGTGAGCGTCCCGTCGCGATGTGTGGCGGCGCTGTGGGCTGGACCACTTGTGCGTTTGTGTCCATCGAAGCAGGGCAGGGGCGCACCCGGAGCGACGCCCTCTGCGCAACTGTTGCGCAGGCCGCTCCGTTCATCTGCCGTCGAGACAAGAGGTACCCGTGTCATCCAGGCTTGAGGCCGAGCATCTGTACAAGGTGTTCGGCAGACGACCGGACGAGGCCGTGACGAGGCTCCGAGAGGGAGCGGACCGCGAGGAGCTGCGCGCCGACGGCACCACCGCCGCCGTGATCGACGCCTCCTTCACCGTCGAGCCCGGCCAGATCTTCGTCGTCATGGGCCTGTCCGGGTCCGGCAAGTCCACGCTGCTGCGCATGCTCAACGGGCTGCTGGAGCCGACCGCGGGCCAGGTCCGCTTCGACGGCCAGGACCTCACCACGCTGAGCGACCGCGAGCTGCGCGAGGTCCGCGCGAAGAAGATCAGCATGGTGTTCCAGCACTTCGCGCTCTTCCCGCACCGCAGCGTCCTGGAGAACGCCGCCTACGGCCTCGCCGTCCAGGGCGTGCCCCGCGCCGAACGTGAGAAGCGGGCCACCGAGGCACTGGAGCTGTGCGGACTGGCCGGCTGGGAGAAGTCCTGGCCGGACGAGCTGTCCGGCGGCATGCAGCAGCGCGTGGGCCTCGCCCGCGCCCTCGCCACCGACGCCGACCTGCTGCTCATGGACGAGTCCTTCAGCGCGCTCGACCCGCTGATCCGCCGGGACATGCAGGACCAGCTCCTCGAACTCCAGCGCACCCTGAAGAAGACCATCGTCTTCATCACCCACGACCTCAACGAGGCCATGCGGCTCGGCGACCGCGTCGCCGTCATGCGGGACGGCCGGATCGTCCAGACCGGTTCGGCGGAGGACATCCTGCTGCGCCCGGCCGACGACTACGTCGCCTCCTTCATCCAGGACGTCGACCGCTCCCGCGTCCTGACCGCGGGCGCCCTCATGGACACCGCCGTCACCGCCGACGCCCCCCTGTGCGGCTGCGAGACCGCGACGCCCGAGACGACGTTCGTGGAGCTGTGCGCCATGAGCGCCCGCCTGTCCCACCGCGTCTCGGTGGTCGACGAGGCGAACCGGGTCGTCGGGGTGGTGCCGCGGCAGCGGCTGGTCGGCTTCCTCGGCGACGAGCCGGCCGGCCCGACGCCCTGCGACACCCCGGAGGGCAAGGTGATCGCCCATGCCTAGGCTGCGTCTCGGCGACTGGGTCGACTCCGGTGTGGAGTGGCTCGTCGCCCACATGGGCTGGCTCTTCGACGCCGTCAAGGCGGTCGTGGAGGGCATGTACGACGTCGTCGTCGCCGTCCTCACCGCCCCCGCGCCCCTGGTCCTCGCCGGCATCCTCGCCGTGCTCGCCTGGTGGCTGCGCGGCCTCGTCGCGGGCGTCCTCGGCTTCGCCGGTTTCGCGCTGGTCGACTCGCTCGACCTGTGGGACCGGGCCATGTCGACCCTGGCGCTGGTGCTGGTCGCGACCCTCATCGCCCTGGTGATGTCCGTCCCGCTGGGCATCTGGGCGGCCCGCTCCAAGACCGTCAGCGCGGCCGTGCGGCCCGTCCTGGACCTGCTTCAGACGATGCCGTCGATGGTGCTGCTCATCCCGGCCATCCTGTTCTTCGGGCTGGGCACCGCCGCCGGTGTCATCGCCACCCTGATCTTCGCGCTCGCCCCCGGTGTGCGCATGACCGAGCTCGGCATCCGCCAGGTCGACGCCGAGCTGGTGGAGGCCGCCGAGGCATTCGGCACCACGCCGCGCGACACCCTGCTGCGCGTCCAGCTGCCGCTCGCCCTGCCGACGATCATGGCCGGCATCAACCAGGTCATCATGCTGAGCCTGTCGATGGTCGTCATCGCCGGCATGGTCGGCACCGGCGGCCTCGGCGGCGCGGTCAACGAGGCCATCGGCCAGCTCGACATCGGCTTCGGCTTCGAGGCGGGCGTCGGCATCGTCGTCCTCGCCATCTACCTGGACCGCATCACCGGCGCGCTCGGCGCCCAGATCTCCCCGCTCGGCCGCCGTGCCGCCGCCAAGGCCCGCGCCGCCGGCACCGTCAAGGTCTGGAACCACCGGCCCCGCCCGGTCGTCGCGGTGGCCGGTGTGGCCGCCCTGGCCCTGGTCGCCGGCGGCATGGGCGTCTTCGGCCCCTCCGCCGGCACCGCCGAGGCCTCCGCCACGGACATCGGCAAGGGCAAGGAGATCAAGCTCGGCTACATCCCGTGGGACGAGGGCATCGCCTCCACCTACCTGTGGAAGGAGCTGCTGGAGCGCCGCGGCTTCGAGGTCAGCACCACCCAGTACGCCGCGGGCCCGCTCTACACGGGCCTCGCCACCGGTCAGATCGACTTCCAGACGGACTCCTGGCTGCCCGTCACGCACGCCGAGTACTGGAAGAAGTACGGCAAGCAGCTCGACGACCTCGGTTCCTGGTACGGCCCCACCTCGCTGGAGCTCACCGTCCCCTCGTACATGAAGGACGTGAACTCCCTGGAGGACCTCAAGAGCAAGTCCTCCGACTTCAAGGGCAAGATCGTGGGCATCGAGCCGAGCGCGGGCATGATGGGCCTGCTCAAGGACAAGGTGCTCAAGGAGTACGGCCTGGAGGGCTCGTACGACGTCGTGGACGGCTCGACGCCCGCGATGCTGGCCGAGCTCAAGCGGGCGTACGCCAAGAAGGAGCCCATCGCCGTCACGCTCTGGTCGCCGCACTGGGCGTACAGCGACTACGACCTCAAGAAGCTCAAGGACCCCAAGGGTGCCTGGGGCAAGGGCGACGGCGTGCACACCCTTTCCCGCAAGGGCTTCGCCGACGACAACCCCGAGGTCGCCAAGTGGCTGAAGGACTTCTCCATGACCGAGAAGCAGCTCACCGACCTGGAGTCGCGGATCACCAAGGCCGGCAAGGGCAAGGAGCAGGACGCCGTCCGCGCCTGGCTCGAGAAGAACCCGGGCCTGGTGGACAAGTGGGCCCCGGTCGCCGGATCGGCGCACAAGGACCAGGCGGCCGGGTGACCTGACGGGCCCGGACCGCCGCCCGAAGGGTGGGTCACGCCGTACGTCTTCCCCTCACGTACGGACGCGGCCCACCCTTCGTGGTAGGTACGCCCGCCTTCGCGGTGTGCACGCATAGTCACCCGGCATGCTACGAAAAGGATCCGGCCAACCACGCAGCGCTACCCCACCCGCAGAACCCCGTCGTATCAACTGCCCGCCGCGGACTCCGCCTTGATGCCCCGGCACGCAGCCCGTGACCAGGGGATGTGCCCCGGGCCGGAGCGGGAACACGGACGGCTCCCGGGGCATTGAACAGAACAACGGCTCCGCGGTGCTGAGCGGGAGTCAGAGGCGCCGCGGGGGAACCCGGGGGGCGCGGGGCGTCGATCCGCTGGCGCGAACCGATGGGTCGTACTCCCCCCGACGTGTCGTCGATGTGACGGGCGCATGAAACGGTTTGCCGAACATGCGTAGGGTGCAGAGAACTCAACAGAAGGTGCGCGCCCGGCGGCGGCGCGAGGACAGCGGACCGACGAGCGAAGGAGGGAGCCGGAGCCATGGGTGACCACAAGGAACAGCACCTCCGCGTGGGCGCGGCCGTGCGGCGGCGGCGCCGGGCGCTGGACCTCACCCTGGCCGTCGTCGCCGAGCGCAGCGGCCTGTCCGTGCCCTTCCTGAGCCAGGTCGAGAACGACCGGGCCCGCCCCAGCCGCAGCTCCCTCGAGAAGGTCGCCGACGCACTGCGTACGACCGCCGTGGAACTCCTCGCCGCCGCCGACCCGGCGTGCAGTGTCGACGTCGTACGCGCCGACATCACCGAACTGGAGCCGCAGGCCCGGACCCGTTCCCTGGTGCGCGGTCACCACCAGATGCATGCCTCGGAGTTCACCGGCGACCATGACGCGGGCCGTGAATTCCAGCACCGCAACGACCAGTTGATGTACGTCGCCGACGGCGCCGTGGAGATCGAGGCGGAGGGCCGCGCCTATCGACTGGGCCGCGGCGACACCCTGTATCTCACCGGCGGGGTGCGCCACCGCTGGCGGGCGACCGTGCCGGACACGCGGGTGGTCGTGGTCGCGGTGGCCGAGCACATCGAGGCGGTCCGGGACCGGCCGGGCCGCTGATGCGCGTCGTCTCCCTGGTGCCGTCCCTGACGGAGGCCGTCGCCGTCTCGGCCCCCGGAATCCTCGTGGGCGCTACCGACTGGTGCAGTCACCCCGCGGATCTGGCCGTCGCCCGGGTCGGCGGCACCAAGAACCCCCGGATCGAGAAGATCCTCGCCCTCACCCCCGACCTGGTGATCGCCAACGAGGAGGAGAACCGCGAACCCGACCTAGCCGCTCTGCGCGCGGCGGGCGTCGAGGTCCTGCTGACCGAGGTGCGCGACGTGCCCCAGGCCCTGAGTGAGCTCACGCGCGTCCTGGACGCCTGCGGCGTGACGGCCCGCCCGCGCTGGCTGGACCGGGCGGAGCGCGCCTGGTCGTCGCCGCCGGCCCCCGAGCGCCGTACGACCGCCGTGGTGCCGATCTGGCGGCGGCCCTGGATGGTGCTCGGCCGCGACACCTTCGCCGGCGACGTCCTGGCCCGTCTGGGCGTGGACCATCTGTACGCCGGGCACCAGGACCGCTACCCGCGCCTCCCGCTGGACGAGCTGCGGGCAGCCTCGCCCGAGGTCGTCGTCCTGCCCGACGAGCCGTACCGCTTCACGGCCGAGGACGGCCCCGAGGCGTTCCCCGGCCTGCCCTGCGCGCTGGTCAGCGGACGGCATCTGACCTGGTACGGCCCGTCACTGGCCGAGGCGCCACGGGTGCTGGCCGAGGCCCTGCGAGCAGCGCACCGCTGAGCAGCCCGCGCGCGGTGCACACGGCTGCCACGGCCCAGGCGCCGACGAGTACGCCGTACAGCACCAGCGTGAGCCAGTCGTACACCACCAGCCCGGTGTGCCGGGCCAGGGCCGCGGCGCCGGTGACACATGTGCCGACCGGGAAGGTGAACGCCCACCACGTCATCGCGAACCCCATGCCGTGCCGCCGGGCCCGCAGCACATGGGCGGTGGCGAGCCCGAACCAGAGCAGCGCGAACCCCATGACGGGCACGCCGTAGAGCACCGCGAGCACGCCGAAGCCCGCGCTGTACGGCGTCGGCACCATGCCCGGCGCGACGTCCGCGAAGACGCCGACAGCGGTGGTGGACTGCCCGAGCGGACCCAGCACCAGGAAGAGACTCGGAGTGAGCACGAGGGGCAGCGGCCCGCCGGTGATCAGACGGGCGAAGACCAGCGGCAGCATCAGCAGAGTGGCGAGCAGGCTGAGCCCGAACATCGTCACGCAGGCGAGCAGCAGCGTCTCCCGGGCTTGCCCGGGCGGCAGATGCGGCACCAGGAGCGGTCCGAGCGCGGCGGACACCATGGGCGCCACGAGCGGCAGCAGCCACACCGGCGTGGCCTGCGCCGGCTCGATCCGATGGCGTACGGCCATGAGGTACGGGACGGCGACGGCCGCCGTCAGCCCGACGACCGTACCGGCGCCGAACAGCACGGCGTCCAGCGCGACCGCCGCCCCGGTTCCGAGCCAGTCCCGGCCGACGGTCACGGCGCCGCCGCCGACGGCTGTCAGGGCCATGGACAGACAGCCGTAGAAGGGCGCCGTCGCCGGGTCGAGCAGATGGGCGCGGGCCTGGTCACGGTGGTGGCTCCAGTGCAGGGCGCGGGCCCCGAGCAGGGTGAGCAGAAGGGCGAGGGAGAGCGCCCAGACGGCCGCGCAGGCGGTGCGCAGACCGGGGACGTGGACCGGCAGTACGGCTCCGGCGGTGGCTACGGCGGCGGTGCCCATGACGGCGGCGTACCAGTTGGGTCCGAGATGGCGGACGGCGGTGACCATGTCCGCAGCCTCTCGCCGCTGTCCTGGTCCCACCAGGGAGTTTGTCTCTATGGCCACATAAACTGGACTTATGACGGAGTCGGCGGAGGGGCAGTTTCGGGTGGGAGCGCTGGCACATCGGGTCCCGGATCTCGGCGCGCTGGAGCTGCTGCTCGCGGTGGCGCGGCTCGGCAGTCTCGGCGGGGCGGCGCGGGAGCTGGGGATCACCCAGCCGGCGGCGAGCAGCCGGATCCGGTCGATGGAACGCCAGCTCGGGGTGGCGCTAGTGGACCGGTCGCCGCGGGGTTCCCGGCTCACGGACGCGGGGGCCCTGGTGACGGACTGGGCGCGGCGCATCGTGGAGGCGGCGGAGGCGTTCGACGCGGGCGCGCAGGCGTTGCGGGACCGGCGGGACTCCCGGCTGCGGGTCGCGGCGAGCATGACGATCGCGGAGTATCTGCTGCCGGGCTGGCTGCTCGCGCTGCGCGCCCAGCGCCCCGACACCGCGGTGTCGCTGCTCGCCGGGAACTCCGCGGCCGTGGCGGAGCGGCTACTGGCGGACGAGGCGGACCTGGGGTTCGTGGAGGGGGTGTCGGTCCCCACGGGGCTGGACTCGGTCGTCATCGCCCACGACAACCTGATCGTGGTGACGGCGCCGGGGCACGCCTGGGCACGCCGCCGCGGTCCCCTCGAGGCGGGGGAGCTGGCGGTCACGCCGCTGATCCTGCGCGAGAAGGGCTCCGGGACCCGGCAGGTCCTCGACGCGGCGCTGGGCGGGCTGGCCCGGCCGCTGATCGAGCTGTCCTCGACGACGGCGGTGAAGGCGGCGGCGGTGAGCGGGGCGGGGCCGGCGGTGCTGAGCGAACTCGCCGTGGGGGAGGAGCTGTCGACGCGGCGGTTGGTGAGTGTGCCGGTGGCGGGGGTGTCGCTGGCGCGGGATCTGCGGGCGGTGTGGCCGACGGGGCACCGGCCGGTGGGTCCGGCGCGCGAGCTGCTGTCGCTGACCCGAGGCTAGTTCTCGCCCCCGCCGCCCCTACCCGTCCCATTCCTGGGGGGTGCCGCCCCCAGACCCCCGCTTCGGCCCTGAGCGGGCCTTGTCCTCAAACGCCGGACGGGCTGAAAGATCAGCCTCTCCGGCGTTTGAGGAGCGGGGTCTCGGGGGGTCAGCCGGCTGCCGCCTCGACCAACCCACGCATCACCCGCAGGTCCTCTCCCATCTCCGGATGCCACTGGACCCCCAGCACCCAGCCTGTGGACGACGGGAGTTCCAGTGCCTCCACGGTGCCGTCCGCCGCGTATGCCGTGGGGACGAGGCCCTCGCCGAGGCGGTCCACGGCCTGGTGGTGGTAGGTCGGTACGAACGTCTCCTCCGGCACCAGACCGGCGTACAGACTCCCCGGTACCGGCTTGACGGTGTGGCCCCCGAAGGCGCCCACGGCCTCCGCGTGCCCGTCGATGTGCTGGACGAGCGTGCCGCCGAGGGCGACGTTCAGCAGCTGCATGCCGCGGCAGACGCCGAGCAGCGGCACACCCGCCGCGAGCGCCGCGTCGATCAGGGCCAGCTCCCAGGCGTCCCGCTCCCGCGCCGGCGGCCCGGTGCGCGGCTCGCGTTCCGCGCCGTAGCGGGCCGGCTCGACGTCCGGGCCGCCCGCGAGGACCACCCCGTCCACCCGGGCCACGGCCTGCGCCGCGTGGGCGGGGTCGTCCGGCGGCAGCATCGCGGCCAGCCCGCCCGCCCGCTGCACCAGCCGGGGATAGCCGGCCGGCAGCAGCGCCGCGTCCAGCTCCCACACACCCCAGCGCGCACCGGGCTCCAGATAGGTGCTGACCCCGATCAGCGGCCTGCTCACAGCAACTCCTTCACAGTCGACGTGTCAGTCCCGTGCCAACTCTGCCTCGGCCGCGGCCAGCGCCGCGAACTCCTCCTCCGGCGCCTTGGCCACCAGCCGCTTACGGCTGTACAGGCCGAAGTAGGCGACGGCCACGGCGTACACCACGAGCGCGATGAGCGCCGCCGTCACATCCACCAGGAACGTCGCCACCAGCGCCGCACACGCCAGCACCAGGGCGACGGAGGAGGTCAGCACCCCGCCCGGAGTGCGGTACGGCCGTGGCAGCTCCGGCTCGCGGCGGCGCAGCACGATGTGGGAGAGGGACATCAGGGCGTAGGAGATGGTCGCGCCGAAGACCGCGATGTTCAGCATGCGGGCGCCGTTGCCCGAGGCTGCCGCCAGCAGGAAGCCGATCGTGCCGGGCACCAGCAGGCCCAGGTAGGGCGCCTTGCGGCGGCTGGTGAGGGACAGGAAGCGGGGGAGATAGCCGGCGCGGGACAGGGCGAACAGCTGGCGCGAGCCCGCGTAGATCAGGGAGAAGAACGATGCCACCAGGCCCGCCAGACCCGCGTAGTTCACGATCCGGCTCAGTGTCGTCGCCTCGCCGTCCGGCTGGAGTGCCTCCACCAGCGGGTTGCCCGCCTCCTGGACGGCCGCGGAGCCGCGCGCCCCCGCCGCGGCGAAGAACGTGACCACCGCCAGCACCACCAGGATCCCCATCGACCAGCGGATCGCCTTCGGCAGCGTACGGGCGGGGTCCTTGGTCTCCTCGGCGGCCAGCGGCACGCCCTCGACGCCGAGGAAGAACCACATGCCGAAGGGGAACGCCGCCCAGATGCCGAGCAGACCGAACGGCAGCCAGGAGCTCGACCCCGCCGCCGAGGGGTCGACCGGGATGTCGTCCAGCGATCCGAAGGAGAAGTCCGGCAGCGCCGCCAGCGCGAACACGACCAGGGCGACGACCGCGATGCCGGTGACGACGAAGCTGAAGCGCAGGGCCTCGCCGACGCCCCACAGATGGATGCCGAGGAAGATCGCGAAGCAGACCAGATACATCGGCCAGCCCGACTCCAGGCCGAACAGGCCGAGCGACTCGACGTAGTCGCCGATGAAGATGACGATGGCGGCGGGTGCGAGGACGTACTCGATGAGGATCGCCGTACCGGTGAGGAAGCCGCCCCAGGGGCCGAGCGCCCGGCGGGCGAAGCCGTAGCCGCCGCCGGCCGTCGGCAGGATCGAGGACAGCTCGGCGAGCGCGAAGACCATGCAGGCGTACATCGCGCCCATGAGGACCATGGCGATCGCGAGGCCCCCGAAGCCGCCTTCGGCGAGGCCGAAGTTCCAGCCTGAGTAGTCGCCGGAGACGACGTAGGCGACACCGAGGCCGGTGAGCAGCACCCAGCCGGCGCTGCCGCGGCGCAGTGCTCTGCGCTCCAGATAGTCGTCCGCCTCCGCGGCGGACTGTGTGTTCGTGGATTTGGTGGACATGGGCCAACTCCCCACGTGCGGTGGACACCGGGCATCTCCGGGCACGGTGGGGTCGACCGGGCTCCGGCTCAATGGAATGGATGCATACCTTTGCCGTGTCCGGGCGAGTTGGCAAGACCCTTGCGCCGATCCCCACCAAATCCGCCCGCACCGGGGGCGCTCGCGCCGCTCAGCCGAGGAAGCCCCGCAGCAGTGCCGCCGTGCCCCCGCAGTGCTCGCGCATGATCTCCCGCGCCTGATCGGCGTCCCCCTCGATCACCGCGTCGACCAGCGCGGTGTGCTGGCGCTGCGAGTGCTCCAGGTTGCGCACGAGCAGCGGGATGCAGTCGAGCAGGTCGTTGACGGTCGCCCGGACCGCCGCGTACTGCGCGGTGAGCGTGGGGGAGCCCGACAGCCCGGCCAGCGTGAGGTGCAGCAGCGTGTCCAGCCGGCGGTACTCGGCGAGCGGGGCGTCGTGCGTGCGGGCCAGCGCCTCGCGCAGCCGGTTCGCCTGCTCCCCGTCCAGCCCGTGCGCCGCGCACAGCCCGGCCGCGCCCACCTCCAGCACCTCGCGGAAGCGCAGCGTGTCCTCGACGTCGACGTCCTTCAGACGGCGGCGCAGCTCCTCCTCGCCGGGGGTCTCGGTGCGGGGCAGTACGAACGTGCCGCCGTAGCGCCCGCGCCGCGACTCCACCAGCCCCTGGTCCTGGAGCACCTTCAGCACCTCGCGCAGGGTGACCCGGCTGATCCCCAGCCGGTCGGCCAGCTCGCGCTCGGCCGGCAGCCGCTCACCGCCCGGTACCAGGCCGAGCCGCACGACCTGGAGGATCTGCTCCAGGGCCTCCTCGAAGCCGTTGCCGGCCCGCACCGGGCGCAGGACCGACGTCAGCCGGTCGTCGGCCTCCGGCGCCCCGTGCTCCGTGCCCGTCTGCGACATCTCGTCGGACCCCCTTCCCAATCAATGGTCCTGCGCAATACCTTATGGCTCCCGGCTGACCGAAGTAGCCGAATGGAGGCTCTCCCGTGGCAGACCGCACACCCCCGCTGAGCGTCGAGGAGCTGCACGCCCTCGTCGCCGGTGGTGAGATCGACACTGTCGTCCTGGCCTTCCCCGATATGCAAGGGCGGCTGCAGGGCAAGCGGTTCGCCGCCCGCTTCTTCCTCGACGAGGTTTTGCACCACGGCACCGAGGGCTGCAACTACCTCCTCGCCGTCGACACCGAGATGAACACGGTCGACGGCTACGCCATGTCCTCCTGGGACCGCGGCTACGGCGACTTCGCCATGCACCCGGACCTGGCCACGCTCCGCCGCGTCCCCTGGAACGCCGGCACGGCCATGCTCATCGCCGACCTCGCCTGGAGCGACGGCTCACCCGTGGCCGCCGCACCCCGCCAGATCCTGCGCCGCCAGCTCGAGCGCCTCGCCGAGCACGGCTACACGGCCAACGTCGGCACCGAGCTGGAGTTCATCGTCTTCAAGGACACCTACGAACAGGCCTGGGACGCCGGCTACCGAGGGCTCACGCCCGCCAACCAGTACAACATCGACTACTCCGTGCTCGGCACCGGCCGGATCGAGCCCCTGCTGCGCCGCATCCGCAACGAGATGGCGGGCGCCGGCCTCACCGTCGAGTCCGCCAAGGGCGAGTGCAACCCCGGGCAGCACGAGATCGCCTTCAAGTACGACGACGCCCTGGTCACCTGCGACCAGCACGCCATCTACAAGACCGGCGCCAAGGAGATCGCCGCCCAGGAGGGCGTCTCGATCACCTTCATGGCCAAGTACAACGAGCGCGAGGGCAACTCCTGCCACATCCACCTCTCCCTCGCGGACGCCCCCGGCGACAACGCCATGGCCGGCGACGGCGAAGGCGGCATGTCGGACGTCATGCGCCACTTCCTCGCCGGGCAGCTGGCCGCCCTGCGTGACTTCTCGCTCCTCTACGCCCCCAACATCAACTCCTACAAGCGGTTCCAGCCGGGCTCCTTCGCCCCGACCGCAGTCGCCTGGGGCCACGACAACCGCACATGCGCCCTGCGCGTCGTCGGCCACGGCCGCTCCCTGCGCTTCGAGAACCGGCTCCCCGGCGGCGACGTCAATCCGCACCTGGCCGTGGCCGGACTGGTCGCCGCGGGTCTGTACGGCATCGAGCAGAAGCTGGAACTGCCCGATCCCTGCCCCGGCAACGCCTACACGGCTGACTTCGAGCACGTCCCCACCACCCTGCGCGAGGCCGCCGAACTCTGGGAGAACAGCCCGATCGCCAAGGCCGCCTTCGGTGACGAGGTGGTCGCCCACTACCGCAACATGGCGCGCGTCGAGCTGGACGCCTTCGACGCCGCGGTGACCGACTGGGAGCTGCGCCGCTCCTTCGAACGCATGTGAGGCCTTCCGTGTCCGACCAGCTGCAGGTACTCAATCCGGCCACCGAAGAGGTCGTCGCCACCGTCCCGGCCGCCACGGCGGCCGACGTGGACGCGGCCGTCGCACGGGCCACGCAGGCGCAGTCCCGATGGGCCGCGCTCGCGCCCGGCGAACGCGCCCGGCTGCTGCGCCGGTTCGCCGTCGCCGTCGACGAACACCTCGAAGAACTCGCCCGCCTGGAGGTCCGCGAGGCCGGCCACACCATCGGCAACGCCCGCTGGGAGGCGGGCAACGTGCGCGATCTGCTCGACTACGCCGCCGGGGGAGTGGAGCGGCTGACCGGCCATCAGATCCCGGTCGCCGAGGGCCTGAACGTCACGATCCCCGAACCGCTCGGCGTCGTCGGCGTCATCGCCCCCTGGAACTTCCCGATGCCGATCGCCGCCTGGGGCACCGCCCCCGCGCTCGCGGCCGGCAACGCCGTCCTCCTCAAGCCCGCCGAGACGACCCCCCTGACGGCACTACGGCTGGCCGAACTGGCGCTGGCGGCCGGGCTCCCCGAGGGCCTGTTCCAGGTCCTGCCCGGCCATGGACCCGTCGCCGGCAACGCCCTCGTCGAGCACCCGGGCGTCGCGAAGATCGTCTTCACCGGGTCGACGGTCGTGGGCAAGCAGGTCCTCGCCAAGGGCTCGGCACTGCTCAAACGCGTCACCCTCGAACTCGGCGGCAAGAGCCCCAACATCGTCTTCGCCGACGCCGACCTCGAAGCCGCCGCAGCCGCCGCCCCCATGTCCTTCCTCGACAACTCCGGGCAGGACTGCTGCGCCCGCACCCGCATCCTCGTCCAGCGCTCCGCCTACGACCGCTTCCTGGAACTGCTGACACCCGCGATCGAGGCCGTGACCGTCGGCGACCCAGCCGACGAGAACACACAGATGGGCCCGCTGATCTCCAAGGCCCAGCTGGACCGGGTGCGTTCGTACGTCGACGAGGACGCCCGGGGCATCCGCGGCAAGGCCCCCGAGGGTCCCGGTTTCTGGTTCCCGCCCACCGTCCTCACCGGCGTCGACCCCCGCGCGCGCGTGGCCGTCGAGGAGGTCTTCGGGCCTGTCGCCGTCGTCCTCCCCTTCGAGGACGAGGCGGAGGCCGTGGCTCTCGCCAACGCCACCGACTACGGCCTGTCCGGTTCCATCTGGACCCGTGACGTCGGCCGCGCCCTGCGCGTCTCACAGGCGGTCAGGGCCGGCAACCTGTCCGTCAACTCCCACTCCAGCGTCCGCTACTGGACCCCCTTCGGGGGCTTCAAACAGTCCGGCATCGGCCGTGAGCTGGGACCGGACGCCCTGACCGCCTTCACCGAAACCAAGAACGTCTTCATCAGCACGGAGGGCCCCGCACAGTGACCGCAGACAACATGTGCCGCCGCCTCGTCGGCCGCACCGCCGTCATCACCGGCGCCGGCAGCGGCATCGGTCTCGCCACCGCCCGACGACTCGCCTCCGAGGGCGCCCACGTCGTCTGCGGCGACCTCGACGAACAGCGCGGCAAGGCCGCCGCCGAGGAGGTCGGCGGGATCTTCGTGAACGTCGACGTCACCGACGCCGAGCAGGTCGAGACGCTGTTCAGGACGGCGTACGACACCTACGGCAGCGTCGACATCGCCTTCAACAACGCCGGCATCTCGCCGCCCGACGACGACTCCATCCTGGAGACCGGCCTGGAGGCGTGGAAGCGCGTCCAGGAGGTCAACCTCACCTCCGTCTACCTGTGCTGCAAGGCCGCCATCCCCTACATGCGGCAGCAGGGCAAGGGCTCCATCATCAACACGGCGTCCTTCGTGGCCCGGATGGGCGCGGCGACCTCCCAGATCTCGTACACGGCCTCCAAGGGCGGCGTCCTCGCCATGTCCCGCGAACTGGGCGTGCAGTTCGCCCGCGACGGCATCCGGGTCAACGCCCTGTGCCCGGGGCCCGTCAACACCCCGCTTCTCCAGGAGCTGTTCGCCAAGGACCCGGAGCGGGCCGCCCGCCGGCTCGTACACATCCCGGTCGGCCGTTTCGCCGAGGCCGAGGAGATCGCCGCCGCCGTCGCCTTCCTGGCCAGCGACGACTCCTCCTTCGTGAACGCCACCGACTTCCTGGTCGACGGCGGGATCTCGGGGGCGTACGTCACACCGCTGTAGGCCGCCCTACAGTTGCCGGGTGAGCATGACACCCCCGCCCGGCTGGTACCGCGACCCCTCCGCCCCGCACGTGGAGCGCTGGTGGGACGGGACGGCCTGGACCGACCACCGGCGCGCCCCCGAGACCCCGGGACCGCCGGTGGCCGCGCCGGGCCCACCGGGTCCGGCGCCCGCCGGCGGGGGCTCCGGGCAGCGGGCCAAATTCGTCGCCCTCACCGTCGCCGGAGCCGTCCTCGTCGCCTCCGTCGTCACCGGCGTGATCGTCCTGAACCGGGACGACGGCGGCACGGACGTGGACACCGCGCCGACCCTCGCGACCGACGAGCCCGCACCCCGCGAGCCGGCCACCGGCACCCCCACCCCCACCCCGTCGCAGTCCACCTCCGAGCCCTCCGCCGACGACCCGGCGGTCGTGGTGGACCAGCTCAACGGCATCAGCCTGCCGTTGCTCGACGGCTGGATCAGACCGCGCAACATCGCCGAGACCGACATCCTCATGACCACGTCGGGCACCTACGACTGCCCCGGCGACGGCGGCTTCTGCCGACGCGGCAGGGTCTACTCCCGCACGGTGACCCAGAACGACGAGACATCGCCCGAGGCGCTCGCCAAGGCCGACATCAAGGACGCCGCCCACGAGGCGTACGACCGTGACTTCGTCGGCCGGAGCCCCTACGGCGGCATCGAGTCCCATCAGGTCGTCGGATCCGGCCCGGTCACCGTGGCGGGCGGCGCCGGCTACTTCGTGCGCTGGCGGGTCAAAACGGCCCAGGGCCCGGGCGGTCACGTCCAGTCCCTCGCCTTCCCGTCCCGCGTCGGCACCGGGGCGCCGGTCATCGTCCGCTACGTCCTCGACGCGGGCGAGGACGGGCCGCCGACAGCCGACATGGACCGCTTCACCCGGGGGATCCGGACGGTGGACTGAAACAGGACCGGCGCCGGACCGAGGCAGGACGGAGCCGAGGGGGCGCGGGACACGCGCCGGTCTACAGGAACGCGCCGGACTACAGGAACGTATGCCCCTCGCCCCGGTACGTCGGCACGGTCGCCGTCACCGAGTCGCCCTCGACCAGGTGCAGTGCCTCGAACCGCTCGCACAGCTCACCGGCCTTGGCGTGCCGGAACCACACCTTGTCGCCGAGCAGCAGATCGTCGGCGGGCGAGCCCAGCAGCGGCGTCTGCACCTCGCCGGGCCCCTCCTGAGGGTCGTACCGCAATCCCTCCGGCAGATACGGAACCGGCAGCCGGTCGGGCCCGGCCGCACCGGACGCCGGATAGCCGCCGCCGAGGACGGTCACCACCCCGACCCCCGGCCTGCGCACCACCGGCACCGCGAACAGCGCGGCCGGACGCCCGCTGAACGACGTGTAGTTGTCGAAGAGACGCGGTACGTACAGCCCCGACCCGGCGCCGATCTCGGTGACGCAGTCCTCGGCGGCCGTGTGCTGCACACTGCCGGTGCCGCCGCCGTTGACGAACTCCAGCCCCGGCACGACGGCCCGCACCGCCCGCACCACCTCGGCCCGCCGCGCCGCGAGCTCCCGGCGCGCGGCGGCCTGCATCAGCCGCACCGCACGCGAGCGCACCGGCCGGCCGGGCAGCGAGTCCCCGACGCCGGCGATGTGCCCCTCGTACGCCATGATCCCGACCACCTCGAACCCCGGCCGCCGGGCGACCGACCGGGCCAGGTCGGCGACCTGGGCGGGGGAGTGCAGCGGGGAACGCCGGGCACCGACCCGCACCCGCCCGCCGAGCAGCCTCAGCGAGGTGTCCAACTCCAGGCAGACCCGCACCACTTCGCGGCCACCGTCCCGGGCGTCGTCGATGAACCGGAGCTGCGCCGGGTCGTCGATCATCACGGTCACGGCGGCGGCGAGCTTCGGGTTGCCGGCCAGCTCGGCGAAACCGGCGCGGTCGGCGGACGGATAGGCGAGCAGGACGTCGTCGAACCCGGACCGCGCCAGCCACAGGGACTCGGCGAGGGTGAAGGACATCAGACCCGCGAACCCGTCCCTGGCGAGGACCCGCTCCAGCAGGGCGCGGCAGCGTACGGACTTGCTGGCCAGGCGGATCGGCTTGCCGCCGGCGCGGCGGACCAGGTCCTCCGCGTTGGCGTCGAAGGCGTCCAGATCCACGATCGCGAGAGGGGCGTCGAGATGGGCGGTGGCCCGGTCGTAACGGGCCCGGTCGGCGGCGCGCGCAGTCATGAACGAAGCCTCCCATGCAGGATTACCGCAGGGTAGGGGGATGTTCCGGGCAGATGCACACGGGGTCGCGGACTGGTTCCCGTTCGCCCGGGATCAACCCGTAGAGTGACGCGCACGCATGTGTGGAACGCCCCCGGCCGCTTGCCGCGCCGGATGACGCTCCACCCGTGCGGGTATGCGTGCCTGGTCGGACGAGTCCGCGCCGGGCCCGGGGAGACGGACCACAGAGCGACGGCCCGCGTACGAGCAGCGGCCCGGACATGAGGAAACGGGGGGTGCATGAGCACGGAAGCGCGCCGCGCCCCCATCCCCCCGCGCCCCACCACACCCCCGCCGACCACACCCCCGCCACCGGCCACCCCGCCCCGCCCCACGGACCCGCCGCCGGCGCCCGACGCCCAGGGCGAGCAGAACGCCTCATCCGTCCCCGCCTCCGCACCTCCGCCCCCGCCCCGGGCCTCCGCCCGCTTCCCGGACGCACCGCCGTCGGCAGGGCGGGTGGCCGGCGGAGCATCGCGGGACGCCGGTACCGCCGGGACGGACACCTCGGCCGCGCCGGAGAGCGCGGCCGTGCGTCCCGAGCATGGTGCCGGGCGCGGGGAAAGCGGCGGATCGTTGCGCCAGGACGGCGACGGCCCAGTCGCGCCCAGGCCCTCCGACGCGCACCTCGCCGGAGGCATACCGCCCCGCCCGGCCGAGCGTCCCGCGCCACCTCGTCGTACCAGCGCCCCCACCGAGACGGCCGCGGAGACCACGTTCCGGCTCCGCCCCGTCCCGAGGGAGTCGTCACCGGCGTCCACCGTCCGCCCGTCCCCCGGGCGGGGCCCTTCCGGCATGCCTCCCCGCTCCGGCACCGTCCCCGCCCAGGGTTCCGCCACGATGCCTACGACGCCGGCGATGCCTACGCCGCCGACGAGACCGACGACCCGCCCCGGCCCCGCACCGGCCGAGCCGACCGGCCGTCGCCCCGGCGCCGTCCCGCGCGAGGCCGCCCCGCCCCGACCCGCCCAGGCGCCGAACGGCCAGGGCCCGGCCCCGTTCACGCCCGACCCGTCCCTCTCCTGGAGCGCCCCCATGGCCCCGGGCGGGGCTCCGGGGGCCGGACGGCCCATCGTGTCCTTCGGGGAGCCCGAGGGGTTCGACGTCCCGGCCCGACCGCGCACCCTGGGGCTGCGGTTCCGGCCCCGCATCGCCGCGGCCGCCATCTGCGTGGTGCTCGGCGTCGGGCTCATCGGCGGTGCCGTGACCGGCAGTTGGCTGGTCGGCGAACCGGGCGGCGGCGACGCGCAGGACACCTTCGCCACCGCCGGCGACCTGTGGCACAGCGTCCCCGTCGACCAGCTCTTCCCGCCCACGGTGAGCGGCAAGGGAGCCGGCCCCGGCGGCGCCGACCGGACCTGGACGCGGATCGCCGTCGCCCCCGACACCGGCTGTGCCGACGCCTTCGACCCGCTGCTGCGCAAGGCCCTCGCACCCGTCGGCTGCGGGCGCCTGCTGCGCGCCACCTACACCGACGCCACGCAGAGCCATGTCACCACCGTCGGCCTGCTGTTCACCAAGGCCGACGCGGCGGCCATGCGCTCGCTCGACGCCCGGTTCACCAAAGAGGGCCTGGACCGTCGCGCCGACCTCATGCCCCGCCCGTACGCCCCCAAGGGCACCCCGGCCGCCGGATTCGGCGACGAGCAGCGCGCCTCCTGGACCGTCTCCGTCCTCACCGACGCCCCCGTGGTCGTCTACGCCGTCTCCGGCTGGGCCGACGACCGCACCGTCGACGAGCCCGAGCCCGCCGAGGCGGCCATGCGGTCCGGCGAGCCCACGGCCGTCGCGCAGGCCGGCCTCGGCCACGAGGCACAGGGCCTCGCCGACCGCGTCGAACGCACCCTGCGCAAGAACGTCGGCCCGTCCACGGAGCAGTCGTCATGAACACCGGTAAGAGCAGCGGACCGCCCACCGAGCGAACCACAGGACCCACCGGCACCGACACCACAGGACCCACGGAAACCGCCGGCCGTAGGACCCCGTCCGCGATGACCCTCCTGACCCGCCGGACCGGCCCCCTCGCCCTCCTCCTCGGCGCCGCGCTCGCCCTCCTGCCGCCCACCGTCGCGCACGCCGACTCGATCCGCGCCCGGCAGTGGTCCCTGAGCGCCATGCACACCCAGGAGGCCTGGCAGACGACCAAGGGCGCCGGCGTCACCGTCGCCGTCCTCGACACCGGCGTCGAGGACGACCACCCCGACCTGGCCGGCAACGTCCTCGAGGGCAAGGACATGGTCGGCTTCGGCGCCGAGCGCGGCGACCGGGCCTGGGCCCGGCACGGCACCGCGATGGCCGGCATCATCGCCGGCCACGGACACGGCGACGGCAACGGCGATGGGGTCATGGGCATCGCCCCCGAGGCCAAGATCCTCCCGGTCCGCGTCATCCTGGAGGACGGCGACCCCTCCCGTGCCAAGGCCCGCAGCACCCGGGGCAACGCCCTCGCCGAAGGCATCCGCTGGGCCGCCGATCACGGTGCCGACGTCATCAACCTCTCCCTCGGCGACGACTCCAAGTCCGCCCACCCCGAGTCGGGCGAGGACGAGGCCGTCCAGTACGCCCTGCGGAAGGGCGCCGTCGTCGTCGCCTCGGCCGGCAACGGCGGCGAGAAGGGCGACCACATCTCCTACCCGGCCGCCTACCCGGGGGTCATCGCCGCGACCGCCGTCGACCGCTACGGCACCCGCGCCTCCTTCTCCACCCGCCGCTGGTACGCCACGGTCAGCGCCCCCGGCGTCGACGTCGTCATCGCCGACCCCGACCACAAGTACTACGAGGGCTGGGGCACCAGCGCCGCCGCCGCCTTCGTCTCCGGAGCGGTGGCCCTGATCAAGGCCGCCCACCCCGGCCTGACCCCGGCCCAGATCAAGAAGCTCCTGGAGGACACGGCCCGCGACGCCCCCGCCGACGGCCGCGACGACTCCCGCGGCTACGGCTTCATCGACCCGGCAGCCGCCATCGAGAAGGCCGCCCGCATCAAACCCGGCGAACTCGAGCCGGCGGCGTACGGCGAGGAGTACTTCGGCGCCGGCCCCGACGCCGCCGAGTCCGGCGACGACGCGACGAGTTGGACCGCAGTACTGGCCGGCACCGTCGGCGGCATCCTGCTGATCGCGGCAGTCACCCTGATCCGAGGCCGCCGCGAACGCCCTGACTTCTAGCGCCCCCACCCCTCGGACACACCCGGCGCGACCGCTACGCCGGGTCCACACCCGACCCGGCCGTCGGGCCCTTCATGCCCGCCGCGGATTTGGCACCCACGCCGCCGACTGAGGCCGCCGCCTTCGTCGCCCTGGTACGGGACCGCCGCGAACGTCCCGGCTTCTAGCAACCCCCACCGGCACCTGCCGGCCCCGGACACGCCCTTCGGCGCGACTGCTACGCCGGGGGCCGCACCCAGCGCCGCCAGACCCGTCCCTCCGGCGTCCCCGACGCCGGACCCCGCGCCCCCGCCTCCCGCGTCCGGTTTCCCTTCGACAGCGCGGCGACCAGGCAGTCCCGGCCCCCGGCCGTCACCCGCCCGATGCTGTTGACGACCCACAGCCCGGTCGCCGTACGCGGCAGCCAACCGTTCTTCAGGGCGCAGCACGCGTCGTCGGCCGCCGCCGACACCCCCCACCGCTGCCCCTCGGCCACCCGGCCCATCAGGCCGCGCAGATACGCCCGCGAGGCTCCGCTCAGCGCCGAGTCCTCCCCGAACACCTGGAGCAGCAGCCTGAGTTGATCGACGGCCGTGGTCCGGGTCAGCCCCCACAGTGTCCCGTCGCCGCCCTCGGTGCCGGTGAGCCCGAAGCGCTCGTTCGCGGCGTCGAGCCCCTCCGCCTGCCCGATCGCCCGCCACAGGGCCGACGCGGAGGTGTTGTCACTGTGCACGATCATCGCGGTCGCGTGAGATTCCTCCGCCGCCGTCAGCCATCGGCCCTCGTCCTGCGCCCGGAGCAGCAGCGTGGCCAGGATGTCGACCTTCACGACGCTCGCCGTCTCGAACCAGCCGTCACCGTACGAGGCGCACGCACCGGAGCCCATGTCCAGCACGGCCACCGCGAGCTCGACACCGTCCGGGACCGCCACCGCCGCCAGGGCCGCCGCCGACGGCTCGTCGTGGGCCACGTCCGGCCGCGCCGCACCGTCCATGGAACCAGCCTCCTTCACGTCCCTGGGGCCGCACGAGCGCGTCGGCCTCCCCCGGATAGGGTCGGGGACCGTGGCGAACAAGAACATTCCCGACTCTCCCTTCCCCGAGGACGACGGCTCCGCCGACCCCCGGCTGAGCGCCGCGCTCGCCGCGTGGGCCGAGGACCGCACCGCTGAGGGGCCCGTCCTTGCGGCGCTCAAGGAGGCCCGGCTGCTCGTCCCCGTCGTGGCCGTGCTCGGCGAGGTCGAGGAGGACGAGAACGGGCTGCGCCGCGAGAAGACCAGCGACATGGCCGTACCGACCCTGAAGGCCGGCGATCGCACGGCCCTGCCCGCGTTCACCTCCACCGACGCCCTCACCCGCTGGGACCCGGCGGCCCGCCCCGTGGCCGTGCCCCTCCACCAGGCCCTCCAGGCCGCGGCCCACGAGAAGGCGGACACGATCGTGCTGGACCTGGCCGGTCCGGTGCCGTACGAGCTGACGGGGCGCGCGCTGCTCGCGCTCGCCGAGGGCCGGACCACCACCGACCCGCTCGCCGACCCGGCCGTCGTCGAGGCCGTACGCGCCGCCGTCGCCGCCGAGCCCGCCGTCCGGCGCGCCCACCTCGGACCCGGTCGGGCCGACGGCACCCTCGCCCTCGTACTGGACCCGGCCGCGCCCCCGGCCCAGGCCGCGCGGGCCGTGGCCGAGCGTCTCGCCGCCGACGAAACACTGAGGGCCCGCCTGGTGCGCGGCCTCGACCTGGCACTGCTGCCGGCCGAGGCGACGCCACCGGGCGAGCCCCTGTACGTACGAGGGTGAGCCGGGGCCGGTCGTCCGGATCATGCCGGCGACGCGGCCCCCGGCCGACGGTACGGCCCAGGACTGGCGCAGTACCTCCAGCCGACCTGATCCGAACGACAGGCCCTAGCCGTAGATCGCGCCCGTGTACTTCTCGCCCGGCCCCTGGCCCGGCTCGTCCGGGACCACCGACGCCTCGCGGAACGCCAGCTGGAGGGACTTCAGGCCGTCACGCAGCGGTGCCGCGTGGAACGAGCTGATCTCGGTCGCGCTCGCGTCCAGCAGACCGGCGAGGGCGTGCACCAGCTTGCGGGCCTCGTCCAGGTCCTTGTACTTGTCGCCCTCCTCGGTCAGACCGAGCTTCACCGCGGCGGCGCTCATCAGGTTGACGGCGACCGTCACGATCACCTCGACGGCGGGGACCTCGGCGATGTCGCGGGTCATCTCGTCGAAGTCGGGAGACTCGGCAGATTCGGCAGGGGTGTCACTCATGTCCCACACGATAGGCCCCGGCCTACGTGGATTAGCACCACCCCCGGGTAGCTGCTAACCTGGTGTGACGACCGGCCGGACGTCCCATGTGCATCACCAGGGGCCCGGCCCACAAGTGGAGGCTCCGATCTCCCACCTGACCGTCCCTCGGGACGGCGGGTCAGCCCGGTCAGGCGGCCACCATCGTTCCGTACGGACGATGGAGTCGCCCGAAATCGCGCCCCGCGGTCATCGCGGCGGTGCTCCGGTATTGCTTGGAGCCCCGCCTGTGATCGTCCGGGGCATTTTTTGTGCTTCGGCGCGGTTAGGTCTTACGAAAACAGACATACGCGGCTGTCCGCCAGACCGTCGCGTGGTGCTAACCGAGGAGGATCCATCAGCGCCGAGCCCCGCATCAACGACCGGATTCGCGTTCCCGAGGTGCGACTTGTCGGTCCCAGTGGCGAGCAGGTGGGCATCGTCCCCCTGGCCAAGGCACTGGAGCTTGCGCAGGAGTACGACCTGGACCTGGTCGAGGTCGCGGCGAACGCCCGTCCGCCCGTGTGCAAGCTCATGGACTACGGGAAGTTCAAGTACGAGTCGGCCATGAAGGCCCGTGAGGCGCGCAAGAACCAGGCGCACACGGTCATCAAGGAGATGAAGCTCCGGCCGAAGATCGACCCGCACGACTATGACACCAAGAAGGGTCACGTCGTCCGGTTCCTCAAGCAGGGCGACAAGGTCAAGATCACGATCATGTTCCGTGGTCGCGAGCAGTCCCGGCCCGAGCTGGGCTACCGACTGCTCCAGCGGCTCGCGGAGGACGTCCAGGACCTCGGTTTCGTGGAGTCGAACCCGAAGCAGGACGGCCGGAACATGATCATGGTTCTCGGTCCGCACAAGAAGAAGACCGAGGCGATGGCCGAGGCCCGCCAGGCGCAGGAGGCCCGCAAGGCCGAAGCGAAGGCCAACCCAGGCCGCTCGCAGAACGCCGCGGACGCCGAGAACGCCGAGGCCCCTGCCGAGGCTTCCGCCGAGGCGTGATCCCGGGGGACGCGAGTCCCCAGGACGTAATCGATACAGAGCGACGCTCCACCGTGCCCGGTTTCACGACCGGGCACCGGAGCGCCACCCACGAGGAGAGAACGGCGCTATGCCGAAGAACAAGTCGCACAGCGGTGCCAGCAAGCGCTTCAAGATCACCGGCTCCGGCAAGGTGCTCCGTGAGCGCGCCGGCAAGCGCCACCTGCTCGAGCACAAGTCGTCCCGTGTGACGCGCCGCCTGACCGGCAACGCCGAGATGGCCCCGGGCGACGCCGCGAAGATCAAGAAGCTTCTCGGCAAGTGACGTCGGGCGCGGATCGACTCGCCTCGTTCCTCGCGCCTGATCTCTGACCGGGACCCAATCGATACCGGGTCGTGTGAGTCCAACCACGGCCCCGCTACAAGGAGTTAACAAGTGGCACGCGTCAAGCGGGCAGTCAACGCCCACAAGAAGCGCCGGGCGATCCTCGAGCAGGCCTCCGGCTACCGCGGTCAGCGTTCGCGCCTGTACCGCAAGGCCAAGGAGCAGGTCACCCACTCGCTGGTCTACAACTACAACGACCGCAAGAAGCGCAAGGGTGACTTCCGCCAGCTGTGGATCCAGCGCATCAACGCCGCTGCCCGCGCCAACGGCATCACGTACAACCGCTTCATCCAGGGTCTGAAGGCCGCGAACGTCGAGGTCGACCGCAAGATCCTGGCCGAGCTGGCCGTCAACGACGCCAACGCGTTCGCCGCGCTCGTCGAGGTCGCCCAGAAGGCGCTCCCGAGCGACGTCAACGCGCCGAAGGCTGCGTGACCGCCGCGCTCGGCTCGAACCGACGTGACTGAACGGACCCGCGGGTTTCACCTGCGGGTCCGTTGTGTTGGCCGTGCCGGCCGCGCCGACCTCATCGCCTGTGCCGGCCCCACCGGCCGTGTTGGCGGAAAGATCCTCTGAAAGTGAGCCCCATGCCGTCCGGCGCCCCCGAGCTGATCTCCCCCCGTTCCCCCCGCGTCCTGGCCGCCCGGCGGCTCGGTAAGCGGAACTTCCGGGGCAAGGAGCGGCTGTTTCTCGCGGAGGGGCCGCAGGCCGTGCGGGAGGCGGCGGCGTACGGGTCGACGCTCGTCGAGCTGTTCACGACCGTCGACGCCGCCGAGCGGTACGCCGACATCGTCGGGGAGGCCCGGACCGCGGGTGCGCGGGTGCACCTCGCCGACGAGCAGGTGATCGCCGACATCTCCACCACCGTCACGCCCCAGGGGCTCGTCGGGGTCTGCCGGTTCATCGACACCCCGTTCGAGGAGATCCTCGTCGCCCGGCCCAGGCTGGTCGCCGTCCTCGCGCATGTGCGCGACCCCGGGAACGCCGGGACCGTCCTGCGGTGCGCCGATGCCGCAGGCGCCGAGGCCGTGGTGCTCACCGACGCCTCCGTCGACCTGTACAACCCCAAGGCCGTACGGGCCTCCGTCGGCTCCCTCTTCCATCTGCCCGTCGCCGTCGGTGTGCCCGTCGAACGTGCCGTGGCGGGACTGAAGGACGCCGGAGTGCGGATCCTCGCCGCCGACGGCGCGGGTACGGACGACCTCGACGACGAGCTCGACAAGGGCAGCATGGGCGGGCCCACCGCCTGGGTGTTCGGCAACGAGGCCTGGGGGCTCCCGGAGGAGACCCGCGCGCTCGCTGACGCCGTCGTACGCGTCCCGATCCACGGGAAGGCCGAGAGCCTGAACCTCGCCACCGCCGCCGCCGTATGTCTCTATGCGTCCGCCCGTGCACAGCGCGCCGTGGGAGGGTGCCGGACCTAGTAGGGTGACCAGCTCGGGGGCCCCTCAGCCGTAGTGAGAGGTGGGGTACGGGGATGAGTGTCGGCACGAGCAGCGCACCGGGAGCACGGGACGTGCCGCCGCCGTCCGTGTCCCGTCCCGGTGATCTCGCCGAGCTCGGCATCGATCCCGACGACCTGCCCGACGGCCTGGTCGTGGCCGACGAGCACGGGCACGTCATCTGCTTCAACTCCGCCGCCGAGCGCATCACCGCCGTGCCCGCCGCCGACGCCCTCGGGCAGCGCCTGGAGAAGGCCCTGCCGTTAGAGGACCTGGACGGCCGGCGCTGGTGGCAGCTGACCGACCCGTACGGCGGCCTCGCCATCCGCCGCCGCCAGCCCGAGCGCAACCTCCTGCTGCCCGGCGGCCGGGAGGTCCTGGTCTCGGTGCGGTACGTCCGCGGTGAACCGACCGGGCCGGTGCGCCGGGTGGTCGTCTCGCTGCGCGACACCGAGGCCCGCCGCCGCACCGAGCGCAGCCACGCCGAGCTGATCGCCACCGTCGCCCACGAGCTGCGCTCCCCGCTCACCTCGGTGAAGGGCTTCACGGCCACGCTGCTCGCCAAATGGGCGCGCTTCACCGACGACCAGAAGCGGCTGATGCTGGAGACCGTCGACGCCGACGCCGACCGCGTCACCCGGCTCATCGCCGAGCTGCTGGACATCTCGCGGATCGACAGCGGGCGGCTGGAGGTGCGGCGCCAGCCCGTCGACATGGGCGCGGCCGTCGGGCGGCACATCCAGGCCTACGTCGCCGCGGGGCTGCCCGCCGACCGGTTCCTGCTGCGCGTCGAGCAGCCGCTGCCCGCGCTGTGGGCCGACCCGGACAAGGTCGACCAGGTGCTGAGCAACCTCATCGAAAATGCCGTGCGGCACGGCGAGGGAACGGTCACCATTGACATCACGGCCACGGCGTCCCCACGCGAAGGGGAGGACACCGGCACGTCGGTCACGGTGAGCGACGAGGGGCCCGGCATCCCGGAGGAGTCCATGAACCGCGTCTTCACCCGCTTCTGGCGGGGCAGCAAGCGCGGCGGCACCGGCCTCGGGCTCTACATCGTCAAGGGCATCGTCGAAGCCCACGGCGGCACCATCACGGTCGACCGCGCCCCCGGCGACGGCGCGCGGTTCCGATTTACGCTGCCCGTGGCGGCACCGGCCTTCATGGCCTAGGACACCACGGGCGCATTCGCATACCCCGACCCCGTTAGACTCGGCCATTGGCACCTTTGCGTCCACCACCAGAGACAAGGCGTCTTCAGGTCGAGACGGGGCACTCAGCCAGCCAATCGGAAGCACGGGAAGAGATGTCGGCACCCAATAAGTCGTACGACCCTGTCGAGGTCGAGGCACTGAAACCGGAAGAGATCGAGCGCATGCGGGACGAGGCGCTCGCCGCCTTCGCCGCCGCGGACTCCCTCGACGCGCTCCAGGAGGCCAAGGTCGCCCACACCGGCGGCACCTCCCCGCTGGCCCTCGCCAACCGCGAGATCGGCGCCCTGCCCCCGCACGCCAAGGCCGAGGCCGGCAAGCGCGTCGGCCAGGCACGTGGCGCCGTGAACAAGGGCCTCGCCGCCCGCCAGGCCGAGCTCGAGGCCGAGCGGGACCAGCGGGTGCTGGTCGAGGAGGCCGTGGACGTCACGCTGCCCTTCGACCGCGTGCCCGCCGGCGCCCGCCATCCGCTCACCACGCTCTCGGAGCGCATCGAGGACATCTTCGTGGCCATGGGCTACGAGGTCGCCGAGGGCCCCCAGGTCGAGGCCGAGTGGTTCAACTTCGACGCCCTCAACATCGGCCCGGACCACCCGGCCCGCGGCGAGGCGGACACCTTCTTCGTCCAGGGCCCGGACGGCGGCACCGAGTCCGGGGTCGTGCTGCGCACGCACACCTCGCCCGTGCAGATCCGCTCCCTGCTCGACCGTGAGCTGCCCGTGTACGTGATCTGCCCCGGCCGTGTGTACCGCACGGACGAGCTGGACGCCACGCACACCCCGGTCTTCCACCAGGTCGAGCTGCTCGCGGTGGACGAGGGCCTCACCATGTCCGACCTCAAGGGCACCCTGGACCACATGGTCCAGTCGCTGTTCGGCGAGGGCATGAAGACGCGGCTGCGGCCGAACTTCTTCCCCTTCACCGAGCCCAGCGCCGAGATGGACATGCTCTGCTACGTCTGCAAGGGCGAGTCCGTGGGCAATCCCGACCGGCCCTGCCGTACCTGCTCCTCCGAGGGCTGGATCGAGCTCGGCGGCTGCGGCATGGTCAACCCGCGGGTGCTGACCGCCTGCGGCGTCGACCCGGAGAAGTACAGCGGCTTCGCCTTCGGGTTCGGCATCGAGCGGATGCTGATGTTCCGCCACAACGTCGAAGACATGCGAGACATGGTCGAGGGTGACGTCCGGTTCACCCGGCCGTTCGGGATGGAGATCTGATGCGGGTCCCGCTTTCTTGGCTGCGGGAGTACGTCGACCTGCCGGCGACGGAGACCGGCCGCGACGTCCAGGCCAAGCTCATTTCCGCCGGTCTGGAGGTCGAGACCGTCGAGCAGCTCGGCGACGGCCTCAAGGGCCCGCTCGTCGTCGGCCAGGTGCTGACCATCGAGGAGCTGACGGAGTTCAAGAAGCCGATCCGCTTCTGCACCGTCGACGTCGGCCAGGCCAACGGTACCGGCGAGCCCCAGGAGCTCATCTGCGGCGCCCGTAACTTCCAGGTCGGCGACAAGGTCGTGGTCGTACTCCCGGGCGCCGTGCTGCCCGGCGGCTTCGCGATCAGCGCCCGCAAGACCTACGGCAGGACGTCCCACGGCATGATCTGCTCCAGCGGCGAGCTGGGCATGGGCGACGACGGCACCCACGGCATCATCGTGCTGCCGCCGGAGACCGAGGTCGGCAAGGACGCCATCGAGCTCCTGGAGCTGGTCGACGAGGTCCTGGACATCGCCGTCACCGCCAACCGCGGCGACTGTCTGTCCATCCGCGGCGTCGCCCGCGAGACCGCCATCGCCTACGGCCTGCCGCTGCGCGACCCGGCCCTCATCGACGTGCCCGGGCCGAACGCCTACGGCTACCCCGTGCAGGTCTCCGACCCGATCGGCTGCGACCGCTTCACCGCCCGGACCGTGACCGGGCTCAGCCCCGAGGCCCGCTCCCCGATCTGGCTCCAGCGCCGCCTCCAGAAGGTCGGCATGCGTCCGATCTCGCTCGCCGTCGACATCACCAACTACGTGATGATGGAGCTCGGCCAGCCGCTGCACGCCTACGACCGGAACCTGGTCCAGGGCACCATCGGTGTGCGCCGGGCCGAGGAGGGCGAGAAGCTCGTCACCCTCGACGGAGTCGAACGCAAGCTGCACGCCGAGGATCTCGTCATCACCGACGAGCGCGGCCCCATCGGCCTCGCCGGCGTCATGGGCGGCGCCAACACGGAGATCGCGGACCTCCCCCAGCCTCGAATGGACTCGGCCGGGGGGACCCCCATCGACCTGGAGAACGCCTCCACCGAGGTCGTCATCGAGGCCGCCCACTTCGACCAGGTCGCCATCGCCCGCACCGCCCGCCGGCACAAGCTGTCCTCCGAGGCGTCCCGTCGCTTCGAGCGCGGCGTCGACCCGGCGGCAGCCGCCGCGGCGGCCCAGCGCACAGTCGACCTGCTGGTGCTGCTCGCGGGCGGCACCGCCGAGGCCGGTGTCACCGAGGTCGTCGCGCCGTCCGCGCCGCACACCATCACCGCGCCGGCCGACCACCCGGACAAGGTCGCGGGCGTCGAGTACGGCCGCGAGACCGTCGTACGCCGTCTTCAGGAGATCGGCTGCGACGTGTACGGGCAGGACGAGCTGATCGTCACCGTGCCGTCCTGGCGCCCGGACCTCCTCGAGCCGAACGACCTGGCCGAAGAGGTCATTCGCCTCGAGGGCTACGAGAACCTGCCCTCCACGCTGCCCAAGCCGCCGTCCGGCCGTGGCCTGACCCACCGTCAGCGCCTGCACCGCCGGGTCGGCCGTGCGCTGGCCGGAGCCGGTTACGTCGAGGCTCCGAACTACCCCTTCGTGAGCGAGCAGGTCTTCGACCAGCTCGGGCTGGCGGCCGACGACCCGGCCCGCCGCGTCGTCAAGCTGGTCAACCCGCTCAACGACGAGGAGCCCGCGCTGCGCACCTCGCTGCTGCCCGGTCTGCTCGGCGCGCTGCGGCGCAACGACGGGCGCGGCTCGCACGACCTGGCGCTGTTCGAGACCGGCCTGGTCTTCCAGCCGCGCGAGGAGCGGGGCGCCGCCGGGCACCTGCCCGTCGACCGGCGTCCGACCGACGAGGAGCTGACCGCGCTGGACGCCGTGCTGCCGCAGCAGCCGCGGCACGTCGCCGTCGTGCTCGCCGGTGCGCGTGAGCAGGCCGGCTGGTGGGGCGGTGGCCGTCCGGCCGGATGGGCCGACGCGGTCGAGGCGGCACGGGTCGTCGCCGGTGAGGCGGGAGCCGCGCTGATTGTGCGGGCCGGGCAGTACGGCCCGTGGCACCCCGGCCGGTGCGCCGCGCTGGCGATCACCGTCGACGGCGCCGAGCAGGTCATCGGTCACGCCGGTGAGCTGCACCCGCGGGTGCTCAAGGCGCTCGGCCTGCCCGCGCGCACCTGTGCGATGGAGCTGGACCTGGACGCCCTGGAGCAGGTCGGGGACGGTGCGCCGCAGGCGCCGAGCATCTCCACGTTCCCGGTGGCCACGCAGGACGTCGCCCTCGTCGTCGACAAGCCGGTACCCGCCGCCGATGTCGAGGCCGCGCTGCGGGACGGGGCGGGTGAACTGCTGGAGGGCATCCGGCTGTTCGACGTGTACGAGAACGAGGAGCAGCTCGGCGACGGGAAGAAGTCGCTCGCCTATGCGCTGCGGTTCCGCGCGGGTGACCGCACGCTGACCGTCGAGGAGGCCTCGGCCGCCCGGGATGCCGCGGTCGCCCTGGCCGGCGAGCGTACGGGAGCGGTGCTGAGGGGGTAGTTCGCTCCCGGGCGGGCGGACCGGGTCACCTCACTCGATAGAGTGACTTCTCAGGGTGATCCGGTACTTCCGGACCAACTGCCGACAGAATCGGACCGGCCTTTCGGGGCCGGTCCGTCTGCGTTGTCAGGGCCTATTGGGGGGCCATCGGCATGTTCCGCATCAAGGGTCGGGTTCCCCGCAAGCTGCTCGCGTGGGGGTTGCCCACCGCCTGGGGCGCGATGGCGATCACCTACAAGCTGGCCTGCCCGCTCGCCCAGGAGGACGGCCTCGGCGCCCGGGTCGTCACCAGTGCCGTCTTCTTCGCGGTGGGCACGGGGCTCATCGTGCATGTCCGTCAGGCCCTGCTGCGTGAGCTCCGGCAGGTCCGCGAGGTCGCCGGTGCCGCGCAGAGCGCGCTGCTGCGGCCGCTGCCCACGCGCGTCGACGGGCTGCATGTCGCCGCCGCCCAGCTCTCCGCGGATCGCAGCGCCCGTGTCGGTGGTGATCTGTACGAGGTCATCGCCACCGAACACGGCGTACGGGCGGTGATGGGCGACGTCCGCGGCCATGGCATCGCCGCCATCGGCACGGTCGCCGCGGTCCTCGGCAGCTTCCGCGAGGCCGTCCATGACGAACCCGGCCTGGACGGGGTGCTGCGCAGACTGGACCGTGCTCTGGCCCGGCATCTGCGTGAGCGGTCGCGCGACTCCCCTGCCTCGGAGGAGTTCGTGACCGTCCTGCTGCTGGAAATCGGCCGGGACGGCGAGATCTCCGCCCTCAACTGCGGTCACCCCTGGCCGTATCTGCTGAGCGGCACGACCGTCGAACCCCTCGCCCGCACCGACCCCCTCCCGCCCCTCGGCCCGTTCCCCCTCCCGCCCGAGCTGACTCCGCTGCCCTGCGGCTCCCTGCTCCCCGGCGACTCCCTCGTCCTGTACACGGACGGTGTCGAGGACGGGAGGGACGCGCGCGGCCGGTTCTTTTCGCTCCAGTCGGCCCTCGCCGAAGCCGTACGCCATCACCCGGTCACCCCGCAGACGATCCTGCGCACCCTCTTCATGGCCGTCCTGCGCCACACGAAGGGCAGACCGTCGGACGACATGGCGCTCCTGGTCCTGCAAAACGGCCGAACGAAGGTGGACTGCGGTTCCCCCGGGGCGCGGGGAACCGCGCGAGCAGCCACTCCGTCCGACCCGCAGCCGACCAACCTCCTTTAGCGCAACAGGCCCTGGTCACTCCGGGGCGCCGGCGGCCGTCCGCCCAGCCACGGAGTGTCGGGCAGGCAGCTGGGCGGACGGCGCGGGTGCGGGCCGCCGCACTGTACGAGGGGGAGCCGGCGGCCCGGCCGGCCTCTTGCGAGGCATTTCAGTCAACCGGTTCGAAACTCTCCGCAACAGTGCGCGCACACTGCGGATTCGGGCACTCCGTTCACACCCCGTGTGAAGCGGTTCGCACTACTCTGACGGCACCGAGCCACCCGGGGGGCATCCATGCAGCCCAACACCTTGCTCGACGCGATCCTGGACGAGGCCGGGATCTCGCACGCGGGGCTGGCCGCACACGTGAACCAGGCAGGGCGGGCACGCGGGCTCGCGCTGAGATACGAACACACCGCCGTCGCACGGTGGTTGAAGGGCCAGCGCCCGCGCGGCCAGGTGCCCGACCTGATCTGCGAGGTGCTCGCCTGCCGACTGCACCGCACCGTGACCCTGGACGACATCGGCCTCGGCGTCCCCGGCGATCCGGCCGCCGCGCACACCACCTCGCTGTCCGGGTTCGTGGAGCGGGCCACCGCCCTGTGGCGCTCCGACGAGCAGCAGCGTCCGCACATCCTGGGCGCGCCCGCGGTCACCGGCACGCCCGCCGTGATGCCCGTCTGGGAGTGGGAGAACCCGCCCGAGGACGTCGACGTCTCGCGCGGCGGGCGGCACCGGGTCACCCCGGCCGACCTCGACATGCTGCGGGCCGCGCGCACCCACTACGAGCAGATGTACCGCAAGGCCGGCGGCATAGCGACCCGCACCCGGATCGTCGGCTTCCTCAACGCCGAGGCCGCGCCGCTGCTGCGCGGCAGCTACACCGACGCCACCGGACGCCAACTGCACCGCGCCACGGGCGGACTGGTGGCCGTCGCCGGGATCTGCGCCTACGACTCGGACGCGCACGGGCTCGCCCAGCGCTACTTCCACCAGGCGCTCAGGCTCGCCAAGGCGAGCGGCGACCGGGGACTCGGCGCCTATGTGATCGCGCTGCTGGTCAACCAGTCGCTGTTCATGCGGGAGTTCCGGCAGGCCGTCGCCTTCGCGGAAGCCGCGCTCAGGGCCGCCGGCAAGCACATCACCCCGGCGCTCGCCTCCGACCTGTACGCGATGCAGGCGAAGGCGTACGCCCACCTCGGCGACGGCACCAGCGCGCTGTCCTGTATCCGGCGTGCCGAACAGGCCGCCGATCGCATCCGCCGCGGGTACGAACCCGACGAGACGGGCTATGTCCAGCCCGGGCTCGTCAATGTGCAGGTGGCGGAGGCGCTGCTCAGTCTCGGGGAGCTGGCCGCCGCGGGGGAGCACGCCGCTGCCGCCGTCGACAATCCCGCCCACGACCGGGGACGGGTGCACCGGCTGGCCATGCTCAGCACCATCGAACTGCGCCAGGGCAACGCCGACAAGGCGGTGGCCACCGCGGTGCAGATGGCCGAACAGGCCCGCGGCATGGAGTCCCAGCGCCTGCGCGACAGACTCCGCGCGGTACGCGAACACCTGGTGCGCAGCGGCTGCGCCGGCACCGCCGAGGCCGCCGAACTCATCGACGGAGCACTGCGCGTACCGCTTTAGGCCGGTGCAGGCTGGTACTCGTACAGCGACACCTTCATAGTCCCTGCTGCGATATTGCCACTTACTCGACGGAAGGTGGCAGAACCGTGCAGTGGACGAAACAGAACGAACAAACTGTATATGAAAACCGCTGGTTCACCGTCAACCTGGCAGACGTGGAACTGCCGGACGGGCGGCACCTGGACCACTTCCTCATACGGCTGCGGCCGGTCGCCGTGGCCACGGTGGTCAACGAGGCCAATGAGGTCCTCCTCCTGTGGCGCCACCGTTTCATCACCGACAGCTGGGGGTGGGAACTCGCGGCGGGCGTCGTCGAGGACGGCGAGGACATCGTCCACGCGGCGGCCAGGGAGCTGGAGGAGGAGACCGGCTGGCGGCCGGGGCCCCTGCACCACCTCATGAGCGTGGAGCCCTCCAACGGGCTCACCGACGCCCGGCACCACATCTACTGGGCCGACGAGGGCGAGTACGTCGGACATCCCGTGGACGACTTCGAGTCGGACCGCCGGGAGTGGGTCCCGCTCAAGCTCGTCCCCGACATGGTCGCCCGCGGGGAGGTCCCGGCCGCCAACATGGCGGCCGCGTTACTGATGCTGCACCAACTCAGGCTGGGCCAGGACGGCCAGGACGTCCTGCGCTGAGGACGCCGCGCGCCCGGACCGGCATGATCCGGACGACTGGCCCTAGTGTCCGACCGCCTGCCAGATCGCCACGACGAGCGCACCCACGGCGGTGAGGGCGGCGACCGCGGGCAGCGGCCAGCGCGCGTGTTCCAGCGTGTTGATCCGGGTGTTGAGCTCGTCCATCTCCTTGGCGGTCTCCTCGGTGCGGTGCGTGAGCAGAGCCAGCCCGCCCTCCACGCGGGCGTAGGCGACGTCGAGACGACGTCGTAACTCTGCGAGTTCTCCAGATACGACCGGATGCTCGGGATCGGCGGTCACGAGTCCGCTCCTTTCCGTAGTCGTCGGTCATCCCTTGCATGCGCAGGGAAAGTGAACTCGCCTGGTGGACGCATGGGGAGAGTGTGCGATGGGCATATGCGAGCCCGCGGCGCACACGGTGTGCGAATGACACGTGCCCGGCACCATCTCGGTGCCGGGCACGTGTACTTGGCCGGAATCTGACCGTCCGTAATCAGCCGTAGGTGTAGAAGCCGGAGCCGGTCTTGCGGCCCAGCCGGCCCGCGTCGACCATGCGCTGGAGCAGCGGGGGAGCGGCGTACAGCGGCTCCTTGAACTCGTCGTACATGCTCTGCGCCACCGAGGCGACGGTGTCCAGGCCGATCAGGTCGGACAGCTTCAGCGGGCCCATCGGGTGGGCACAGCCCATCTCCATGCCGTTGTCGATGTCCTCGCGGCTGGCGATGCCCGTCTCGAACATCCGGATCGCGGAGAGCAGGTACGGGATCAGCAGGGCGTTGACGACGAAACCGGAGCGGTCCTGGGCGCGGATGGCGTGCTTGCCCAGCAGCTTCTCGGCGAAGGACTGGGCGCGGGCGACGGTGCCCTCGGAGGTGGTGAGCGCCGGGATCAGCTCGACGAGCTTCTGCACCGGGGCGGGGTTGAAGAAGTGGACGCCGATGACCTGGTCGGGCCGCGAGGTGGCGACGGCCAGCTTCACCAGCGGGATCGAGGAGGTGTTGGAGGCGAGGATCGCGTCCGGGCGGGTCACGACCTGGTCGAGCACCTGGAAGATCTCCGTCTTCACCTGCTCGTTCTCCACGACGGCCTCGATCACCAGGTCGCGGTCGGCGAACTCGCCGAGGTCGGTGGTGAAGGAGAGCCGGGCCTGCGTGGCGTCCCGCTCCTCCTCGCTGATCTTGCCGCGCTCGGCGGCCTTGGCCAGGGAGTTGAACAGCCGGGTGCGGCCGATCTCCAGGGCCTCGCCGGTGGTCTCGGCGACCTTCACATCCAGGCCGGAGCGGGCGCACACCTCGGCGATGCCCGCTCCCATCTGGCCGCAGCCCACCACACCGACGCGTGCAATATCTCCGGAGATGCCGGTCACATCGTCCCCTTCGCTGATCCACGACTGCGGCAGGTCCGCCGCTGTTCGACGCCTGCTCCAAACCTGCACGTTACCTTCGGCGCAGCGTGATCGATCGTTCGGGTGCCTCATGAAAAACTGTCACGGGGTGTGACCGGCCGACCACGGGACGCCCGGGGTGGGCCCTCGACCACGGCAACGGAGGTACCAAGAGATGCTGCACCCGAAGTCACGGTTGTCGCGACGGGCGTTCGCGGTGGCCGCTCTGTCGGCACTGGTGGGGGGAGGCGGCGCGGCCCCCGCGGGTGCCACCACCGCCGGCGGACCCGGCCCGGACCGGCGCCGGGCGACCGGTGAGATGCGCGGCGTGTGGGTGGCGACCGTGGCCAACCGGGACTGGCCTTCCAGGCAGGGGCTGCCCGCGGCCGAGCAGCGCGCCGAACTGATCGACCACCTGGACAACGCGGCGGACGCCAACCTGAACACCATCGTGCTCCAGGTACGGCCCACGGCCGACGCCCTGTGGCCCTCGCCGTACGAGCCCTGGTCGCAGGTCCTCACCGGAAAGCAGGGCGGCGACCCCGGCTGGGATCCGCTCGGCACGGCCGTCACCGAGGCGCACGCCCGGGGCATGCAGCTGCACGCCTGGTTCAACCCGTACCGCATCGCCAACCACACCGACCCCACCAGGCTGGTGAAGACCCACCCCGCCCGCCGGAACCCGGGCTGGGTGGTGGCGTACGGCGGCAAGCTCTACTACAACCCGGGGCTGCCGGAAGTCCGTGCCTTCGTGCGGCAGGCGATGCTGGACGCCGTCGAGCGGTATCCGGTCGACGCGGTCCACTTCGACGACTACTTCTACCCGTATCCGGTGGCCGGCCAGGCGTTCGACGACACCGACGCCTACGACCGCTACGGCGGCGGCTTCCCGACACGGGCCGCCTGGCGCCGGGACAACATCGACAAGCTGATCCGGGAGATGGCGGCCGGGATCAGCGAGCTCAGGCCCGCCACCCGGTTCGGCATCAGCCCGTTCGGCGTATGGCGCAACGCGGCCACCGACCCGCTCGGCTCGGACACCAGGGCGGGTGTGCAGACGTACGACGACCTGTACGCCGACACCCGCAAGTGGGTCCGCGAGGGCTGGATCGACTACATCTGCCCGCAGCTGTACTGGAACATCGGCTTCGCGGCGGCCGACTACGCCAAGCTGGTGCCCTGGTGGGCGGAGGTCGCGCGGGGCAGCCGCACACAGCTCTACATCGGCGAGGCGCTCTACAAGGCCGGCGATCCGGCGCAGCCCGCGGCATGGCAGGACCGGGCCGAGCTGTCACGGCACCTCACCCTCGCCAAGAAGCACGTGGAGGCGCGCGGGCACGTCTACTTCGCGTCGAAGGACGTGGCGACGGACCGGATCGGGGCCATGGCGCAGGTGGTCGCCGACCACTACCAGCAGCCGGCGACACTCCCACGCTGACGGCCCAGGGCCGAGCAGCGCGACGACCTACCGGGTCGTCGTGTTCCGATGGCGGATCTCGGTGTCGGGCCCGGGGGAGCACAGGCCCTCGTGCCCGTCCTCGAAACGGACGCGGTACGGAGGATTGCCCTCCTGCCCCAGGACTTCGACGATCTCGCCGACCTTGTCGTGTTGCCCGACCACCCTGCCGTGCTGGACAAGCTGGTCGCCCACGGTTGCACGCATCTGTCGGTCCTCCTCACCCGGTGCGGGAGCAGCGGTCCGTGGCCTTGAGTCTACGGCGTGCAGCGGTGGTGGGAAGTGGGTCGTACGGCCCGCTCAGCCACGCGTCCGCTGGGTCACGGCGATGCACACGAGCACCGCCGTGGCCGTCAACGGGGCGGCCACTGTCAGGTGCTCGCCCAGCAGCAGCACCGACCACACCAGTGTGAGCAGGGGTTGGGCCAACTGCAACTGGCTGGCCTTCGGAATGCCGATGGCCGCCATGCCCCGGTACCAGACGACCAGTCCGAGGAACTGCGAGCCCGCCGCGACCCACAGCAGCCCGGTGACGCCGTGCCAGGTCAGCTGCACCGGCTCGAACGACAGCGCCACCGCGGCGGCCGGCACGGTCAGCGGCAGGCACAGCACCACCGCCCAGCCGACCACCTGCCAGCCGGGCATGACCCGGGCCAGCCGGCCGCCCTCGGTGTAGCCGGCCGCGCACACCAGCAGCGCCGCGAAGAGGTACAGGTCGGCGGTGGTCAGGGCGCCGCCGCTCTGCTGCACGGTGAAGGCGGCCACCGAGGCCGCGCCGACGAGCGCAGCGAACCAGAAGGTCCGCGAGGGGCGGGACCCGACCCGCAGGGCGGAGAACAGGGCGGTGGTCAGCGGCAGCAGGCCGACCACCACGGCGGCGTGGGCGGTGGTGGACGTCTGGAGCGCGAGCGTGGTGAGCAGGGGGAAGCCGAGCACCACCCCGGCGGCGACCACCGCGAGGCCGGCCCAGTGCCGGCGCTCGGGGAGCGGCACGCGCAGCGCCAGCAGACACCCGCCCGCGATCAGCGCGGCGAGCACGCTGCGCACGGCGACCAGGGACCAGGGGCCGAAGCCCTCCAGGCCCCATGCGGTGGCGGGGAAGGTCAGGGAGAACGCCGCGACGCCGAGAGCGGCCTGGAGGGTGCCGCGCAGGGCGGGCCTGGTGGTGGCGAGGGCTCCGGCCGCGCTGCCCGGGGTGCTCGTCGTGCTCGCCTCGGTGTCGGAGTGCTCGGCGGCCGGGGTGGTGACTGCTATCGCGGTCGGGCTGGTAGCGCTATTCTCGGCTCTCATGCAAGAGCGTAGCAGCGTCGACGAACTGGCGAATCAGCTGCGACGGGAACTGAACCGCTACTCTCCTGGTGGAAAGCTCCCGTCCAGCCGTGCCCTCGTCGAGCGATTCCGCGTGAGCCCGGTGACGGTCTCCCGCGCCCTCGCCCAACTGGCTGCCGAAGGGCTGGTGGTCACCCGGCCCGGCGCCGGCGCGTTCCGCGCGCAGGCGCGCACGCCGGCCACCGTCGTCGGGGACACCTCCTGGCAGGAGGTGACGCTCAGCGCGGACGCGGCCGCGGAGCTCGTGCCGCGTTCGGTGGACGCCTCCGGAGTGCTGGTCTCGCTGGCCGCCCCGCCACCCGGCGTGATCGAGTTCAACGGTGGCTATCTGCACCAGTCGTTGCAGCCGGAGCGGGCGATGGCCGCCGCGCTGTCGCGAGCCGGCCGCAGGCCCGGGGTGTGGGGGAGGCCGCCCATGGAGGGGCTGCCGGAGCTGCGGGAGTGGTTCGCGCGCGGCATCGGCGGTCCGGGCGCTCCCGTCACGGCCGCCGAGGTGCTGATCACCGCGGGCGGCCAGTCCGCCCTGACCACCGCACTGCGGGCGCTGGCCCCGCCGGGTGCGCCGGTGCTGGTCGAGTCGCCGACGTATCCGGGCATGCTGGCCATCGCCCGCGCCGCCGGCCTGCGCCCGGTGCCGGTCCCGGTCGACGCGGACGGCGTGCGGCCCGCCCTGCTCGCCGACGCCTTCCGGGCGACCGGCGCCCGCGTCTTCGTCTGCCAGCCGCTGTTCCAGAACCCGACCGGCGCCGTGCTCGCCCCCGAGCGGCGCGGGGAGGTGCTGCGCATCGCGCGCGAGGCCGGCGCCTTCGTCGTCGAGGACGACTTCGTACGACGGCTGGTGCACGAGGACGCGGGGCCGCTACCGGCTCCGCTGGCCGCCGACGATCCCGACGGCGTCGTCGTCCACGTCTGCTCGCTGACCAAGGCCACCTCGCCGAGCTTCCGGCTGAGCGCGCTCGCCGCCCGTGGTCCGGTGCTGGAGCGGCTGCGCGCCATCCAGGTCGTCGAGACCTTCTTCGTCCCGCGCCCGCTCCAGGAGGCGGCGCTGGAACTCGTCGGCTCGCCCGCCTGGCCGCGCCATCTGCGGGCCATCTCCGCGGAGCTGAAGACCCGCCGCGACACCATGACCGCCGCCCTGCGCCTCGACCTGCCCGAACTGGCCCTCCCGCACATCCCGTCCGGCGGCTACCACCTCTGGCTGCGCCTGCCCGACGGCACCGACGAGGCCGCCCTGACCTCGGCCGCCCTGCGCGCGGGGGTGGCGATCACCCCCGGCCGCCCCTACTTCAGCGCGGAGCCACCGGCCGGGCATCTGCGGCTGAGCTTCGCGGCGGTGGCGGGGCCGGGAGAGATCACCGAGGGGGTACGGCGACTGCGGACCGCCTGCGACGAGGTGCTCTAGCCGGGCGGCGCCGCCCGGCAAAACCGCTCGACGCCGGTGCCCGTGCCCTGCGAGTCTCGCCGTATGACCGACACCCCGCCGCTCGCCGAGGGCTACGAGATCTCCACCGACCCGGACCGTGTGGATCGCGAGCGGGTGCATCGCTGGCTGTCCACCGACGCGTACTGGGCGATCGGACGGGCGCGGGAGAAGCAGGACCAGGCGATCGACGGTTCGCTGAACTTCGGTGTCTACGAGACGGTTTCGGGGGAGCAGGTGGCGTATGCCCGGGTCGTCACCGACCGGGCGACCTTCGCCTGGCTGTGCGATGTGTACGTCGACCCGTCGGTGCGCGGCAAGGGCATCGGGACGGCGCTCGTCGGGGCGGTGCGCGAGCGCTTGCGGCCGTACGGCGTCAGGCGCGTGCTGCTCGCCACGCACGACGCGCACGGGGTGTACGAGAAGCTCGGGTTCGCAAAGCTGGAGAAGCCGGACCAGTGGATGGCGCTCTCCTTCGGTGCTTGAATCTCCAACAGCCGTTTTCCAGTGACTTGTCCGCCTGGTCCTGACCCGGCAGTAAGATCACGTCCACCCTCGGTGACTCCCGTACAACACCTCTTGACCTGCGCACTTTCGCGGCACACCATCCACGCATGCCACTTCGGGTCACGTTTGTCGCCGCCGCGCGCAGCGCCTCGCTGCTCGCGGAGCGCTTTCAGGACGACCGGCCGCTGGACCAGGCCGGCTGGGACGAGGTCCAGAGCGTCGCGCGCGAGCTGCTGCCACTGGCGGCGGCCGAGCTGCGCTACTGCTCGCCGACCCCGCGCAGCCGTGCCACCGGCGACGCCCTCGGTTACGCCCCGTTGGTCCAACTCGCCCTGCGCGACTGTGACATGGGCCGCTGGCGTGGACTGACCCTCGGCGAGGCGATGGCCCGCGAACCCGACGCGGTGGATGCCTGGCTGGCCGACCCGCGCGCGACGCCGCACGGCGGTGAATCGCTGCTGGGGTTCATCTCCCGGGTCGGCGGTTGGCTCGACACCCGGCCCGTGGACGACGGCTGCCGCATCGTCGCGGTGGCCGAACCATCCGTGATCCGCGCCGCCCTGGTGTACGCGCTGAAGGCGCCGCCCGCCACGTACTGGAACATCGACGTACGGCCCCTGTCGACGACCGTCGTGACCGGCCGTGCAGGCCGCTGGAACCTCCGCCTCGACGGAGCGCCGGCTCATCTCTCACGCGCGTAGCGGGTGGTCAGGACGAGGTCCTTCGCCGGGCCGCGCACCCGCCACACCGTGCGCCAGTGGTCCTCGTCCCGGACGGTGAACTCGCCCCGGTAGAGGTCGGCCGAGCACGGGTGGTCGGCGATGTGCCGCCCCGTGCTCAGGTCCAGGTCGTGGAAGGGGCGGCCGTCCGCGAAGCGCACGTCCACCGTGCCGTCCGCCGCGCCCGGCAGGAAGCGCAGGGTCCGCTCGGCCGCTCTGGCGGCGCCCCGCCAGACGAACGTGCCGGACTCGTGGTGCAGGAGGCCGCCGCCGTCCAGCGGGCTGAAAACCGTCGTGCCGGAGAAGGTCCCGTCCTCCCCGCTCGCGAGGTCCCGCACGGTCCGCTCGACCCGCCAGTCCCCGGCGAGATAGTCCAGTGCGTCGGGCACTGGCCGGCACTCGCCCATCGCGCCCCCTCGTCCGTCGTATCCGTTCCCGCGCGACCATTGACGCACATCCCCCCGCTTCGCCGCCGCCCAGCCCCGCGAACAGCGCCAGGGCCGCGAGGGCCTGCCCGCACGCGTTGTGGCACCACTCCGGCGTACCGCCTTTTTCAGCCATGTCCTCCGCTTGCTGTGATCTCCTGATCATGCGCCCGGGGACACTGGTGGATGGGCATGGCCCGGACAAAGCCGGATCGCCTCGCTCCGGATAGCCGTCGCAGTCCGGTGGTCGACAAGCGGTGGTCGACAAGATTGCATAAACGTGCGGAGAAACGTATAGTCATGCCATCGAGGAGGAGGATTCCATGGCGGTACGTGCGGCAGTGGCCGGAGCGAGCGGATATGCGGGCGGGGAACTGCTGCGTCTGCTCCTGGCGCACCCCGAGGTCGAGATCGGCGCCCTGACCGGCAACTCCAACGCCGGACAGCGTCTCGGCGCGCTCCAGCCGCACCTGCTGCCGCTCGCCGACCGGATACTCCAGGAGACCACCGCCGAGGTCCTCGCCGGACATGACGCCGTCTTCCTCGCGCTGCCGCACGGGCAGTCCGCCGCGGTCGCCGAGCAGCTCGGCCCGGACGTACTCGTCGTCGACATGGGCGCCGACTTCCGGCTGAAGGACGCGGCAGACTGGGAGACCTTCTACGGCTCCCCGCACGCCGGCACCTGGCCCTACGGGCTCCCCGAACTGCCGGGTGGCCGCGCCGCGCTGGAGGGGTCCAAGCGCATCGCGGTGCCCGGTTGCTACCCGACGGCCGTCTCGCTCGCCCTGTTCCCGGCCTACGCCGCCGGTCTGGCCGAGCGCGAGGCCGTGATCGTCGCCGCCTCCGGCACCTCCGGCGCGGGCAAGGCGCCCAAGCCGCACCTGTTGGGCAGCGAGGTCATGGGCTCCATGTCGCCGTACGGCGTGGGCGGCGGCCACCGGCACACGCCGGAGATGATCCAGAACCTCAGCGCGGCGGCGGGGGAGCGGGTCCGCGTCTCGTTCACCCCGACACTCGCCCCCATGCCCCGTGGCATCCTCGCCACGTGCAGCGCGACCGCGAAGGACGGCGTCACCGCCGAGTCCGTCCGCGCCGCCTACGACAAGGCGTTCGCCGACGAGCCCTTCGTCCATCTGCTCCCCGAGGGGCAGTGGCCCGCCACGGCGTCCGTCTACGGTTCGAACGCCGTTCAGGTGCAGGTCGCGTACGACGCGGCAGCGAACCGCATCATCGCGATCAGCGCCATCGACAACCTGACCAAGGGCACCGCGGGCGGTGCCGTCCAGAGCATGAACCTCGCCCTCGGTCTCGACGAGACCACCGGGCTCTCCACGATCGGAGTCGCGCCTTGAGCGTCACGGCAGCCAAGGGATTCACGGCCGCGGGCATCGCCGCCGGAATCAAGGAGAACGGCAACCCGGACCTGGCCCTCGTGGTCAACACCGGGCCGCGCCGCGCCGCCGCCGGTGTCTTCACCTCCAACCGTGTGAAGGCGGCCCCCGTGCTGTGGTCCGAGCAGGTGCTCAAGGGCGGCCAGGTGTCGGCTGTCGTCCTCAACTCCGGCGGCGCCAACGCCTGTACGGGGCCGAAGGGGTTCCAGGACACCCACGCGACCGCGGAGAAGACCGCCGAGGTGCTCGGGCGCGGCGCCATCGAGGTGGCCGTCTGCTCCACCGGCCTGATCGGCGTGCTGCTGCCGATGGACAAGCTGCTGCCCGGCGTCGAGACCGCCGCCGCCCAGCTCTCCGAGCACGGCGGTGAGAAGGCCGCCATCGCCATCAAGACCACCGACACCGTCCACAAGACGTCCGTCGTCACCAAGGACGGCTGGACCGTCGGCGGCATGGCCAAGGGCGCGGGGATGCTCGCCCCCGGACTCGCCACCATGCTGGTCGTCCTCACCACCGACGCCGACCTCGGCGATGACGTCCTGGACAAGGCCCTGCGCGCCGCCACCAAGGTCACCTTCGACCGCGTCGACTCCGACGGCTGCATGTCGACCAACGACACCGTGCTGCTGCTCGCCTCCGGCGCCGCCGAAGTGACCCCGGCCTACGAGGAGTTCGCCGAAGCCGTCCGCGCGGTCTGCGACGACCTCGGCCAGCAGCTGATCCGGGACGCCGAGGGCGCCAGCAAGGACATCAAGGTCGAGGTGATCAACGCCGCGACCGAGGACGACGCCGTCGAGGTGGGCCGCTCCATCGCCCGTAACAACCTCCTCAAGTGCGCCATCCACGGCGAGGACCCCAACTGGGGCCGGGTGCTCTCCGCGATCGGCACCACCGCCGCCGCCTTCGAGCCCGACCGACTGAACGTGGCCATCAACGGCGTATGGGTGTGCAAGAACGGCGGCGTGGGCGAGGACCGCGAGAAGGTCGACATGCGCTACCGCGAGGTGCACATCGTCGCCGACCTCGCCGCCGGCGCCGAGACCGCCACCATCTGGACCAACGACCTCACCGCCGACTACGTCCACGAGAACAGCGCCTACTCCTCATGAGCAATCCGACGCGGAAGCACACCGCTCTGCCCAAGGCCCAGACCCTCATCGAGGCGCTGCCCTGGCTCGTGCGGCACAACGGCAAGACCGTCGTCATCAAGTTCGGCGGCAACGCCATGATCGACGAGAACCTGAAGGCCGCCTTCGCCCAGGACGTCGTGTTCCTGCACCACGCGGGCCTCAAGCCCGTCGTCGTGCACGGCGGCGGCCCGCAGATCAGCGCCGCCCTCGACAGGCACGGCATCGTCAGCGAGTTCAAGGCCGGCCTGCGCGTCACCACCGAGGACGCCATGGACGTCGTACGGATGGTGCTGGCCGGACAGGTGCAGCGCGAGCTCGTCGGGCTGCTCAACCAGCACGGCCCGCTCGCCGTCGGCCTGACCGGCGAGGACGCGCACACCATCACCGCCACCCGGCACCAGCCCGAGATCGACGGCGAGCTCGTCGACATCGGACGGGTCGGCGAGATCACCGACATCGACACGGGCGCGATCGAGGCCCTGCTGGCCGACGGCCGGATTCCCGTCGTCTCGTCGATCGCCCGTTCCCAGGACGACCACCATGTCTACAACGTCAATGCTGATACGGCGGCTGCGGCACTCGCTGCCGCGCTGGGCGCCGAAACCCTCATGGTCCTCACGGACGTCGAGGGCCTCTACGAGGACTGGCCGAACTCCGACGAGGTGATCAGCCGCCTCACCGCTTCCCAACTGGAGAAGCTGCTGCCGGAGTTGAGCGCCGGGATGGTCCCGAAGATGGAGGGCTGCCTCCACGCCGTGCGGGGCGGCGTGCAGACCGCGCGCGTCATCGACGGCCGGGTGCAGCACTCCATCCTGCTGGAGATCTTCACCGACGAAGGAATCGGCACGATGGTCGTGCCGGACGCATCTGAGGGGGCTGCCGGATGACCGGGACCACGGCGAACGCGGAGTACGCCCAGCGGTGGCAGGGCTCGCTCATGAACAACTACGGCACCCCCCGGCTCCCGCTCGTGCGCGGGGAGGGCCTGAAGGTCTGGGACGCCGACGGCAAGCAGTACCTCGACTTCGTCGGCGGCATCGCGACGAACGCGCTGGGCCACGCCCACCCCGCGATCGTCGAGGCGGTCAGCACCCAGATCGCGTCCCTCGGCCACATCTCCAACTTCTTCATGGCCGAGCCGACCGTCGCCCTCGCCGAACGGCTCCTGCAGCTCTTCGGCCGGGACGGCAAGGTCTTCTTCTGCAACTCCGGAGCAGAGGCCAACGAGGCCGCGTTCAAGATCGGCCGGCTGACCGGGCGGACCCATGTCGTCGCCACCGAGGGCGGCTTCCACGGCCGCACGATGGGCGCCCTCGCGATGACCGGCCAGGCCGGCAAGCGGGAGCCGTTCCTGCCGCTGCCCGGTGAGGTCACGCATGTGCCGTTCGGCGACGCGCAGGCACTGGCCGCCGCGGTCACCGAGGAGACCGCACTGGTCGTCATCGAGCCCATCCAGGGCGAGCTCGGGGTCGTGGTGCCGCCGGCCGACTATCTGAAGGCGGCGCGGGCGATCACCGCCGCCACCGGCGCGCTGCTCGTCCTCGACGAGGTGCAGACCGGCATCGGGCGCACCGGGCACTGGTTCGAGTACCAGGCCCACGAGGGCGTGCTGCCGGACATCGTCACCCTCGCCAAGCAACTCGGCGGCGGGCTGCCGCTGGGCGCGACCGTCGCCTTCGGGCGGGCCGCGGACCTGCTTCAGCCCGGCCAGCACGGGACCACCTTCGGCGGGAACCCGGTCGCCTGTGCCGCGGGACTGGCCGTCGTGGACACCATCGCGAACGACGGGTTGCTGGAGAACGTCAAGCGGCAGAGCGAGAAGTTGCGCGACGGGATCGAGGGACTCGGCCACCCGCTGATCGACCATGTCCGGGGCGCGGGACTGCTCCTGGGTATCGTGCTCACCGAGCCGCTCGCCGCCAAGGCACAGCAGGTGGCTCAGGACGCCGGATTCCTGGTGAACGCGCCCGCCCCCGATGTCGTACGGCTCATGCCGCCGCTGAACCTCGGGGACGACGAGGTCGACGCGCTTCTCCAGGCCCTGCCCGGCATCCTTGACGGGGCCGGCGCGGCCGACGGGGACGGATGATCCGGGGAATGAGACGACGATGAGTCAGGCACACGACCACGAGCACAACGGGGCCGTCGGGCCTGCCGTGCCCCAGACCCGCACCGCACGTCACCGCCGGATCGTGGACATCCTCAACCGGCAGCCCGTGCGCTCGCAGAGCCAGCTGGCGAAGCTGCTCGCCGACGACGGGCTGAGCGTCACCCAGGCGACGCTCTCCCGGGATCTCGACGAGCTGAACGCGGTGAAGATCCGCAACACCGACGGCGACCTGATCTACGCGGTGCCCAGCGAGGGCGGGTTCCGTACGCCTCGGGCGCCGCTGGGGGAGTCGGCGAAGGAGGAGCGGATGCGGCGGCTGTCGCAGGAGCTGCTCATCTCCGCGGAGGCCTCCGCGAACCTCGTGGTCCTGCGGACCCCTCCGGGGGCGGCGCAGTTCCTGGCCTCGGCCATCGACCAGGCCGAGCTGCACGACATTCTGGGGACCATCGCCGGTGACGACACCTTGATGCTGATCAGCCGGAACCCCACGGGCGGGCAGGCGCTGGCCGATCACATGCTGAGGCTGGCGCAGAACGGCCACTGACGGGGGGCGGCAGGGGTCGCGGTCGTCCGCCGAACGCGAGCGGTGGGCGGCCGGGCGCGCAGTTCCCCGCGCCTGCGAGGGCGTTGCCCTTGCCCCCGTCCCCGTTCATCCGAGCCGGGACGCCAGTCCCCCCGTGCACCGCACCTCGTCGCCGCCCGTGATCAGCAGGGCCTCCACGTCCGGCAGCGACTCCAGCCAGCGCAGGCCCTGCCGGGAGCCCATGGCGAAGGCGGCCGTGGCCCAGCAGTCGGCCCAGGTCAGATGCGGGGCCACCACGGTCACCGCCACCAGGTCCGTCACCGCCGAGCGCCCCGTGCGCGGGTCGACGATATGGGTGCCGCGTTCCGCCGTACCGGAGGTGGCCACCGCCAGCTCGTCCAGCCCGGCGGCGGAGATCACCGCGGCGAGGCCGCCCGGGCGGATCGGGTCGGTGACACCCACCCGCCAGGGCCGCTGGGCACCCGGATGGCCGAGGAGCTGGACGTCGCCGCCGCCGTTGACGCTCACGCCGCTCACTCCGGGGACGGCGGCGAGGCGGCGGGCGGCCCGTTCGACCGACCAGCCCTTGACGATGCCGGTCGGATCCACCCGGCCCCCGTACGACGTGCTGAACCAGCCCTCGCTGGTCCGCTCCGCCACGGCGCCCAGGTCGAGCACCTCGGCGACCTCCGGGGCGCACTCGCCGACGGTCAGCTCCCCGCGCGCCAGCCGCGATACCTGGCTGTGGTCGCGGTACGTGCTGAACACCTCGTCGACCCGGCGCAACCCGGCGACCGCCTCATCCAGTGCCGACCGCACGTCGTCGGGATCCCCGCCGCGGACGTCGAAGGAGAAGACCGTCCCCATGACCTCCTCCGCACGACGTACCGCGGCGGGAGCTTGTGCCGGCTCGGCCACCGTGTCAGCCACCGGTCTGGTCCAGCGCCGACTGGAGGGACTCCTTGTAGCCGGCGCTGGTGTAGGTCGCCCCGGACACGGCGTCGATGTCGGCGCTGCCCGCCGCCACGGCCGCCTGATTGAGCTTGGGCACGGCGTTGTTGGTGACGCTGGTGCTCTGCCCGCCGCTCGGCGCCTGGACCGCCTCGGCCTTGGTGATCTTGCCGCCGCTGACCGTGACCCGCACCTGGACGGGCCCGTACTGGGTCTGGGCGACGCTGCCGGTGACGGTACGGGCCTGGGCGGCGCCCGACCCTTGGGAACCGGAGCCCTGAGAGCCCGAGCCCTGGGAGCCTGAGCCCTGGGACCCGGACCCGGCGCTCGCCTTCGCCTTGTCCACGGCCGACTGGAGGGACTTCTCGTAGCCGGCGCTGGTGTACGTCGCCCCCGACACCGCGTCGATGTCGGCGCCCTGCGCGGCGACCGCCGCCTGGTTGAGCTTGGGCACGGCGTTCGCGGTGATCTGGTCGCTCTGGCCGCCCTTGGGAGCCTGCACCGCCTCCGCCTGGGTGATCTTGCCGTTGCTCACGGTCAGCCGTACCTGCACGGCCCCGTACTGGGTCTGCGCCGCGTCACCGGTGACCGTGCCGCTCCCGGCCGCCTGCGCGCCGCCCTGCGGGGACTGCGCCGCCACGGGGGGCGCCGCGCCGCCCGCGGCCTGCGCGGACCCCGGGTCGGTCGCCGGTTTCAGCGACAGCAGCAGCACGATGCCGGACACGGTGGCGGCGCCGGCCAGCACGACCCGCCGGATGGGGTGACTCTTCCTCATCGCTCCTACAGCTCCTGAAGTCCGAAATCTGTGGTGTGACGTCCCGTCGCTCACATCTCGAACGACTCGTGATGGATACGGCGGGCGGGCACACCCGCGCCGCGCAGGGCTTCGTACACGGACTGCGCGAAGCCGGGCGGCCCGCACATGAACACGTCGTGCTTGTCGATGTCCGGCAGCTTCTGCTGCAACCGCTCCGCCGAGATGTCGGGCCGTTCCCCGTCCGGGCTGTTGACCGCGTACATCAGCCGGGCGCCGCGCTCGTCGGCGATGGCCGACAGCTCGTCCCACAGCGCCAGGTCCTGGGTGCTGTTGGCCCGGTAGAGCAGGGTGATGTCACCGGACGCGCCGGGCAGCGTCTCGAACAGGGCCCGCATCGGCGTGATGCCGACGCCGCCCGCCACCAGCAGCACCTTGCCGCGGCTGCGGCGCTGGGCGGTCAGCGCGCCGTAGGGGCCCTCGGCCCAGACCTTGGTGCCGGGCTTCAGATCGCGCAGCCGGGAGGTGTGGTCGCCGATCGCCTTCACCGTGATCCGCAGCATGTCCGGGCGGGGCGCCGCCGACAGCGAATAGGGGTGGGAACTGAACCGCATCCCCGGCGCCTTGAACCGCCACCGGAAGAACTGCCCGGCCTCCGCCCCCATCCGGTGCAGCTTGCGCCCGCCGATCAGCACCGACACGATGCCCGGCGTCTCCTCGATGACCGCCTCGACATACATCCGGTGCCGCAGGTTGAGGCGGATCGGGGTGAGGATCCGGTACCAGACGACCAGCGCGGTCACGGCTCCGTACAGCCCGTACCAGAAGGTCTTCGCGGCCGGCTCGACGGCGAACTCGTTGCCGGTGGTGATCTGGTGCCAGAACGTCAGGTACACCGCCGCGTACGTCAGCAGGTGCACGTGGTACCAGCTGTCGTAGGGGATACGGCGGCGGATGCCCCCGATCGAGATGAACGCGATGACGAACAGCAGCCCGGTGCCGATGGCCGCCTTGCCCATGTCCGGCAGCGTGTTGACCGAGTCGATCGTCTGCTGGACGACGTCCCCGAGCGTCTTGCCCGCCTGGAGCGCGTACGCCCACATGGTGAGGAAGACATGGGCGATGACCAGGCACACGGTGTACCGCCCGCTCATCGCGTGCCAGCGCGCCACCCGGTCCGAGCCGACCCGTCGCTCCAGGGCGGGCACCCGGGCCATCTGGAGCACGACGAGCGCCATCAGATAGCCGGCGAGCAGACCGGTGATCCGCCCGGCGGCCAGGATCTTGGCGGTGTTGTCCGCGAGGGAGGGCGTGTTGTCCCACCACAGCCACAACACCGCCGCGGCGCCCGCCCATAGGGCGATCACCAGCGGGACGGCCGGGGAGCGGCGCGGTCGGATGCGGCGCATCGTCTGGCGGCGGGCGGCACGGCCGCCTGCGAGCGTGGTGGTCACGGTTCCTCCGGGGACGGGAGCAAGGGGCGATCGACGTGGTCCCTCGGCCCAGAGATACGCGCGGGGCGGTCCGTGTGTTCAGTTGTGCGGTGTGTCGTGTGCTCGGTGGTGTGCGGATCGGGGCGCGTGTCTCAGACGTTCGCAGGCGGGAGGGGCAGCGGCAGGCCGGGCAGGCCGTCCAGGCTGGTCGCGATGTGCTGCTTCTTGGCGAAGTACGCGCTCAGCGACTCGGTGTCCTCGCGCGCGAACCGCCTGGCGTGCAGGTCGCGGTCCTCCTCGTACGTCATGAGGGGCACCGCGTACCCGCAGGAGTCACGGACGAGTTCGGCCCGCACCAGGATGATCGCGCGCAGGCCGTGCAGGGAGGGGTCGATGTCGGGGAAGTGCCCGAGCAGCTCCGCGAACCGTGGGTCGTCGCGCAGGACGGCCTCGCCGCGGCCGTGCACCCGGACGATGTTGGGCGGCCCCTGGAAGGCGCACCACATGAGGGTGATCCGGCCGTTCTCACGCAGATGAGCCACCGTCTCGGCGTTGGACCCGGCGAAGTCGAGGTAGGCCAGGGTGAGTTCGTCGAGGACGACGAAGGAGCCCTTGAGGCCCTTGGGGGAGAGGTTGACCGTCCCGTCCCCGTCGAGGGGAGCGGTCGCCGTGAAGAAGATGGGCTGCTCCTCGATGAACGTGCGGAGCCTGCCGTCTATGCGTTCATAAGTTTTTCCCACGTCCACCGAGTATGGACGTCGATTGTTCGTTTGTCTAAAGAATTAGAAGAAACGAGAGTGTGCTCGCCGGTCCCACGGCCCGCGTCACCATGGCCGCCCCGGCCGGCGTGCCAACGGGGCGGCCATGGCTGCCTGTCACGCCCCTCGGTCGGCGTGCAGGCGGCGAACGCCTCCGGTCCCGCGGGCTCGGCACTCGCGCGGGCCGACGGCGGTCTCGATGCCTGCGTTCGGTGAGGAGAGGTACGGGAGGGCTGCTGTCGGCGTTCAAAGGGGTGGGGAACCTCCCTGCCTTTTGACGAATCATGCATTGCACTGCATACTCATGCAGGAGAGGGGTGCGCGCGTCCAGGGCGCGGAGCCCGCGACGCACTAACCTGACGACCGCCTCCCCGTTCACGCCACGGGGAGGCGGTGCCACACCCGGAACCTCCCAAGGAGCGCAGCGAGTGAGCAGCAACAGCGGTGACGTACGGCTTTGGGGCGGCCGTTTCGCCGACGGTCCCGCCGAGGCCCTGGCCAAGCTGTCCGCGTCCGTCCACTTCGACTGGCGGCTGGCGCCGTACGACATCGCCGGGTCGCGTGCCCACGCGCGCGTGCTGCACAAGGCGGGGCTGCTCACCGAGGGCGAGCTGACCCGGATGACCGCCGGGCTCGACCAGCTGGAGGCGGACGTCGCCGACGGCTCCTTCGTGGGCACCATCGCCGACGAGGACGTCCACACCGCCCTGGAGCGCGGCCTGCTGGAGCGCCTCGGCCCCGACCTCGGCGGCAAGCTGCGCGCCGGCCGGTCCCGCAACGACCAGGTCGCGACCCTCTTCCGGATGTATCTGCGCGACCACGCCCGGATCGTCGGCGGTCTGATCGCCGACCTCCAGGACGCGCTGATCGGCCTCGCCGAGGCCCACCCGGACGTGGCCATGCCCGGGCGCACCCACCTCCAGCACGCCCAGCCGGTGCTCTTCGCCCATCACGTCCTCGCCCATGTCCAGTCCCTGTCCCGGGACGCCGAGCGGCTGCGCCAGTGGGACGAGCGGACGGCCGTCTCCCCGTACGGCTCGGGCGCCCTGGCCGGTTCCTCCCTCGGCCTGGACCCGGAGGCGGTGGCGAAGGACCTCGGCTTCGAACACGGCTCCGCCGCCAACTCGATCGACGGCACGGCCTCCCGTGACTTCGTCGCCGAGTTCGCCTTCATCACCGCGATGATCGGCGTCAATCTCTCCCGGATCGCCGAGGAGGTCATCATCTGGAACACGAAGGAGTTCTCCTTCGTGACCCTGCACGACGCGTTCTCGACGGGCTCGTCGATCATGCCGCAGAAGAAGAACCCGGACATCGCGGAGCTGGCGCGCGGCAAGTCGGGCCGCCTGATCGGCAACCTGACGGGTCTCATGGCCACGCTCAAGGCCCTGCCGCTCGCGTACAACCGCGACCTCCAGGAGGACAAGGAGCCGGTCTTCGACTCCATCGACCAGCTGGAGGTCCTGCTGCCGGCCTTCACCGGCATGATGGCCACGCTCACGGTCCACCGCGAGCGCATGGAGGAACTGGCTCCGGCCGGCTTCTCCCTGGCCACCGACATCGCCGAGTGGCTGGTCAGGCAGGGCGTGCCCTTCCGCGTCGCGCACGAGGTCGCCGGCGAGTGCGTCAAGGTCGCCGAGGCCGAGGGCAAGGAGCTGGACGACCTGACGGACGAGCAGTTCGCGAAGATCAGCGCCCATCTGACGCCGGAGGTGCGGACGGTGCTCAATGTGCCGGGCGCGCTGGCCTCCAGGAACGGCCGTGGCGGTACGGCGCCGAGCGCGGTCGCCGTCCAACTGGCCGAGGTGAAGCAGGACGTGGCGGTGCAGCACGAGTGGGCGGCGGCCAGGCAGGGCTGACGGCGACGCCCTCTGCCGTCAAGGTCATCGCGGGTTAGGTTGGTCGGAAGCCGTACCGGAGCCGACCGAAACGGAGCCCGCGATGCCCTTCGCCCGACTGGCCGCAGCGACAACTCCCACCTGCCACATCGGCCTCGGCCTCGCCGCGGTCGGCCGCCCCGGCTACATCAACCTCGGCCGAGACCAGGATCTCGGGGAGAACCGCAGCGTCGAGGCGCTGCGCACCCGCACCCACGAACTCCTCGACGCCGCCTACGCCCAGGGCGTCCGCTACTTCGACGCCGCCCGCTCCTACGGCCGCTCCGAGGAGTTCCTCGCCGAGTGGCTGAACGCCCGTCCCTCGTTCGACGACATCGTCGTGGGCAGCAAATGGGGATACACCTACACCGCCGGCTGGTCCACCGACGCCGAGAAGCACGAGGTCAAGGAGCACACCCTCCAGGCCTACGAGCGTCAGCGCGCCGAGTCCGACGCCCTCCTCGGCACCCGTCTCGACCTCTACCAGATCCATTCGGTGACCCCGGACAGCCCCGCCCTCACCGACAAGGACCTCCACGCCAGGCTCGCAGAAGCCGCCGCCGAGGGCCTGACGATCGGCTTCTCCACCAGCGGCCCCGCCCAAGCGGCGGCGATCCGCGCCGCCCTCGCCGTGACGGTCGACGGCGAGCCCCTCTTCCGTACCGTCCAGTCGACGTACAACGCCCTGGAGACCTCGGCCGGCCCCGCCCTCGCCGAGGCGCACGACGCCGGGCTCACCGTGATCGTCAAGGAGGGAATGGCCAATGGGCGGCTCGCGGACCCGTACGCGCCGGCCGCGCTGAAGGCCGTCGCGCAGGAGACGGGTCTGGGCTGCGACGCCGTCTCGCTCGCCCTGATCCTGCGCGAGCCGTGGGCCGGTGTGGTCCTCTCCGGTGCGGCGACGACCGTCCAGCTCGTGTCCAATCTGCACGCCGCCGCCGTGGACCTCGACGAGTCCCAGCTGGAGCGGCTCGGCTCGCTGGCCGAGGAGCCGGGCGCGTACTGGGAGCGGCGCGGGCAGCTGCCCTGGCACTGAGCACGGCACGGGCGGCGCCCCGCTGCTTCACTTGACGCAGACCCCGCTGATCGGCGACGGGACTCGGGGGCGACGTACGCCGGATCTGAGTCGCACATGCCTACTGTGAGACATCAATGTCTCACATGCGCTACCCTTGTCTCATGGCCGTCGACCGTGATCACGTACTGCGCACCGCCGCGGCCCTGCTGACCCGCAAAGCCACCGCGACCATGGACGAGGTCGCCAAGGGCGCCGGGATCAGCCGGGCCACGCTGCACCGCCACTTCGCCGGGCGCGACGCGCTCGTGAGGGCGCTGGAGTCGCTCGGCATCGCCGAGTGCGAGGCCGCGCTGGACGCGGCCGACCTGGACTCGGGCACCGCGACCGACGCCGTACGCCGTCTCGTGCGCGAGGTCGAGCCCGCCGCCGGACTGCTCGCCTTCCTCTACACCGAGAACCAGCTGTTCGAGGGCGAGGAGCAGAACGCGGGCTGGACCCGGATCGACGACCGCATCGCCGCCCTGTTCCGGCGCGGACAGCTGAGCGGCGAGTTCCGTATCGACCTCACCCCGGTGTGGCTCACCGAGGCGCTGTACGGGCTGATGGCCTCCGGCGCCTGGCTGGTGCACAGCGGCAAGGGCGCGCCCAAGGACTTCCCACACATGATCGTCGAGCTGCTGCTCGGCGGCGCACTTCGGAGAGAGGAATCATGACCAGCACCTTGCAGCCGGCCGGCGCGACCGAGGCGGTGAAGCGTCCCGGGCGCTGGCTCGCGCTGTCCGTCCTCGTGCTCGCCGTGCTGCTGGTGGCCGTCGACGCGACCGTCCTCGGTCTCGCGACCCCTTACATCAGCGAGGACCTGAAGCCCTCCGGCACCCAGCTCCTGTGGATCGGCGACGTCTACTCCTTCGTGATCGCCGGTCTGCTCGTCTCGATGGGCAGCCTCGGCGACCGCATCGGCCGCAAGCGGATCCTGCTCGTCGGCGCCACGGCGTTCGGTGCGATATCCGTGCTCAACGCCTATGCGACGACACCGGAGATGATGATCGTGGCCCGGGCGCTGCTCGGCGTCGCGGGCGCGACCCTGATGCCGGCCACCCTCGCCCTGATCCGCAATCTCTTCCACGACCCGCGCGAACGCAGCCTCGCCATCGGCATCTGGGGCGCGACCGCCTCCGCCGGTACGGCCGTCGGACCGATCGTCGGCGGCTTCCTGCTCGAACACTTCTGGTGGGGCTCGGTCTTCCTGATCAACCTGCCCGTGATGGCGGTCCTGGTCCTGGTCGGCAGCAAGCTGCTGCCCGAATCCCGGAACGCGAGTGCCGGCCCCTGGGACCTGATCAGCGTCGCACTGTCGCTCATCGGCATGGTCGGCATCGTGTACGCCGTCAAGGAGGCCGCCACGCACGGGCTCACATGGGCCACGACCGCCGTGGGCCTGCTGGGCGCCGCCGCGCTGTACGGCTTCGTACGCCGCCAGCTCACCCTGCCGACCCCGCTGCTGGACATGCGGCTGTTCCGTCACCGCGGTTTCAGCGGCGCGGTGCTGGCCGACCTGCTGACCATCCTCGGCCTGTCCGGCCTGGTGTTCTTCCTCTCCCAGTTCCTGCAACTGGTGCAGGGCCGGGGTCCGTTGGAGGCGGGTCTGGCCGAACTGCCCGCCGCGATCGGCGCGGTCGTCGCCGGTCTGATCGCCGGCCGGGTGGCGCGCCGCTACTCGGTGCGGGCCGTCGTCTCCGGCGGTCTCGCGGCCATCGGCCTCGCCCTCGCCGTGCTCACGGTGGTCGACCGCACGACCGGCTACCCCCTGCTCGGGGCGGCCCTGCTGGTGGTCGGCGTCGGCGCGGGCTTCTCCTTCACGGTCACGTCCGACGTGATCCTGTCGTCCGTGCCGAAGGAACAGGCGGGAGCGGCGTCCGCGGTGTCCGAGACTGCGTACGAGCTGGGCGCGGCACTGGGCATCGCGGTGCTCGGCTCGATCGTGACCGGCGTCTACCGGGACTTCAGCGGCCCGGCGGGCACCCCGGCCGAGGCCCATGAGTCACTGGGCGGCGCGGTGGAAGCGGCGGCAGGGATGCCGGCCCACGCTTCGCAGACGATGCTGGACGCGGCCCGCGGCGCCTTCGTCGACGGCCTCGCGCTGGCGGCGGGAGCGGGTGCGGCCGTACTGCTCGCGGCGGCGGTGGCAGCGTGGTTCCTGCTGCGAGGCCAACGGCTGGAGAACGCGGCCTGAGGCCTCGATCCACCGCTTTCGGGACCGCGTCCGATCCCTCCAGGGGCGCGGGGAACTGCGCGCCAAGCCGGCACGGACCCGCAGCCGAGAACAGTGCACGGCCTTCTCGGCTGCGGGGCTGCCGAGCCAGTGGCGTGCCTGGTGTCGACGTCCTTGCAGGGGCGCGGGGAACTGCGCGCCAAGCCACGACGGAACCCGCAGCCGAGAACAGTGCACGGCTTTCTCGGCTGCGGGGCTGCCGAGCCAGGGATGTGCCTGGTGTCGACGTTCTTCCAGGGGCGCGGGGAACTGCGCGACCAGCTACGACGGACCCGCAGCCGAGAACAGTGCACGGCCTTCTCGGCTGCGGGGCTGCCGAGTCAGTGGCGTGCCTGGTGTCGACGTCCTTCCAGGGGCGCGGGGAACTGCGCGACCAGCCACGACGGACCCGCAGCCGAGAACAGTCCGCCGCGCCCCCGACCTCCTACCCGCCGAACCCAGCGGAGCTACGCCGCTTCCTTGGCCTTGCTCGCGTACATGTCCACGTACTCCTGCCCCGACAGCCGCATGACCTCCGCCATCACCGAGTCGGTCACCGCCCGCAGCACATAGCGGTCCCGGTCCATCCCCTCGTACCGCGAGAACTCCATGGCCTCGCCGAAGCGGACCGTCACCTTGCGGGGCCGGGGCATTCCCGCCCCGCCCGGCTGGATCTTGTCGGTGCCGATCATGGCGAAGGGAACGACCGGCGCACCCGTCATCAGCGTCAGACGGGCGATGCCCGTACGGCCCCGGTACAGCCGCCCGTCGGGTGACCGTGTGCCCTCGGGGTAGATGCCGAAGACCTTGCCCTCCTCCAGGATCCGGCGCCCGGTCATCAGGGCCGCGACCCCGCCCCGGCCTCCGTCCCGGTCGACCGGGATCATGCCCACGCCGGTGAAGAACCAGGCCATGAGTCGGCCCTTGAGGCCCTTGCCGGTGACGTACTCGTCCTTGCCGATGAACAGGACCTGACGGTCGCAGACCAGCGGCAGGATCATCGAGTCGATGAAGGTGAGGTGGTTTCCGGCCAGGATGACCGGACCGTCGCCCGGGATGTGCTCCGCGCCCTCCACCTGTGGGCGGAACATCAGGCGCATGATCGGTCCGAGCACTGCCTTGATGAGCGCGAAGCGGGACAACGGGCCCTCCGGTGTCAAGGGGTTCTGTATAAGTCTGTGCAGGTGAGGACGATACTCGCGGTCCCGGGGGTCCCGCACATCGGGTGGGCCGACTTCACCGAGGTCTTACGCACTGTTGACGCACGTTTACCTGCGGTGCCGCGCCGACGAGGGCACGCAACGCGCCCGTCACGATGTGACGGACATCGCCCCGGGGGCGTACAGGACGACTCCCCAGTATCGCCGGTCCGAATCCGACGGCCCGTCACCACTCCCTCCCCGTACGACATCCAGCGTCACCGGCGAGTTTCGCCGGATGTCTCCCATCGGTCATGTACACGCACCTACGATCGGCCCGCACCGAACGGAAAGACGGCAGGGAGGGCCTCATGGCAACGCAGGAGAACGAGCAGACGGGCGCGACCGGACGGCGGATGCTTCTCGGCGCGGCCGTGCTCGGCGCGGGCGGAGCGGTCCTCGGCCTGTCCGGTACGGCGAGAGCCGCCGAGGCCCGGCACGGTGGCGGCGGCGGGCTGCGCGGTCTGCCCAGGCCGACGATCATCGGCCACCGCGGCGCCAGCGGCTACCGGCCCGAGCACACCCTCGGCGCCTATCAGCTGGCCCTGGACATGGGCGCCGACATCGTCGAGGCGGGCGACCTGGTGCCCACCAAGGACGGCCACCTGGTCTGCCGGCACGAGCCGGAGATCGGCGGCACGACCGACGTAGCGGACCACCCCGAGTTCGCCGGCCGCAGGAAGACCAAGCTCCTCGACGGCGTCTCCACCACCGGCTGGTTCACCGAGGACTTCACACTCGCCGAACTGAAGACCCTGCGCGCCACCGAGCGCATCCCGGCCAACCGTCCGCACAACACCCTCTACGACGGCCGCTGGGAGATCCCCACCTTCGAAGAGGTCCTGAAGTGGCAGGACGAGCAGAGCCGCAGGCGCGGCAAGCAGGTGTGGATCTACCCCGAGCTCAAGCACCCCACCTACTTCCGGGGGCAGGGCCTCCCCCTGGAGGAGCGGGTCGCCAAGGTGCTGCACAAGCACCGCAAGGACCGGCGGAACGCACCCGTCGTTCTCCAGTCCTTCGAGCCGACCAGCATCCAGCGCCTGAACAAGCTGGTCGACAACCCGCTGGTGGTCCTGCTCTCCGGCGCGGGCACCCGGCCCTGGGACTTCGTCGAGACGGGTGACCCGCGCACGGTGGCCGACCTGATCAAGCCGGCTGGCCTCAGGGCAATCGCCTCCTACGCGCAGGGCATCGGCCCCACCCTGGACCTGGTCATCCCCAAGGACGCGAACGGCAACCTCACCACGCCCACCACCCTGGTCAGCGACGCGCACAAGGTCGGCCTGCTCCTGCACCCCTACACGATGCGCAACGAGAACCCCTTCCTCCCGGCGAACTTCCGCAAGGGCACCGACGCCGACGCCTACGGCGACGTCTTCGGCGCCTACCGGGCGTACTTCGCGACCGGCATCGACGGTGTGTTCACCGACCACCCGGACACCGGCCTGCTGGCCCGCGAGGACTTCGTCAACGGCTGAGCGGTCCGACCCGGTTGGGGTGAGTGACGGCCGTCCGGGCAACCCGGCACCCGGGCGGCGGCGTCGTGCCGCTTATGACGGACGACCTCGTTGCCGCCCTGCGCCCGCTGCTCGTCGCGGAAGCCTCTGCCGAGGCAGCAGCCTGCGGAGCCGAGCCGGGCGACCTGGAACAGGCGGTGTGGCTCCGCCTGCTGGAGCGCCTCGGCTCGCACGGCCCGCCCACGGACCCGCCGGGCTGGCTGCGCCGGGCCGTGCGCTCCGAGGCCCGCCGCAGCCGCCGTACGGCCCGACGGGAGCAGCCGTACGAGAACGAGCCCGCGGACGCGGGCGCCGGTGACCCGGAGCACCTCGCTCTCACCGCCGCCCGCCACCGGGCCCTGCGCGCGGCGGTGCGCCGGCTGCCCGGCCGCTGCCCCCGCCTCGTGGCGGCCCTGCTCTCCCCGGAGGACCTGACATACCGGGAAATCGCGGGGGAGTTGGGTATCTCACAGGGCAGTCTCGGACCGGAACGTTCCAGATGCCTGGGATGTCTGCGCCGATTGCTCACGCCGGAGGTTGCGGCCCGCGGAGCGCGGGGATAGGAGTGGGGGACGACAGGCGATCAGGTGAGCGGGAGGCGTGCGCACATGGGCATGAGCGTGACCATCTCTGCGGCGACCGAGCAGGACGCGGAGCAGATCTTCAGGTTGCAGTACCTGTGCTTCCAGAGCGAAGCGGCGCTGTACGGGAACTACCGCATCGACCCGCTCGTCCAGACCCTGGACTCGGTCCGCGCCGAGGTCGCCGGGGACTGCGTCTTCGTCGCCCGGCTCGGCGACGAGGTCGTCGGCTCGGTCCGCGGCAGCGTCACCGCGGACGGCGCCGCCGCCATCGGCAAGCTCTGCGTCCACCCCCGCCTCCAGGGCCACGGCATCGGCGCGCGGCTGCTGCGCGCGGCCGAAGGAGCCCTGGCCGAGCAGCGCGGAGCCAGGACGTTCCGCCTGGAAGCGGGCCACCGCAGCGAGGGCAGCCTCCGTCTGTACCGCAAGGTCGGCTACGAGGCGGTGGGCACGGCCCAGGGCGCGGACGGCGTACCGATGATCGTCCTGGAGAAGACCGCGGGCGCGTACGCGACCACCGCGTGACCATGGCGCCCTGAGGGCGCGCGGGGACTGCGCGACCGTACGACGAAGATCACGAAGATCACGAAGATCACGACGACGGGCGCAGCCGCCTGAGAAGCCTCAGGCGGCGTCCCCATGAGGCGCACGCCTGCGCAGCCAATACAGCGCGGACAGCGGCAGGAGCACCGGAATGAAGAGGTAGCCCATGCCGTAGTCGGACCACACGGTCGCGTCGGGGAACGCCGACGGCTCGATCAGCGTCCACGTGCCGACCGTCACCACGCCCAGCAACTCCGCGGCGCAGCACACCACCGCCGCCCTGCGGGCCCGCTCCCCGCCTCGAACCAGGGTGTACGTGATGAACCCGTACACGAGTCCCGCCATCGCCGACAGCGCATAGGCGAGCGGGGCCCGGTCGAACTCCGTCGCGATCTGGTACGCCGAACGCGACACGGCCCCGACGACCATCACGCCGTACAGCCAGACCAGCAGGATCCCCGGCCCGCTGATCAGCCGCGTCGGCTTCTGCTCCGCCACGGCCACCTCAGCCTCCCCAGATGTCATGGAGCCGCACCTGAAGCACGGCGAGCACCACACCGCCCGCGGCGACCGTCACCGAACCCCACTTGCTGCGCTCGGCCAGCGACATGAAACCGGCGGCCGGGACGCACGCGAACGCGCCCAGCAGATACGCCACGAAGATCGTCGTGCCCTGTTCCGGCTTCTCGCCCCGCGCCAGCTGCACGATCCCGACCACCAGTTGCACCAGCGCCAGCACCGTCACCACGGCCATGCCGATGAAGTGCCAGTCCTTCGTCGGCTGATCTCGGTGGGCCGCCCACCCGCACCAGGCGGCGAGCAGCAGCGCGGCGACGCCGGTCACCAGCGTCAGGGCATCAAGCATGTGGCGAGCCTATTACGGTCCGAACGGCCCGATGCGGTCACCCCCGGCGGGCACCGTAGGGTCGAGAACATGACGTTCCGCGCACAAGCCCTCCTGTTCGACAACGACGGCACCCTCGTCTCCTCTCTCGACTCCGTGGACCGCTGCTGGGCACGCTGGGCCGAGGAGTACGGCATCTCGGAGGAGTTCGGCAGGGTCGAGCTGCACGGGCGCCCGGCCGTCGAGATAGTCGCCGAGCTGCTGCCCGCCGGCGTCGTGCCGCAGGCCCTCGCCCGGATCGAGACCATGGAGGTCGAGGACGTGCCGAACGGCGGCGTCCACCTGCTGCCCGGCACCCGCGCACTCCTCGACTCGCTGCCCGCCGACCGCTGGGCCGTCGTCACCTCGGCCACCCGGCGCCTGGCCGAAGCCCGGCTCGACGCCGTCGGCATCCTCCCCAAGACGATGGTCACCGCCGACGACATCACCCGCGGCAAGCCCGACCCCGAGCCCTACCTGCTCGCCGCCCGCGAACTCGGCGTCGACCCGGCCGACTGCGTCGTCTTCGAGGACGCTCCCGCCGGGCTCGCGGCGGGTCGCGCCGCCGGCATGACCACCGTGGCGTTGACCACAACCCACCAGGCCCACGAGCTCGACGCCGACCTCGTCGTCCCGGACCTGTCGGCCCTGAACGCGCTGGTCATCGACGGGGGAGTGGAGATCTCCGCCCGCCTCTGACCACTGTCCGCCGCTGTCCAGCATGCGGACAGCGGCGGCCGGTAAGGACCGTACGTCTGGTTTACTGATCGCATGACCACGACGAGCGACCGCACCCCTGCGACCGAGGCGACCATGACGCCCGGTGCTCGTTGTATGTGTCGAATGTGCGCCTTCTAGAGGGCCCCTGCACCATCTGAGCCTCGCGCCCCGAAGCGAGAGCCCGCTCCCGTCCGCCCGTACGCCCGCGTACGGAACCGACGACCGAGCCACGCCCCGCGCACACGCTTCTCCCCCGGTTCGACCGCGCCTGCGAGAACCGTGCTGCGTTCCGGCTGCCTTCGACCATGAAATGCCCCGTGCCCGGCGCCCACGACGTGCCGCGCACTCGACAGTGACGGAATCCCAGTGATCACCACATCGGGCCTGACGAAGATTTACCGGGCCAACCGCTCAGGCGGCCGCGAGGTCACCGCCCTCGACGACGTCGATCTGCACGTCCGCGAGGGCGAGGTCTTCGGCGTCATCGGCCAGTCCGGCGCCGGCAAGTCCTCGCTCATCCGCTGCGTCAACCTGCTGGAGCGCCCCACCGCCGGCACGGTGACCGTCGACGGACAGGACCTCACCGCCCTCGCGGGCCGCGGCCCCCGGGCCGGCAAGGCACTCCGCCGGGCGCGCAGCCGTATCGGCATGGTCTTCCAGCACTTCAACCTGCTGTCCTCCCGGACGGTCCAGGACAACGTCGAACTCCCGCTGGAGATCCTCGGCAAGTCGGGCAAGGAGCGCTCCCGCAAGGCGCTCGAACTCCTCGACCTCGTCGGGCTCGCCGACAAGGCCAACGTCTACCCCGCCCAGCTCTCCGGCGGCCAGAAGCAGCGCGTCGGCATCGCCCGCGCACTGGCCGGCGACCCCAAGGTGCTGCTCTCCGACGAGGCCACCAGCGCCCTGGACCCGGATACCACCCGCTCCGTCCTGCAGCTGCTGCGCGATCTCAACCGGCAGCTCGGCCTGACGGTCCTGCTCATCACCCATGAGATGGACGTGGTGAAGTCGATCTGCGACTCCGCCGCGCTCATGGAGCGGGGCCGTGTCGTGGAGTCCGGCACGGTCAGCGAACTGCTCGCGACCCCCGGCTCCGAGCTGGCCTCCGCGCTCTTCCCGGTCGGCGGCGAGGCTTCCGCCGAGGACCGCACCGTCGTCGACGTCACCTTCCAGGGCGAGGCCGCCACCCAGCCGGTCATCTCCCAGCTCTCGCGCACCTACAACATCGACATATCGATCCTCGGTGCCGCCATCGACACCGTCGGCGGCCTCCAGGTCGGCCGGATGCGCATCGAACTGCCCGGCCGCTACGAGGACAACGTGGTGCCGATCGGCTTCCTGCGCGAACAGGGCCTCCAGATCGACGTCCTGGGCGCCTCGGACCACACGTCCCTGCTGGTGAAGGAAGGTGCCAAGTGACCTGGTCCGAGATGCAGCCCCTGCTGGAGCAGGCCTGTTGGGACACCCTCTACATGGTCGGCTGGTCCACCCTCGTCGCCGTCGTCGGCGGACTTCCGCTCGGCGTCCTGCTCGTCCTCACCGACCGCGGCGGCCTCCTCCAGAACGTCCTCGCCAACAAGGTCATCGGGCAGATCGTGAACGTCGCCCGCTCGATGCCGTTCATCATCCTGATGGTCGCCCTGATGAGCTTCACGCGCTGGGTCACCGGGACGACGATCGGCCGCGAGGCCGCCATCGTGCCGCTCGCCATCGGGGCCATCCCGTTCTTCGCGCGCCTCGTCGAGACGGCTGTCCGCGAAGTGGACCGCGGGCTCGTCGAGGCCGTGCAGTCGATGGGCGGCAACACCTGGACCGTCGTCCGCAAGGTCCTCGTACCCGAGTCCCTCCCCTCGCTGATCGCCGGCACCACCACGACCGTCGTCGCCCTCATCGGCTACTCGGCCATGGCCGGCACGGTCGGCGCGGGCGGCCTCGGCGACATCGCCATCCGCTACGGCTACCAGCGCTTCGAGACCGAACTGATGTGGCTCACCGTCGCGATCCTCGCCGTGGTGATCTCCCTGATCCAGTTCGCCGGCGACTACGCGGCCCGCTCCCTGCACCGCCGCGCCGGCCAGTCCGGTCCGACACCCAGGCTGCGTCTGCTGAAGGCCGCCACGGCCACCAGCAAGACCGTCTGAGCCGCTCGGCCGGACCCCCAGAACCCCCCGCACACCCATGTCGGGGTAGCACCACCACAGGAAAGGCACTTTTCGTGCGTAACACCGCCAAGATCACCACCGCCGCCCTCGCCGTCGGAGCCCTCACCCTCGGGCTCACCGCGTGCGGCTCGGACTCCGGTTCCGACGCGAACGCCCCGCTCAAGGTCGCCGCCACCCCCACCCCGCAGGGCGAGATCCTCACCTACGTCAAGGACAAGCTCGCGAAGAAGGCCGGCCTCGAGCTCGAGGTCAAGGAGTTCACCGACTACGTGACGCCGAACACCGCCCTCCAGCAGGGCGAGGTCGACGCCAACTACTTCCAGCACCAGCCGTACCTGGACGACTTCAACAAGAAGAACGGCACCGACGTCGTCGCCGTGCCGAAGGCCACGGTGCACCTGGAGCCGCTCGGTGTGTACTCCCAGGGCGTCAAGAAGCTCGCGGACCTCAAGAAGGGCGCCACCGTCGCCCTGCCGAACGACACCACCAACGAGGCCCGCGCGCTGAAGCTGCTGGAGGCCAATGGTGTGATCGAGCTCAAGGCGGGCGTGGGCTACGACGCGACCCCCAAGGACGTCGCCGCCAACCCGAAGAACCTCCGGTTCAAGGAGCTCGAGGCGGCCCAGCTGCCGCGCTCCCTCGGCGACGTCGACGCCGCCGTCATCAACGGCAACTACGCCCTGGAGGCCGACCTCAGCCCGGCCGAGGACGCCATCGCCGCCGAGTCGCCCGAGGACAACCCGTACGGCAACTTCCTCGCCGTGAAGAAGGGCGACGAGGACGACCCGCGCGTCGCCAAGCTCGCGAAGCTGCTCACCTCGCCCGAGGTGAAGAAGTTCATCGAGGACAAGTACGACGGCGCCGTCGTCGCCGCGTTCTAAGAGGTCAGCCGATATCTGACGGTGCGTTTACCGCGTATCGCCACGCACGGGGTCCACTCCATCACCTGGGGTGGGCCCCGTGGTGCACTTCGGTGCTTTCATGCTGCATGCTGGGCAGTTCAGCAGGTCCTGAAGGATTTTTTCGAAGGTTACGGAGCGGCGCATGACTAGCACCTTCCCCAACATCTCCATCAGCACGGAGCGGTTGGTGCTGCGCCCCCTCGACGAGGACGACGTGCCCGCGCTGGCCGAGATGATGAACGACGAACAGGTCGGCGCCTGGACGAGCGTCCCCCAGCCCTTCACCGAGGACGGCGCCCGCACCTGGATCACCGGACACGCCCCCGCCGAACGGGAGGCCGGCCGCGGGCTCGACCTCGCCGTCACCGAGTTCCTCACCCAGCGCCTGGTCGGCGTCGTCCAGCTGACCAAGACCAACTGGCACGTACGCGCCACCGAACTGTCGTACATCGTCGCGCCCTGGGCCCGCGGCGAGGGCTATGCCTGCGAGGCGGCGCTCGCCACCGCCCAATGGCTGTTCACCGACCAGAAATTCGAGCGCATCGAGCTGCGCACCGCCGCCGACAACACCGCCTCCCAGCAGGTCGCCCAGAAGATCGGCTGTATCAGCGAGGGCGTCCTGCGCAACGCCTGCATAGCCCGCGTCCGCACCGAGGACGGCACCTGGACCGACGTACGCACCGACTTCATCGTGTGGAGCCTGCTCCCCGAGGACCTCGACGGCGCCGGGGAGCAACTGGCCGACTCCGGCGGCTTCACCTCGTTCGGCGACTGGAACTGACGGGAAACGACCCCTCGGGCACCCGAGGCGCCGACCTGCCGACCAGGTACCCTCACCAAGCCCGCCCCGCGGGCTGCCCACCACGACCTGCGCAGAATCCAGGAGACTGACGACGATGGCCGACCGCGTCACGGTGATCGGCTGGGACGGCTCGCCGCTGACCGCGGCGGCCCGCTCCGCCCTCGGTGCCGCCACGCTCGTCGCCGGCGCCGCCCACCATCTGGCGCTCCCCGAGGTGCCGCCCGCCGCCGAGCGGATCCGTCTGGGCAGCGTCGCCCTCGCCGCCCGCCGCATCGCCGGCCACCGCGGCACCGCGGTCGTGCTGGCCGACGGCGACCCCGGCTACTTCGGAGTCGTACGGACCCTGCGGGCGCCCGAGTTCGGCCTGGAGGTCGAGGTCGTCCCCGCCGTCTCCTCGGTCGCCGCCGCTTTCGCCCGGGCCGGCATGCCCTGGGACGACGCCGACGTGGTCGTCGCACACCGTCGCACCCTGCGACGCGCGGTGAACGTGTGCCGCGCCCACACCAAGGTCGCCGTGCTCACCTCGCCCGGCGCCGGACCCGCGGAACTCGGACTGCTGCTGGAGGGCGTCCACCGCACGTTCGTCATCTGCGAGGCGCTGGGCAGCGAACACGAGCAGGTCACCGTCGTCACCTCCGACAAGGCCGCCGACCACACCTGGCGGGACCCGAACGTGGTCATCGTCATCGGGGGCACGACCGCAGCGCGGGAGTCCGGGGAGTGGATCGCCGGACGCGACCCGGGCGCCGGACCGCGCGGCTGGACCCTGCCCGCGCAGGCCTACGGCGGCCTCATGGGCGAAGGCGAGCTGGAGCGGCTGCGCGCGGCCCAACTCGTCCGGCTCGGGCCGCGCGTCGGCGACCTCGTGTGGGACATCGGCTGCGGCAGCGGCGCCTTCGCCACCGAGGCCGCCCGCGCCGGAGCCGCCGTCATCGCCGTCGACAGCGACCCGCGGGCCTGCGCCCGCACCGAGGCCAACGCACGCGGCTTCGGCGTCCAGCTCCAGATCGTGCACGGCACCGCCCCGCACGCCCTGGAGAACCTGCCCGAACCGGACGTCGTCCGCGTCGGCGGGGGCGGGCCTGCCGTCGTCTCCGCCGTCGCCGACCGACGCCCGCAGCGCATCGTCACCCACGCCGCCACCCGCGACGAGGCCGAACTCGTCGGCCGCGATCTCGCCCAGCACGGCTATGACGTCGAGTGCGCCCTCCTGCAGTCCGTGGAGCTCGACACGCGCGCTTGGACGGAGCGGGAGCGGAGCGTGGCGTTCCTGCTCAGCGGGGTCCTGCCGGACCGTACGGCCTGACCGCACAGCCGTCCCCGTGATCCGGTTGTCGTACCGCGCGCGGTAGGCTGGCCGATCGTTGTACCGCACTCGGTCGCCCGGCACTTCGTCGGTCAATGTCCGGAAAAACACGCCCCGTTTGGGGTGGGTGTGGTACGGCGGAACCGGAGGACGCGCAACGTGGCGCAGTCCACAGCGGCCTGTCGCGGATCAACCTGTCGCGACGGCCGAACGGCCACGACAATGCCACTGAATGGCTTTGTCGCCTTTTTTGGACGGGTCGTTCGTGCCGCTGGGCATGCACGCTCGTTCTTCACTGCGGGGGCGGTCGGTGCGCCGTCCCCGGTGAGAGCTGGTCGTGGAAGCACTAACCGATGGGCGAGGGGTACGCATGACCGACACCGGCCAGGTCCCGGGCGACGGGCAGCCGGAGAGCGCAGGCATGGTGGAGCAGCCGGGCGCCCCCGAGGCGCACGGTTCGTACCCCTACCTCTCCGAGACCGCCGTCGAGGACGAAGACCTGCTGCTGCCCGGCTCCCAGGGCGCCTGGGGCAACGAGACCCCGCCGCCCGCGCCGGAGCCGCTCGTCGAGGCCGTGCACGAGCCGGACGCGCACGAGCTCTCCGGCCGCGACAGCGGCTCGGTCGACCTCAGCGCCGTCCGCATGTCCGCCCCGACGGCCCCCACGACGCCGATTCCGCCGATCACGCCGCGCCGCCCGCTCCATCTCGGTCCGCCGATCCCGGATGCCTCCGCCAGCCCGGTCCGCTCCCTCGCCGACCGCGGCGCCGTCGGCACCCCCGTCCGCCAGCCCGGCCCCGAGTACCTCGACGCCCCCCAGCACCACGAGGCGTCCGCCCCGCAGGCCGCCACCCCGTGGGGCGCCCCCGGCCAGACTCTGGCCCCCGTACAGGTGGGCGTCGAGGCACCGGCTGCCGAAACGGTTGTCCCGGCAGGTCAGCCGGCAGTCGAGCCCGTCGGTGTGGCCGAGGCGATGGTGGCCCGGGTGGCCACACAGGCCGGCGCCGCACCGGCCGCGGCCCACGAGGCGCCGGCCGCAGGCCAGGGTGCCGAGGCCGGCGTCCCCGTCCAGCAGGACGCCGAGCACGGCGGGCCGGTACCGGCGGGCGCCGAGACCCAAGTCGCGCCGGCCCCCGAGGTCGGCCAGGCCGCGGTGCACGCGCCCGCTCCGGGAGGCGAAGAGGCCGCGACCGGCGGGGTGGACTCCGGTGCCGGTGAGATCGCGACCGCCGACGCCGATGCCGGAAACGGTGAGGCCGAGGGTCCCGTGGATGCCGCCGCTACGGATGCCGCCGGTACGGATGCCGTGGGTGCCCCGCTGAGCGAGGCCGACGCAAGTGCCGTACAGGCCACGGGAGTCGGGGGAGCGCAGCTCGTCGACGTCCCGGCTGCGGGTCACCCCGTGGTGGAGGGCGCCGCTGAAGCAGCACAGGTCGCAGGGACTCCCGCTGCCGAGGCCGGTCACGTGACCGAGGGTGTCGTCGCGGAAGCCGTGCAGCCGCCCGAGGGCATCGCGCCGGAGGCCGTGGGGCTCCCCGAGGGTGCCGCTCAGGAGTCCGGGCCGCTTCCCGAGATGGTCGCCCCTGACGCCGAGCAGCTCTCGGGCGCCGTCGCTCCCGGAGCCGAGCATGCCCCCGAGCCCGAAGCGGCCCAGGCCCTCGACGCCCCCACAGCCGAGGGCCAGGCACAGCCCGCCGAGGCCCCCGCCGCCCTCGAGGTCGCCGACGCCCACGCCACCCCCCAGGGCACCGAACCGGCGCACACGCCCGAGGCCGAGCAGTTCCCCGATGCCGCTCAGGCCCCCGAAGCCGTCCCGTCCGCCGCTCAGGCCCCCGAGCCCACAGCGACGGCTCCCGCCCAGGTCGGCCCGGAGCCCACCCCCGCTCAGGCAGCGGCACCGGACGCGCTCCCCGCCGACCACCTCGCGGACGCCGAGCAGATCGAGCCGGCCCCCGAGCCCATGGCTCCCCAGCCCATGGCTCCCCAGCCCATGGCTCCCCAGCCCATGGATCCCCTGGCGACGGACGCCCAGCCGACGGACGCCCTCCCCGCCACCCCCGCCGAGGCCGCCTCCACCGGCGTACCCGAACCGGTCCAGGAACCCTCGGTCGCCGAGCCGCCCGTCCACCAGCACGAGGACGAGCCCGCCGCCCAGGCCGGTCAGCCCGTTCAGGACACACAAGGCCCCGAGGCCGGGGCGGATCCGTACCTCGCGCAGGCCCCCCAGCCGATGCCGGAGGCCGCGACCGACGCGGCGGACGCCGGAGCCGAGGCACTCCCGGTGAGCGAGACCGCCGCGGAGCCGGAAGCCCACCTCGTCGCCCCCGTCGGCCCGCTGCCGGAGACTCAGCAGACCGAGGACGTCACAGCCGACCCGGCCGAGCTCCCGCAGCCGTCGGCCGATGCCGCCGCCGCAGCCCCCGACACGGTCGACCCGCAGTCGATGCCGGCCGACGGTCCCGAGACCTACGTGGCCGAACCCGCCGGGCCCCAGCTCCGGCCCGTGCCGGACCCGGCCGGGCCGCACCTCGACCCCGCGCCGGATCAGCCGCTGGGACAGTTCGTCGCGGTCGAGGGAACCGTGCCGACCACCCCGCATCTCGCGCCGACCCCGCCGCACCCGACCGTCCTGCCCACGCAGGAGGCACCGGCGGCCGTCCTCACGGTCCCCGGACCCCGTGAGGGCGACCCCGAACTCGTCCAGCACGCGGAGGACCTGGAGACCCGGGCCGCCGATCAGGAAGACACCGCAGAAGAGGACAGGGCCGTGGTGGAAGAAACACGCCAGTCCACCGGGCCGGCAGCGCCCGCGTACGACGACGCCGAGCGCGAGGCCGTCCTGAAGGTCATGCGCGAACGCCGCGACATCCGCAACGGATTCCGCAGCGACCCCATCCCGCACGAGGTGCTGCTGCGCGTCCTGGAGGCCGCCCACACCGCGCCCTCCGTGGGGCACTCGCAGCCCTGGGACTTCGTCGTCATCCGCTCCGCCGACACCCGCCGCACGATGCACGAACTGGCCCAGCGCCAGCGCGAGGCGTACGCCAAGTCCCTCCCCAAGGGCCGGGCCAAGCAGTTCAAGGAACTGAAGATCGAGGCCATCCTCGACACCCCGGTGAACATCGTCGTCACCGCCGACCCGACGCGCGGCGGTCGCCACACCCTGGGCCGGCACACCCAGCCGCAGATGGCGCCGTACTCCGCCGCGCTCGCGGTCGAGAACCTCTGGCTCGCCGCCCGCGCGGAGGGCCTCGGCGTCGGCTGGGTCAGCTTCTTCGACGAGCGCGAGATGGTCCGCGCCCTCGGCCTGCCCGAGCACCTGGAGGTCATCGCCTACCTGTGCGTCGGATACGTCGACGAGTTCCCGGACGAGCCCGAGCTGCTCCAGGCCGGGTGGTCCAAGCGCCGCCCGCTGTCGTGGGTCGTCCACGAGGAGACGTACGGCCGTCGCGCCCTGCCCGGTGAGGAGCCGCACGACCTGCTCGCCGAGACCGTCGCCCAGATCCGCCCGCTGGACGCCAAGGCGCTCGGCGAGGCATGGGAGCGGCAGAAGCGCATGACCAAGCCGGCCGGCGCGCTCGGCATGCTGGAGATCATCTCCGCGCAGCTGTCCGGCCTGTCCCGGCAGTGCCCGCCGCCGATCCCGGAACCCGCGGCCGTCGCGATCTTCGCCGGTGACCACGGGGTGCACGCCCAGGGCGTCACACCCTGGCCGCAGGAGGTCACCGCCCAGATGGTGGCCAACTTCCTCGGCGGCGGCGCGGTCTGCAACGCCTTCGCCGGCCAGGTGGGCGCCGAGGTCTGCGTCGTCGACGTGGGTGTCTCGGCCGACCTCCCGGCCACCCCCGGCCTGCTGCCCCGCAAGGTCCGCGCGGGCACGTCCGACATGACGACCGGCCCCGCGATGACCCGCGAGGAGGCCAAGCAGGCCATCGAGGTCGGCATCGAGACGGCCCGTGACCTGGTGGCGGCCGGCAACAAGGCGCTGCTGACGGGCGAGATGGGCATCGCCAACACGACCGCGTCGGCGGCCCTGATCTCCGTCTTCACGGACACCGACCCGGCCGATGTGACGGGCCGGGGCACCGGCATCAACGACGAGACCCTCGCCCGCAAGACCGACGTCGTCCGCCGCGCGATCGAGCTCCACCAGCCCGACCCCGCCGACCCCATCGGCGTCCTGGCGGCGATCGGCGGCTTCGAGCACGCCGCGCTGGTCGGCCTCCTGCTGGGCGGCGCCTCCCTGCGCACCCCGGTGATCCTGGACGGTGTCAGCGCCGGTGCCGCGGCCCTGGTCGCCCGCGCGATCGCGCCCGAGGTCCTCGCGGCCTGCATCGCCGGCCACCGCAGTGCCGAGCCGGGCCATGTGGCCGCTCTGAACAAGCTGGGCCTGCGTCCCCTGGTCGACCTCGACCTCCGCCTCGGCGAGGGCACGGGCGCGCTCCTGGCGCTGCCGCTGGTCCAGAGCACGGCCAGGGCGATGCACGAGGTGGCGACGTTCGACTCGGCGGGAGTGACCGAGAAGTAGCGGGAGCCGGCGCCGCCCACCCGGCCGGAAGCCCGGTCACGAGGACTTTCACATGTCCCGTGGGTCCGTGACCTGTCGTTCCGTGGGGCGGAACGGACGGCACGGACCCCCCAGCCGCACCCGGCGACGGCGCCCAGCCACCGGACACCCGTCCCGCCTCTCCCGCACGCACCGTAAAATCCGCACGTCAGGGCCTCGCACCGCGCACCAGAGGAGCCGCACCCTCATGGCCGAAAACCCCGCCTACCCGGTAGGCCTCCGCCTCACCGGCCGCAAGGTCGTCGTCCTCGGCGGCGGTCAGGTCGCCCAGCGCCGCCTCCCGGCCCTCATCGCAGCGGGCGCCGACGTCCTCCTCGTGTCCCCCGAGGTGACCCCCTCGGTCCAGGCGATGGCGGACGCCGGCGAGATCACCTGGCTGCCGCGCCGCTACGAGGAGGGCGACCTGGCCGACATCTGGTACGCCCTGATCGCCACCGGCGATCTGGAGGCGAACACCCGGGCCTCCGCCGAAGCCGAGCGCAACCGCGTCTGGTGCGTACGCTCCGACGACGCCGACGAGGCGACGGCCTGGACTCCGGCGACCGGCCACAGCGAAGGTGTCACGGTCGCCGTCCTCACCACGGAGGCCAGCGGACGCGACCCCCGCCACACCGCCGCCATCCGCGACGCGGTCGTCGAGGGCCTGCGCGACGGCACCCTCGTCGCCCCGCACCACCGCACCCGCACGCCCGGAGTCGCCCTCGTCGGCGGCGGCCCCGGCGACCCGGACCTCATCACCGTGCGAGGCCGCCGTCTGCTCGCCGAGGCCGACGTCGTCATCACCGACCACCTGGGCCCCCGCGACCTCCTCGCGGAACTCTCCCCGCACGTCGAGGTCATCGACGCGGCGAAGCTGCCGTACGGCAGGTTCATGGCCCAGGAGGCCATCAACAACGCCCTGATCGAATACGCCAAGCAGGGCAAGTCGGTCGTACGGCTGAAGGGCGGCGACCCCTTCGTCTACGGGCGCGGCATGGAGGAGGTCCAGGCGCTGGCCGAGGCCGGGATCAGCTGCACGGTCGTGCCCGGCATCTCCAGTTCGATCTCGGTCCCCGGTGCCGCCGGCATCCCGGTCACCCACCGGGGCGTCGCCCACGAGTTCACGGTCGTCAGCGGCCACATCGCCCCCGACGACGAGCGCTCCCTGGTCGACTGGCCGTCCCTGGCCCGGCTGACCGGCACTCTGGTGATCCTCATGGGCGTCGGCACGATCGGGAAGGTCGCCGAGACCCTCATCGCCCACGGCAAGTCCCCGGACGCGCCCGTCGCCCTGATCCAGGAGGGCACGACGGCCACCCAGCGCCGCGTCGACGCGACCCTGGCGACGGTCGGCGAGACGGTACGCACCGAGGACGTGAAGCCGCCCGCGGTCATCGTCATCGGCGAGGTCGTGAAGGTCGGACCCACGGCCGTCGCGCCCCGCGAGTAACCCCCGGTAACACAACCCGTGCCAAGCCGTTGGCACCGCACTCTGGACAAGGCAGTATCACCCTGTGGCCGATCTCATCACCGTCGACGACCCCGACGACCCGCGCCTGCGCGACTACACGGGCCTGACCGACGTCGACCTGCGCCGCAAGCGCGAGCCGGCCGAGGGCCTCTTCATCGCCGAGGGCGAGAAGGTCATCAGACGGGCCAAGGAAGCCGGCTACGAGATGCGGTCCATGCTGCTCTCGGCCAAGTGGGTCGACGTCATGCGCGACGTCATCGACGAACTCCCGGCCCCGGTCTACGCGGTCAGCCCCGAGCTCGCCGAGCAGGTCACCGGCTACCACGTGCACCGCGGCGCGCTCGCCTCCATGCAGCGCAAGCCGCTCCCCACCGCCACCGAACTCCTGCGGTCCGCCCGGCGCGTGGTGGTCATGGAGTCGGTCAACGACCACACCAACATCGGCGCCATCTTCCGCTCGGCCGCCGCCCTCGGCATGGACGCGGTACTGCTGTCGCCCGACTGCGCCGACCCGCTCTACCGACGCAGCGTCAAGGTCTCCATGGGCGCGGTCTTCTCCGTGCCGTACGCCCGCCTGGACACCTGGCCCAAGAGCCTGGAGTCGGTCCGCGAGGCCGGCTTCACGCTCCTCGCCCTCACCCCCGACGAGAAGGCCAAGACCCTAGACGAGGCCGCGCCGCATCGCATGGACCGGGTCGCCCTGATGCTGGGCGCCGAGGGCGACGGCCTGTCCACCCAGGCCCTGGTCGCCGCCGACGAGTGGGTCCGCATCCCGATGTCCCACGGCGTCGACTCCCTCAACGTGGGCGCCGCCGCCGCGGTCGCCTTCTACGCGGTGGCCTCGGGCCGCCCGCAGGTCTAGGCGACCGTGTCCGCGCAGCGCGAGGCGGTCGTCGCGGTCCTGCTGCGCGCCGACCGACTCCTCGCGATCCGACGCGGCCCCGCCGTCGCGCGCCCCGGCTACTGGCAGCCGCTCAGCGGCAAGGTCGAACCGGGGGAGACCCAGCGGGAGGCAGTGGTCCGCGAGGTCCGCGAAGAGGTCGGACTCACCGTCGTACCCCTGGCGAAAATCTGGGAGTCCGAGACCGACGACGGCCGTTTCCGCCTGCACTGGTGGACGGCTCGGGCGGACACCGGCGAGGTGACCCCCGATCCCGGGGAGGTCGCCGACACCCGCTGGGTCACACCGGAGGAGTTCCTGGCCCTGGACCCGGTCTTCGAAGGCGACCGCGAGTTCTTCGAGCGAGTCCTGCCCGACCTGTGAGCCCGGCACCACGACGAGGGCCCGGCTGCTCGGCGACCCGACCGGCTGCCCGACGGCCCGACCGGCTGCTGGATGACCCGCCGACCCGGTGACCTAGTCCGAGATCTCCAGCGTCGATTCGTACCGCTCGGACATCAAGTCCCCGTCCAGCGGCGCATAGTCCCGCTCCACCCGCTCCTGCCGCTCACGCACGCCGTTGCCGTCGTCGTCGAGTCCACGCTGCGGGCCCTGGCAGCCCTGCGCCGCCGCGATGCCGAGTGCCACCAGCAGCGTCACGACGACGAACACGAACAGCCGCTGCCGCAGCAACTGCGGGTTGGCGGGCCGCCGCCCGGTCCCGGTGTTCCGCGGTGCCGGGCGCCCGGTGCCGCTGCGTGGGGCGGGCCGGTTGCCGCCGCCCGAACGGGAGGCGCCCCGTGAGGAGGGAATCGGCCGGGTGCCGGGGCCGGGACGGGACGACGCCGTCCCGCCGTGCGGATGGGTGCCGCCGCGCGACGGGGCTCCGTCCCGGGCGGGCCCGGGGACGCGCGGGGAGCCGGTGCCCCGGGGCACGCCGGTGCCGCGCGGCGGGGGAGTGCCCTGCGTGCGGCGCTGCACGCGCGGCTGCTCCGCGTAGGTGTCGGCGAGCCGGCCGGTCGGACGGTCGGCCTCCGCACTGCGCGGCGCGGGCGGGCGTACGTCCGACAGGCCCTGTGCCTCCCGGGCCGCGATCTCCTTCAGACGCAGCGAGAGCTGGAGCGTGCTGGGCCGGTCCTCCGGATCCTTCGCCAGACACGCCCGCACGAGCGGGGACAGGGCGTCGGGAACGCCGTACAGCTGTGGCTCCTCGTGCACCACGCGGTACAGCATCACCTCTGAACTGCCGTGCCCGAAGGGCGAGTCGGCCATCGATGCGTACGCGAGCGTGGCGCCGAGCGAGAACACGTCGGTGGCCGGGGTGACCGCGGCGCCGCGCACCTGCTCCGGGGCGAGGAAGCCGGGAGAGCCGACCGCCGTGCCCACGTGCGTGAGCGTCGAGGCGCCCGTCGCCCAGGCGATGCCGAAGTCGATGATCCGCGGGCCCTTGGGGGACAGCAGGATGTTCGAGGGCTTCAGGTCGCGGTGGACGACCCCGGCCTCGTGCACGGCGACGAGCCCCTCGGAGAGGGCCGCGCCGATGATGGCGACCTCCGCCGCGCCGAGCGGGCCCTCGTCGGCCACCTTGTCGTGCAGGGAGGGGCCGGGGACGTACTGAGTGGCGAACCAGGGGCGCTCCGCCTCGAGGTCGGCGGCGACGAGCCGTGCCGTACAGCCGCCGCGAATCCGCCGTGCCGCCGAGACCTCGCGCGCGAACCGCGACCGGAACTCCTGATCCTCCGCCAGGTCCGGCCGGATCACCTTCAGCGCGACCCGCTGCCCCTTCTTGTCGGAGCCCAGATAGACGACGCCCATGCCGCCCGCCCCGAGCCGTCTGTGAAGCCTGAAGGAGCCGACGACGCGCGGGTCCTCGCGCCTGAGGCGCATCATCGCCATGTTCATCCCCGCTGCCCGGTCCGTCTGACGAGCCACAGCTTACGTTTCCACGGGCCCTGGCGCGCAGAGGCCGCGCCCTCTCGACCCGATGGATTGTCAGTGGTGGGTGGGAGACTTGAAGAGTGGTCAGGGGGCCGGTGAGCAGGCCGACTTAGGCCGTGCACCACCCTCAACCGTCCGTCGCAGAAGGGGGATTGAGCCCGTGAAGGGTGATCGCGTGGAGATAGTCGTGGACGCCGGGGACACGACGCGTACCTACGAGGTGGTGGCGAGCAGGGCGGGCCGCCGGGTGGAGACGGCGGTGCGTCGGGGTGTCGTGGAAGTGAGCGAAGTCACCCGAAGCGGAACGGTCGTGCGTACCGCCCGCTTCATGGCGAACCGGGTGCTGGCCCTGGTCGAGCAGCCCGTGCCGCGTGAGGACGGCTCGGAGAGAAACCTCGAGGCAAAGTAGCGCAAAGCGGATCAGGTCGGGCGCCCCCTCCGGGAAGACCCCGAGACCGGAGAGCTCGTCTCCACCCAGGGGAGTACTCCGTACGTCATGGCTCATCCTCCGGGAGGCCCGGCAATAGGTACGAGGGCATGACGTGCCGGACCTGCCGGGCGCCTAGATTTGAGGTCAAGCGGCGGGTGCAGCACTCGTCCCCCGAGGTCAGACACCCGCCGCTTGCCAAGGACAACTGACACAGGTCGGGAGAGGGACCATGGCCCAGACGGCTTCGCGGACACTGATCCGCACACCGGCGCGCACCACGCAGCGCCCCCGCCGCCAGGGCCGCCGCCACCCCTTGGTGGCGACGCTCATGGCCCTTCCCCTGGCGGCCCTGCTCCTCCTCGTCTTCGACGGCTGGGAGACAGTGGCCACACAGGCGTCGTCCGTGGGCGTGATGCTGGGGCGCTGAGCGGCGACCCCAGGCCCGGAAGAGCGGTCCGGGCGGGGACATCCACCCATGAAACCCCGTGGGGACGGGGGTGCGGCGGACGGCACAGATGCCGGCGCAGCTGGGGAGCTGCGCCGGCATTGCTTTTGCCTCGCTGTCCCGGTACCGGTCCAGGCACGGCCAAGTCCCCCACCCACACCCAGGACCGGGGGGCCACGACGCGCGTACCCTCACGCCAAAGCATCCGCAGCCAAGGGACTCCCGTGACCCCCAGCCCCCTCCTGCCCGCCCTCACCGCCCGAGCGGAGGCCGTGGCCCACTCCCGCACCTCCGGCTGCCCCTGCGGAGCGACCCGCACGCTCGCCGACCGCCCCGACGCCACCGTCGTCCGGCACGCCGACACCGTCGCCAAGGCCCACGCCCCAAACAGCACGCCCGCCGACCTGACCCCCCGCCTCACCGCCGCGACCCGCCTTCCCGGCCTCCTCCTTTCTCCGTTCACCCCCACGCCGGTCGATCTGCACGGCCGACTGGTGACCTTCTGGCCGTACGGCGCCCCGGTCGACCCGGCCGACCCGGACGCGGCCCCCTGGGAGGCCGCGGCGACTCTGCTGGCCCGTCTGCACCGGACCCCCGCGCCGACAGCCCTCCCGCCCATGCGCGGCCCGGTCAAGGCGGCGCTCGCCCTGGCCCGGCTGCGCACGGCAGCGCAGAAGGCCGCGACGAACACCGACCTGCCCGCCGGGACCACCGCCGTACTCCGCGCCTGGGACACCCTTCCCGCCTGGGCCCGCGCGCAGGCACCCCAGCCCGACGGCAGCACCCTCTGCCACGGCGACCTCCACCTCGGCCAACTCGTCCGGCATCCGGCCCCGCACGGCCCCTGGCTCCTCATCGACGTCGACGACCTCGGCGTCGGCGTGCCCGCCTGGGACCTCGGACGGCCCGCCGCCTGGTACGCCTGCGGGCTGCTCCCGCCCGACGAATGGGACCGGTTCCTCACCGCCTACCGCGCCGCCGGCGGCCCGGCCGTCCCCGCCGACGGCGACCCCTGGCCGGCGCTGGACGTCCCCGCCCGCGCCCTCACCGTGCAGACCGCGGCCCGTGCGATCACCAAGGCCCTGGCCGAGGGCCGGCTCCTCGACGAGGTCGAGCAGTGTCTCGTCGACGCCTGTGACCGAATGGCGTCCGTCCCCCCTGAGTTGATGCAAGGCCACGCAAAGTAGTGTGCAACCGACCGCAGCCGGACAGAGTCTGTCCTGGCGATACGCGAAGCAGGACCGACCGGCGAGGAGTTGAGCCGACCATGCAGTGTCCGAAGTGCCATGCGCCGATGCACACCTACAACCGCAACGGCGTACAGATAGAGCAGTGCAGCGGCTGCCGCGGGATCTTCCTCGACTACGGCGAGCTGGAGTCCCTGACCCGCTTGGAGTCCCAGTGGTCCCAGCCGGCCCCGCCGCCCCCGGCCGCCCCGGCACCCCAGGCGTACCCGGCCGCCCCGCAGGCCCCGGCCTGGGGCGCCCCGCACGGCGGCCACCACGGCGCTCACTACGGCCACCGGCGCCACAAGAGCTTCGGCCACATGCTGTTCTCCAGCTGAGGCACCCGGAGCGCAGCGCACAGAGCGCAGCAAAAAGCCCCCGGTCGAGGACCGGGGGCTTCGGCGTGTGGACGATACTGGGATTGAACCAGTGACCTCTTCCGTGTCAGGGAAGCGCTCTCCCGCTGAGCTAATCGTCCTCGGGACCGTGATCGACCGTCGGAGCGACGATCACGGGATGCTGCGTGCGCGATACTGGGATTGAACCAGTGACCTCTTCCGTGTCAGGGAAGCGCTCTCCCGCTGAGCTAATCGCGCGGGTCAGACCTTCGATGATCTGTCGAAGATCCAGTGGACGATACTGGGATTGAACCAGTGACCTCTTCCGTGTCAGGGAAGCGCTCTCCCGCTGAGCTAATCGTCCTTGGAGGTGGAGACGGGATTTGAACCCGTGTAGACGGCTTTGCAGGCCGTTGCCTCGCCTCTCGGCCACTCCACCAGGAGTGCAGGGGTTCGGGAAGATCCCCTTGTTCCTACGAGCGGACGACGAGGCTCGAACTCGCGACCTCAACCTTGGCAAGGTTGCGCTCTACCAACTGAGCTACGTCCGCTTGTCGTTTCGTTCCGCTCTCGCGGCCCGGCGACGAGTTGAACTCTAGCGGATTCCGGGGCCAGTACAAAAACGCGTTTGTGCAGCGTGCTGCCCTGCACCTGCTCAGGGACCTGCCGACGGCCCCGGAACGGACATGGCCAGGTCACCCGAGGGACGCCCGCCATAGACTCGATGCGTGCTCGACCTCCCTCCTCTCGCCCGCTTCGGTGACCGTGTCGCCACCGGTCTCCTCGACGTGACCGACGATCCCACCGCCCTGGACTCCAGCGGCTTCTGGGCCGTCTGCGCCGACTTCGAGGGCCGTCTGACCTGCGCCCGCTTCCGTGACGTGCGAGAGGAAGCCGTCCCCGCCCCGGTGCCCGGGCGCTGGCGTGGCCCGGTGGCCGGTGACTGGACGTCCTCGCTCGATCACGCGTCGTACACCGCGGGCGTCCGTCGCATCCGTGAACACATAGCGGCCGGCGAGGTCTATCAGGCCAATCTCTGCCGCGTGCTGAGCGCGCCGATCGCCCCGGACGCCGACGTCGACTCCCTGACCGCGTTGCTCGCGCGCGGCAATCCGGCGCCGTACGCAGGAACGATCCGGCTGCCGGGGCACGGTGTGGAGATCGCCACCGCCTCCCCGGAACTGTTCCTGCGGCGTGCCGGACGGATCGTCGAGTCCGGGCCGATCAAGGGCACCGGGCGCACCGAGGCGGACCTGCTCGACAAGGACTACGCCGAGAACGTGATGATCGTGGACCTCGTGCGCAACGACATCGGCCGCGTGTGCGCCACGGGCAGCGTCACCGTCCCCGACCTGTGCGCCGTCGAGAAGCATCCGGGGCTGGTCCACCTGGTGTCCACCGTCCGCGGCGAACTGCGCGCCGGTGCCGGCTGGCCCGAACTGCTCGACGCCGCCTTCCCGCCCGGCTCGGTCACCGGCGCTCCCAAGTCCAGCGCCCTGCGGATCATCGACGCGCTGGAGACATCGCCCCGCGGGCCGTACTGCGGCGGCATCGGCTGGGTCGACGCCGACCGGGGCGTCGGCGAGCTGGCCGTCGGGATCCGCACCTTCTGGATCGACCGGGCCGAGGGGGTACTGCGGTTCGGTACCGGCGCCGGGATCACCTGGGGGTCCGACCCCGAGGGGGAGTGGCGGGAGACCGAGCTGAAGGCCGCCCGGCTGCTCGCGGTAGCGTCGGGAGCGTACGAGGTGAGTGGAGAGGGACTGCAATCGTGAGGATCTGGCTCGACGGCGGGCTCCAGGACATCGAGTCCGCCCGCGTCTCCGTCTTCGATCACGGGCTGACCGTGGGCGACGGCATCTTCGAGACCGTGAAGGTGATGGACGGCCGTCCGTTCGCCCTGACCCGGCACCTCGACCGGCTGACGCGCTCGGCGAGCGGGCTCGGCCTGCCCGACCCCGACCACGACGAGGTCCGCCGCGCCTGCGCCGCCGTCATCGAGGCCAACCCGATGCCGCTCGGCCGGCTGCGCATCACCTACACCGGCGGTCACGGCCCCCTCGGCTCGGACCGTGGCGAACACGGCCCGACCCTTGTCGTCGCCCTCGGCGATACGGCCCGCCGCGCCGACTCCACGGCCGTGATCACCGTCCCCTGGACCCGCAACGAACGCGGCGCGCTCACCGGCCTGAAGACGACCTCGTACGCCGAGAACGTCGTCGCCCTCGCCCGCGCCCGCCAACACGACGCGACGGAAGCCCTGTTCGCGAACACCGTCGGCCAACTCTGCGAAGGCACCGGCTCGAACGTCTTCGTCGTCCTCGACGGCGAGATCCACACCCCGCCGCTCGCATCCGGCTGCCTCGCGGGCATCACCCGGCAGTTGACGGTCGAGTGGACCGGCGCCAAGGAGACCGACCTGCCGCTGGACGTCCTCGAACGGGCCGACGAGGTGTTCCTCACCTCCACCCTGCGCGACGTCCAGGCCGTGCACCGCGTCGACGAGCGCGAACTGCCGGGCGCCCCGGGCCCGGTGACCGCCAAGGCCATGCGCGTCTTCGACGAGCGGTCCGGGGACGACCTGGACCCCTGACGGGCGCCCGCGACCTCCGCGAGCCTCGGCATTCGGCTGAGCCGCGGGCGTCGTGGCGGGTAGAACACCTCTGATGACCACGACCCTGCGGCCGACCGAGCCGCTTCAGCGCAATGCGGACGGCACGCGTTCGCGCCGCTATCAGGTGTGCGTGAACGGCCGCCCCGTGGGTGGCCTCCACCTCGCCACCCACCCCGTCCACGGCGACGCGGTGGCACGGATGTCGTGGCTGCGGATCGAGGAACCGGACCGCCGCCGCGGCCGTGGCACGGTGGCCGCCCTCGCCGCCGAGGAGGTGGCGCGCGGCTGGGGCTGCAAGCGCATCGAGGTGACGGTCCCCGGTGACGCCGCACCGGCACTCCGACTGGCCACCGCCCTCGGTTACGTCGTGCGCAACCGCGGCATGGAGAAGGCGCTCGGCGACACCCCGCCCGAACTCCCGCCCGGCAGCCGGGCGCGCCCCATGACGGAGGCCGAGTACGGGCCCTGGCTCGACCAGGGCGGCGAGACTTACGTCCGCGGCTGGGTCGAGCGCGGGATGCCGGAGGCCGAGGCCCGCGCGAAGTCCGAACGGGACCACGCCGCCGCCCTGCCGGACGGCCTGCGCACCCCCGGCGCGTTCCTCAGCGTCCTCGAACACGAGGGAGCTCCGGTGGGCACGCTGTGGCTGGCCTCGCTCGAAGGCCGCGCCTACGTCTTCGACGTGGAGACGGCCGCGACCCGCCGCGGCGAGGGACACGGCCGCACCCTGATGCTGCTCGCCGAGGCCCAGGCGATCACCGCGGGGCACCGGGTCATCGGCCTCAACGTCTTCGCGGACAACACCCCGGCCGAGCGGCTCTACGAGTCTCTCGGCTATGAGACGAAGCAGTACGAGCTGTACAAGCCGTTGCTGTAGCCGGTCGGGCCGGGCCGAATCGGGTGGGGTGGGGTGAGTCGGTTCGGGGCGGGGACGGGATGTGACCGGCGTGCGGCCGGAGGTGTCCGGTCAGCCGGTCTGCTCGGCGAGCAGACGGTCCGCGATCTCCTCGATGCGCTCGCGCAGGCCCTCCTGGCTCTTGCCGCCGTCGAGGCGCTCACCGTCGATCACATAGGTCGGGGTACCGGTCACGCCGATCGCCTTGCCCTCGGCCTGGTCGGCGTCGACGATCAGGATGTGCCGGCCGTCGATCAGCGCGGTGTCGAACTCCTCGGCGTCCAGGCCCAGTTCCCGTGCCACCTCGACCAGGAAGGGTTCTCCCTTGCGGTCCAGCTCCTCGACCCGGCCCAGCACGGCCTCCACGTACGGCCATCCCTGCCCCTGTTCCAGGGCCTCCTCGGCGGCCTGCGCGGCGGCGAAGGCGTGCTTGTGCTTCTCCAGCGGGAAGTGCCGCAGCCGCAGCTCCAGCCGGTCGCCGTAGCGGGCGCGCAGGGCTCGGAGATCGTCCAGGGCGCTGCGGCAGTCGGAGCACTGGAGCTCGCACCACACTTCGAGAACGGGGGCGGCGGGAGGGCCGGAGGGAGAGTCGCTCATGGCGCCAGTCTCCCAGCACCGGGGCCGAGGCCCCAATCCGACCTGGTGCTTCGGTCCCGGCCGGCCGTCGTCGTCGGGAGCCGACCGGCACCTGTGGAGGAGGCGACCCGGAGATGTCCCTGATGTCCGCGTCAGGCATGGCCGGGCGGGGGCGTCACGGTGCAGGATGGAAGCAACGAAGGCCATGACCTCGAGCCTCGACCCTGTCTGCCGGGAGGACCGGATGATTGCCGAGACCGTCTGTTCCGCCGTCGCCGCGGCCGGCCTGGGCATCGCGGCGGTCACGGCGTACCGCAAGAAGTTCCTGTCGGCCGCGCGGATCGCCGCCTACTCACTGGTGCCGCTCGGTCTGGTGATGACCGGCGTCATCGACTGGCTGGCGGACACCGCGTTCAGCCCGACGGCGTGGGCGGGTTTCGGAGTCCTCGGCCTGTCCTGGGTGCTGTTCGCGAGCACCCGCGCGGTGGAGCGCCGCCGCGGCGGCACCCGCAAGGAGCGCAAGGAGGCCCGCGCCGCCGCACAGCGCGAGGCGGTGGCCCCGGCGGCTTCCGCGCCTTCGCTGGGCCCGGGCTCCCAGCCCACCCGCCCGGCGACCGCTCCCCGAGCCGATGCCGGCGACGACTTCAGCGACATCGAGGCCATCCTCAAGAAGCACGGCATATGAACCTCGGCCGCACTCCTCGGCGGGCAGAAGGTTCACACTGGGTCGCTGCCTGTCCGTAAGTGATCACGACTCGAACCGGACATCGCGGAATACAGCGAACACCCGCTCATTCCGAGCGTGTTGATCGCGCGACGAGGTGCACCTGCGTCATCATCGCCGCGAGATGCTGGACACGACTCAAAGCGAGGCCGCGCCCCCTCAGGACGAGCCTCGCGGGTGCCTCTTCGCCCTTTCCCAGCCACCGCTGATGATCTTCCTTGCGGTGATCGGGTGTCTGCTGCTCATGGCTGCGCTGCACGACCTGCTGCTGCTCTGAGCCGTACCCGCGGTCCCCGGCGCCACCCGCCGGGGACCGCGTCGACAGACCACGCGTCTCTCCCGGACGATGGCCGCTGCCGCTCAGCCGGCCGCTTCCTTGCGGCGTGCCCGGTAGGCGGCCACATGCAGACGGTTTCCGCAGGTACGGCTGTCGCAGTACCTCCGTGAGCGGTTGCGGGAGAGGTCCACGAAGGCGTGACGGCAGTCCGGAGCCTCACAGCGCCGCAGCCGCTCCTGCTCCCCGGCCACGACGAAGAAGGCGAGCGCCATGCCGCAGTCCGCCGCCAGGTGATCGGCGACGGAGGCGCCGGGGGCGAAGTAGTGCACATGCCAGTCGTAGCCGTCGTGATCCGTGAGGCGCGGCGTGGTCCCCGCGGCGGCGACCAGCTCGTTGATCAGCCCGGCCGCCTTGCGGGCGTCCGCGGCCTCGAAGATCGCTGCGAACCGTCCGCGCACCTTGCGCACCGCCGACAGATCGAACTCGGAGAGAACCCCGACATCGCTGATTTCGTGCTTTCGTACGAAATCAGCCAGCGCTGGGACATCCGCCAGCCGGTCCGGCGCGTCGTCGTCCTCCGGGGCGGTGTTCACCAGATCCACCACGGCATCGAGCGCACACCGGGCGTCATGGGTGATCAGCACGTTTCGCTCCCTGGCCTGGGGGTCGGGCGGGCGCCCGCCGATGGTGGCCGATGGTAACCGCATCTGCTCGGGCTGTACCGGCCCAGGCCCCACTGGTGACGTCGATTACAACGCCGGGGGAGCGGAGACGGTTCCCGCCGGGCCCGAATGCCCGGCCCGGCCGGACGCGGGCGCCTATGGCCCTGGGGCGTAGAGGGGCGTGAGAGGCGCGTGGGGCGCGTGAGGCGCGGCGCCGGCCACGATCCCGCTCGCGGGCCTCTCCGGCGCCCCTATGGCCGCTTCGACGCACATCAGCGCCGCCCCGCAGTGCGGAGGCGGCGCTGATGCGTGCCGTTACGGCTGTCCAGGCCCGAGCCGTCTCCCCGAGTCGACGGCACCGGGCGGCTTGTGTGGTCTCGCCCTAGCTCTCCGCCAGGATGTGCGAGAGCTCCTGATCGAGATCGAAATGGCGATGTTCTGTGCCGGGAGGCACAGCGGCGTCCGTTCGCTTCAGGAAGGACTCCAGAGCCCGTGCCGGGGCCTCGAGCAGAGCCTCGCCCTCCGGAGAGCTCAGGGCGATGCATACGACGCCCTGGCCATGGCTGCGCGACGGCCAGACGCGGACGTCGCCGGTTCCGGTGGGCCGGTGGAGGCCCTCCGCGAGGAGGTCGCGGGCGAACACCCACTCGACGGTCTCCTCGGCTCCGGTGTGGAAGGTGGCGTGCACGGCGTAGGGGTCGGCCGTGTCGTACCGCAGGCCTGCGGGGACAGGCAGGGAGGACTCGCTCGACACAACGAGGCGCAGGTGCAGCTCGCAGCTGACCGTGGTGTTCATAAGCGCCAGGGCCTTTCGCTCAGTGTGCGCTCGGGGATTCGCACGTCGGCGAAATCGACATGCCACCTACGGTGCCGTTGTAAACCCCTCTGAGTGTTTTGCGTGTGTTTACGTAACTCTTCCGGCCGAGAACCTGTTCGCCGGGTACGCCCATTCCGGTGACAGGTTTCGGTCCGGTAGGGTTTGGCCGTATGAATACGGGGAGTAACGAGCCGGGCGGGGTTGCCGTGGCGTCGAACGAGACCGAAGTGGATGGTGTGAAAGGCGACAGCGAGCAGGGCCTCGGCTCCAGAGCACCGGAGTTCATCAAGGCACGCCGTGTGCTGCACCTGAGCTGGCAGGTGGGCGTCTTCATCATCGGCCTGGCGATCGTCGTCGCCGGGATCATCATGCTGCCGCTGCCCGGCCCCGGCTGGGTCGTGATCTTCGGCGGCATGGCGGTCTGGGCGACCGAGTTCGTCTGGGCCCAGCTCGTCCTGCGCTGGACCAAGCGCAAGGTCACCGAGGCGGCCCAGCGGGCCCTCGATCCCAAGGTGCGCCGTCGCAACATCATCCTGACGTCGATCGGCCTGGTGATCGTGGGTGTGCTCGTCGGGATCTACCTCTGGAAGTTCGGCATAGTCATGCCGTGGAAGATCAAGGACCAGTGATCCGCCAGGGGGGTGCGATCGTCGTCCGGTGCGCGTTCGCGCTGGTCACGCGCACCCCCTGACATGGGGTAATGTTCTTCCTGCGTCCGGGCGATTAGCTCAGTGGGAGAGCGCTTCGTTCACACCGAAGAGGTCACTGGTTCGAACCCAGTATCGCCCACCCGGATCCGACGGCCCGTCTGCGACAGTGCAGACGGGCCGTCGGCGTTTGCATCCAGCGCGAACCGTGCCCTCCTCCTGGTTCCGGAGACGAGACGGTCACACTCCGTTACATGTGGTGTGGTGGCGAGCAGCGCGCCATTGTCGGCAAGAAGACGATCGCGCTCTTCGAGAAGTTGCCACCCGAAGATCAAGATCAAGCCTGAATTCACGGACCGGGCGGCGTTCTGGGAGAAGTTCCTGACCCAGGCATGGGGCGGAATCCGCCGGACCTTTTCCGGAATGCCGTCGGCTTCCCGTGCAAGTACGACAAGCGCGGTGTTCCGACGGATCTCAAGTCGCAGGCGGACGCCGGGAATCCGAGCCCGTACGACTTCCGCGGCGGCGTTCTGGCGAACGGTCAGGTCGACGGCGAGCAGACAAGGCCGAGCAGTTCGAGCCGGGGCACTCACCCCATCTTCGTCAGGACGTCCCGTACCCGACGGACGTCCCGGAGGCGTCGCTCGTACGTCGCCCCGAGTGCGAGCAGCAGCAGTCCGGCGAGGGCCGGGGGTACCCAGCGGGGGAGTGCGTCGGTCACCTGGACCAGGAACGGGGCGAGTTCGTGCAGCGCATCCAAGGCGAGCACCGTGCCGCCGAGCAGCAGGGGCGCCTGAAGGTGGTGCCGGGCGCCCAGCAGGGTGACCGCCAGGGCCGCGAGCCCGAGCAGCAGGGGGCGCGTCCAGTGCGGGTCGGCCCAGGCCGTGACGAGGCTCGGCAGGAGGGTGGCGGCGAGCCCGGGGCCGTATGCCGTCCAGGACGGGACCCGCGGGTCACGGCGCCTGTGCAGGGCGCCGAGGAGGAGGGCCGGCACGGTGACCGGCAGGGTGTACGCCTCCGGCGTGCCGACGTCCCAGGCCGCCAGGCGCACCCAGGCGGCGAGGACGAAGAGGCCGGCGGAGACGAGGGCCACCGGGCGGCGGTCGGGACGGATCGCCGTGCCGGCGGTGATCACACCGCACAGCGCCAGGATCAGGGCGAGCATCCGAAGGTTGCCGGTGACCGCCGCCAGTGCGACGGCGAGCAGGGCGGCGACGGCGCCCGCGATCTCCACCGGGACTGTCGCCGGGGAGGTCCCCAGCCGCGCGGCGAGGACGGCCGCCACCACCGGCATTACGAGGACCAGCAGGGCGGTGTACTGCGGTTGCCAGCCGGCCGCGGCACCGGTCGCGCAGGCCAGACCGGTGGCGTACGCGAGCGCGGTCGGCGCTGTGACCGGAGTGAGGCGCGGATTCCAGGAGGCGACCGCGAACAGTGCCGTGAGAGCGGTCAGCACGGCGAGGGTCGCGGGCTCGCTGGGCAGCGAGAGGAAGGCGAGAGAGAGGGAGGTGACGACGGCCAGGGCCGTCGCCGCCGGGCCCGGGGAGAGCAGGTCGAGGACCGGGGCCGCGGCCGGCTGCGTGGCTGGGTCCGTCGCCGGGCGCTCGGACGGGCGTGTCCAGACCGCCGCCGCGAGTGTGCAGGCCGCGATGAGGCCGAGGGCCACCAGCCCCGCCGCGTACGGGAATTCGAGCACCGCCGGAAGCACCAGCGCCGCCGACCAGGCCAGCACGAGCGCACCGGTCAGGGCGCGGGGCCGTCGGGCCTCGTCCCGCACCGCGAGAAGCAGCACGACGGCGACGACCGCCAGGACAACGGGCACCGCCCCGGCGTCCGACGGCCACGGCAGGCCCACCGTCACCGCCCGACGCGCGTCCGCCGGAGCCCCGGACCACACCTGCTCGGCCCACGCGACCGGACCCAGCAGCGTCACCGCCACCAGCGGCAGCGTCCACAGCACGGCAAGTCCCTGTACGGCGGTGGAGGCCCGGGCGAATCCGCGGCGCACCGACTCCGGCAGCCGGTCCGCCCGAACGGCCGCCGACAGAGCGACACCGAACGCCAGATGGACCGGAACCGTCCAGCCGTCCGGCAGGACGGAGCGGGCCGCGCCGCCGAGCGCGGCGACGGTGAGGAGACCGGTGGTGATCGCCAGGCCGTGGGCCTGCTTCCCGGCCGCCTCCTGCCAGGCGGCCGTCAGCGCGATGCCCGCCGCGAAGAGGAGGAGCGCCGCCGCACGGGCGGCGGCGCTCGGGCCGGAGGCCGTCCAGGACAACCAGCCGGCGACCCACACACCCCAGGCGCCCAGGACGTACGCACCGATCACCGCGGTGATCCGTACGTGCCCGGCGGACACCCCGAGTGCCACCCCCGCGTCGACCGCGGCCGTCACGAGCACGGCAGCCGTGACCGTGAAGAGGCCCAGGTCGGACGCGACCGCCCAGAGCATCAAGGGAAGCTGGGCGGAGACCAGTGCGGTGGGCAGGGGCAGACGCAGCTCGCGGGTACGCGGCAGCAGACCGTACGCCGTCCACAGAGCGGCCAGCACCGCCGATGCCGCCGCGGCGTACCCCGTGGCGTCCATGTCGGCCAACGCGACCTCGTACAGCGCGTATGCGTCGAGCACGGTCAGCGCGAGGCCGAGGCCCGCCACCGACTCGGCGGTGGACCGCAGCCCGCGCCCGAGCAGCGGCACCGGCGCCGCCAGCACCGCCACGGTGACCCCGCCGAGCACCACGGCCCGCCCGGCGATCCCCATGTGCCCCCAGCTGACCAGCGTGAACGCCACCGCGGCGATGGTGAGCAGGACCCCTCCGAGCACCAGCAGGACGTTCTGGACCCGGGGCGCGGAGGCTTCGGGGCGCGGCGTCCCGGCGGGAGCAGGCGCCGGAGCCGGTACGGCCGCGGCCTGGAGGGCCGTGACCAGCCAGGCGCGGCGGCGCAGCAACTGGGCCCGACGGGCGTCCAGTTGGTGCAGCTCGGCATCGAGGAGCCGCAACTCCTCGACCGGTGGCGGAAAGTGCGTCATGGCAGGAGTGTGGTTCGCATCACGTCGTCCGGCATGAGTGCGCGTACTCAGAACGTACTCAGATGCGAGGGAAACCTCCTGGCCCGGGGCAGACTCGGCCCATGGACTGGAGCCACTACCGCTTCCGCAGCCTGTGGGCCCTCCCCGCACCGCCCACCACCGTCTACGACGTGCTGGCCCGGGCCGAGGACTACCCGCGCTGGTGGCCCCAGGTGCGCGCGGTGCACCGGATCGACGACTCCAGCGGTGTGATCACGATCCGCTCCGTCCTGCCGTACGACATGACCTTCACGGCGCGTGAAGTGCGGCGGGACCGTGCCGCCGGTGTGCTGGAGATCGCCATGTCCGGTGACATCGACGGCTGGGCGTGCTGGACGGTCACCCCGCGGGGCTCCGGCTCGCTCGCCCGCTACGACCAGGTCGTCGACGTCAACAAGCCGCTGCTGAGGCGGTTCGCGGTGGTCGGGCGGCCCGTCTTCCGCGCCAATCACCGGCTGATGATGCGCGCCGGGCGGCGGGGACTTGTGGCCCACCTCGCGGGCGGGTGCCAAGCGGTTTGAAGGAAACGCGCCGGGACCTGTATTGTTCAGTGCGTTCCCGGGCGATTAGCTCAGTGGGAGAGCGCTTCGTTCACACCGAAGAGGTCACTGGTTCGAACCCAGTATCGCCCACCGGGAAAGGCCGGTCCGCCGCAGCGGACCGGCTTTTTTGTGCGCGCGACCGCCCGACCGCTCAGGCAGCCGCCGCGGGCAGGTCCGGACGCAGCGGCCACGCCGGGTCCACCGCCTCCTCACTGCCGCTGCGGGCGAACCACGCCTGAAGGCCCCGCGCCTGAGCCGCGTGCCACACCGCCTGCAACGTGTGCAGCTCGGCGGGGGACAGGCGCTCGAGGCGGGCCGCGAAACGGCGCCCCACCGCTCGTACGACCTCCAGCGACGCCAGCGCGTCGGCCGCCGCGTCGTGCGCGCCGTCCAGCGTCACCTCGTAGTGCGCGCACAGGTCCGTCAAGGTGCGGCGACCCTTGCGGTAGCGGTCCAAGTGCTTGTCCAGGACACGTGGATCGAGCACCAGCAGCGGTGTCGCCTCGAACCAGCGGTCGAGCGACGAGGCCCGATGCCGACGCAACTCCCGGTCCAGCAGGGTGAGATCGAACGGCGCGTTCATCACCACCACCGGCCGTCCCCTGGCGGCATGTTCCGCCAGCTCGGCGGCTATCTCATGCATCACCGGCGCAGGCCAGCGGCCGTTGCGCTGAAGATGTTCCTCCGTCAGTCCGTGTACCGCTGTCGCCGCCTCCGGCACCGGTACACCCGGGTTCACCAGCCACCGGGTCACCCGTGGCCGGGTGCCCGGGGCGTCCTGGACGACGACGGCCGCCGAAACGATCCGGTCGGTCTCGACGTCCACGCCTGTCGTCTCCGTGTCGAATGCCGCCAGCGGGCCCTCATACCAGCACGCCATACCTACACAACCCCTCGTTCACCCACGGCAGCTGACGTACCGTCTTCTGCCCGTTTGGTGATACCCGGACCGTTTGCGCCGTACGCCGGAAGGACACAACAGGAGTGCGGGTCTTTGCAGTTCAGCGGTCCGCAACGGGGATTCACTTGGCTTGGAAGGCTGTTCGTCATGGCGATAGCGCAGCCCGAGCGGGGCGGGCTGCTGCCCGAACGGACGGGCCCCCATCGTGGTTCACTCGCCACCACCGCGTGCATGGAGACACTTCAGGTGGGCTACCTGCACGCGGTCGCCGCCGCGGCCGGGTGCTCGCTGTCGCAGCCGTTCCCGGACAACGGCATCGACTGGCACGTCAGCCACAGCGCGCCCGGCCACACCGTCGACGACGAGGTCACCATCAAGGTGCAGCTCAAGGCGACCTACCAGCTGCCGCCGCACCCGCCCGGCCGGTTCTTCTCCTTCACGCTCGACAACGGCCACCTGGCGAAGCTCGCCCGCACGCCGGTCTCGGTGCACAAGATCCTGGTCGTGATGATCGTGCCCCGGTCCCAGGAGCAGTGGCTGCGGGCCGGCCACGACCGGCTCGATCTGCGGCACTGCTGCTACTGGGTCAACCTGGCCGGCCATCCGGTCACCGGCCGGCGCCGGACCAGCGTGCGCATACCGACGTCACGCATCTTCGACGACCGGGCGCTCTGCGAGATCATGACGCGGGTCGGGACGGGAGGCAGACCATGACCCACCGCCCGCTGGAGGAACCGCTGCGGCCCGTCCGGCCACACGCGGCCGACGCCTCCTGGGAACGTCCCCCCGAGCCCGCCGACGTCGACCCGGCCGTCCTCGGCGCCCTGCTGCACCGGCACGGCTGGCAGCGGCGCGGGGGAGCCCCGGGGCGCTACGGCCGCTGGACCCCGCCCGGGCCGGGCGGCACCGGCACCAGTCTGCTCGTGCCGGAGTCCCGTGCCTTCCCCGACAGCGACGACCTGCTCGGCGAGGCCCTCCTCGCCCTCGCCCGCAGTGGCGTGCCCTCCGCGCGCGAGGTGCTCGTCGGGCTCGCCGTACCCAGCGACGAGGTCCGCTGGTGGCGGGACGCCCCCGGTGAGCCGGCCGGTGCCGCGCCCTGGGGCATCGAGGAAGAGCTGCGTGCCGCCGCCCGTCGGACCCTCTTCGCCGCCGCGCTCGCCACCCGCGCGCGTGCCGGCTATCACGGCGCCCGGCACCGCCGCCCGGCCGCCGCGCTGCTGGAGAACGTCCTCGTCGGCTCCGCGGCCGACGGCCACCGCCTCACCGCCTTCGTGCCCGTCGGCACGGGCCGCCCGCTCGCCGTACGTCTGCACCAGGCCCTGTACGCGGCCCGCGAGGCCATCGACTACCGGCGGGCCACCGGCGGCATGGACGCCTTCGACGGCGCCGTCGAGGCGGGCGTCAGCCGAGAGCTCACCGAAGCGCTGGTGGCGTTGGTGAGCGGCACCGAAGGAGCGCGCATCGCCGTCGAATGGGCGCCCGCGGCCGGGGTGCCCGCGGACTGCGCGGCCGGCGGCGAGAGCGTCGAGTTCTCTCCGGGCGACCTTCCGGTGCTGCGCGAGGCCGGGGCCCGCTATCTGCGCGAGGAACCGTCCGTGCCCGTCCGGATCACCGGCGCGGTCGTACGGATGCGCAGGTCGGGCACGCGCGGGGAGGGCACCGTACGGCTGCGTGTCATCGCGGGCGCCGAGGTGCCGCACATCCGGCTGACCCTGGACGAGGAGGCCTACCGCATCGCCGGGCACGCGCACCTCGTCGGGCTGCCGGTGCGGGTGCACGGGCGGCTGGAGAGCCGGGGCGGCTTCCGCAGGCTCACCGGGGTCTCGGGGGTCGCGCCGGTGCAGGTGGACGAGGCCGAGCGGGACCGGCTGATGAAGTCGCTCCAGGAAACCGCGGACGTCACCGCCTTCTTCGAGGAGACGTTCGGCTGCGAGGAAAGGGACGGAGGGGAGGAAAGGGGAGAAGGGGATGATGGGGCGTAAGGGGAGAAAGGGAGGGCGGGGATTGAACGGGAGGGTTCGGAGCTGCGGGGACTGAGCGGGCTGAGGGTGAAACCGTTTCGCGGTCGGCCGTCCGAGGTCGGTACGATCGCGTAATGCGCGCGCTCCTGGTATGGCGCCGTATTCCACCTTCAGTCAGGAGAGACCGTGTCAGACGTCCGTGTGATCATCCAACGCGATTCCGAGCGGGAAGAGCGCGTGGTGACGACGGGCACCACGGCCGCCGACCTCTTCGCCGGTGAGCGCTCCATCATCGCCGCGCGCGTGGCCGGCGAGCTCAAGGATCTGTCGTACGTGCTCTCCGACGGCGAGCAGGTCGAGGGCGTCGAGATCTCCTCCGAGGACGGTCTGAACATCCTGCGCCACTCCACCGCGCATGTGTTGGCGCAGGCCGTGCAGGAGCTCTTCCCCGAGGCCAAGCTGGGTATCGGCCCGCCCGTCAAGGACGGCTTCTACTACGACTTCGACGTCGAGAAGCCGTTCACGCCCGAGGATCTCAAGGCCATCGAGAAGAAGATGCAGGAGATCCAGAAGCGCGGGCAGCGCTTCTCCCGCCGCGTCGTGACCGACGAAGCCGCCCGCGAGGAGCTCGCCGCCGAGCCCTACAAGCTGGAGCTGATCGGCCTCAAGGGCGCCGCCTCCTCCGACGACGGCGCGGACGTCGAGGTCGGTGCCGGGGAGCTGACGATCTACGACAACCTGGACGCCAAGACCGGCGACCTGTGCTGGAAGGACCTCTGCCGCGGTCCCCACCTGCCCACCACCCGGAACATCCCGGCGTTCAAGCTGATGCGCAACGCCGCCGCCTACTGGCGCGGCAGCGAGAAGAACCCGATGCTCCAGCGCATCTACGGCACCGCCTGGCCGTCCAAGGACGAGCTGAAGGCGCACCTGGACTTCCTCGCCGAGGCCGAGAAGCGCGACCACCGCAAGCTGGGCAACGAACTCGACCTGTTCTCCGTCCCGGAGCAGATTGGCTCCGGCCTCGCGGTCTTCCACCCCAAGGGCGGCATCGTCCGCCGCGTGATGGAGGACTACTCGCGCCGCCGGCACGAGGAGGAGGGCTACGAGTTCGTCTACACCCCGCACGCGACCAAGGGGAAGCTCTTCGAGACCTCGGGCCACCTGGACTGGTACGCCGAGGGCATGTACCCGCCCATGCAGCTCGACGAGGGCGTGGACTACTACCTCAAGCCCATGAACTGCCCGATGCACAACCTGATCTTCGACGCGCGCGGGCGTTCCTACCGTGAACTGCCGCTGCGCCTCTTCGAGTTCGGGACCGTGTACCGGTACGAGAAGTCGGGCGTCGTGCACGGCCTCACGCGCGCGCGTGGCTTCACCCAGGACGACGCGCACATCTACTGCACCCGCGAGCAGATGTCGGACGAGCTCGACCGGACGCTCACCTTCGTCCTCGGCCTGCTCCGGGACTACGGCCTGACCGACTTCTACCTGGAGCTGTCCACCAAGGACCCGGAGAAGTTCGTCGGCTCGGACGAGGCCTGGGAGGAGGCGACCGAGACCCTGCGCCAGGTCGCCGAGAAGCAGGGCCTGCCGCTGGTCCCGGACCCGGGTGGTGCGGCCTTCTACGGCCCGAAGATCTCCGTCCAGGCCAAGGACGCCATCGGCCGCACCTGGCAGATGTCGACGATCCAGCTCGACTTCAACCTGCCGGAGCGCTTCGATCTGGAGTACACCTCCGCAGACGGCTCCAAGCAGCGCCCGGTCATGATCCACCGCGCGCTGTTCGGCTCCATCGAGCGGTTCTTCGCCGTGCTCCTGGAGCACTACGCGGGCGCCTTCCCGGCCTGGCTGGCCCCGGTCCAGGCGATCGGCATCCCGATCGGCGACGGGCATGTGGACTACCTGGAGAAGTTCGCCGCGGCTGCCAAGAAGAAGGGCCTGCGCGTCGAGGTCGACTCGTCCTCCGACCGCATGCAGAAGAAGATCCGCAACGCCCAGAAGCAGAAGGTGCCCTTCATGGTCATCGCGGGCGACGAGGACATGGCCAACAACGCCGTCTCCTTCCGCTACCGCGACGGCTCGCAGGAGAACGGCATCCCGTTCGACGACGCCATCGCGAAGATCGCGCAGGTCGTCGAGGAGCGGGCGCAGGTCTGATCCACCCGCTTCAAGGCCGCACATGGCCGCGAAGGCCCCCGGAAGCTCAGCTTTCCGGGGGCCTTTTGTCGCTCTCGCGGGAGAAGATCTGAAGCAGCCAGGACGAGAACGATCCCGTCACCGCGCCGAGCAGGGCGAGCCCGCCGGCCATCATCCCCATCGCGATCGCCCGGCCGCCCGTGGTCACCGGCGTGATGTCGCCGTAGCCGACCGTGCTGAGGGTCGAGGCGGCCCACCACACCGCGTCCCCGAACGTCCGCATGGTGGCGCCCGGCGCGCCGCGTTCCTGCTGGAAGACCGCGAGGGCGCCGGCGAAGCCGAGGAGCAGCGTCGACAGGCTCGCGTAGGCGATCACGCGTGCGTGCAGGGAGAGCCGGGGTTCCCCCTGCCGGTGCTGGATGGCGTCGTAGAGCGGAACGATCCGCAGCGGTCGCAGCAGCGGCAGGATGACGACGACCGTGTGCAGGAAGTGCGTCCTGACGAAACGCGGGAAGCGCTGCCCGCTGAGGTGCCAGCGCATCAGGTAGTCGACCGCGAACAGCATCCAGAGCACGACCATCGTGACCCAGCACAGGGTCCGCCATCCCGTCGGCAGGCCGTCGGCGAGGACGCGGGTGGCGTACAGCGCGAGGAAGACCAGTGACGCGAGGAACAGCGGGATCTCGGTGCGCTGCTCCCAGCGGGCGGAAGGGCTGTCGTCGTCCACCTGGCCAGCTTGGCGGGTGGCCGGCCTCCCGTCGCCCCGGCGACACGCCGCGAACGGACGAAGCCATATGCTGCACGCATGACGAGTGAGCCGGAGCAGCAGTGGGGAGTGGGGATCCAGGACGCGTTCCAGCGTCTGTGGACGCCCCATCGGATGGCCTACATCCAGGGTGAGAACAAGCCGACCGGTCCCGGCGCGGACGACGGCTGCCCCTTCTGCTCGATCCCGGCCAAGTCCGACGAGGACGGGCTGGTCGTCAAGCGCGGCGAGCAGGTGTACGCGGTCCTCAACCTCTACCCGTACAACGGCGGCCACCTGATGGTCGTGCCCTACCGCCATGTCGCCGACTACACCGACCTCACCGAACCGGAGACCGTCGAGCTCGCCGCCCTGACCAAGCAGGCGATGACGGCCCTGCGCACCGCCTCCGGCGCCCATGGCTTCAACATCGGCATGAACCAGGGCACGGTCGCCGGCGCCGGCATCGCGGCCCATCTGCACCAGCACATCGTCCCGCGCTGGGGCGGCGACACGAACTTCATGCCGGTCGTGGGGCACACGAGGGTGCTGCCGCAGCTCCTGGCGGACACGAGGAAGATGCTGGCGGAGGCGTGGCCGACGGTCTGATGTTGTCCGGTCCGATGTTGTCCGGCCCCGGCACGCCGCCCGGCGCCTGAGGCGAGGCCCGCCGGGGCCGCAGCGGGTCAGGGCGCTGAGGGTCCGGGGGCGCGGCCTCAGGACGGCCACCCGGAACCCGCACACATCACCCGGCTCGTCTCACCCGGCTCGTCCCACCGGGCTCTCCCACCCGACTCCCCTCACCGACCGGCGTACTACGCGTCGTACACGTCCGCCTTCCGCGGCATCGGATCCTGCACCGCCGTGCTCAGGAACGCCGACCGCGCACCGAACTTCTCGGTGTCCACGCCGTTCTCCTCCAGCACCTTGATCGCCGCGGTGTGCACCACCCGCAGCACCGGCGTGGCCGCGCGCAGCGCGTCGTCGGCCATGAACCGGTGGCGCCAGGGCTGATCGGCCCACGCGTGCCGCAGCCCGAAAGGCTCGGGCAGCCCCATCGTCCCGCCGAGCCAGTTCAGCAGCGGCGGATACCAGGAGATCGGGGCCCGGACCGCCAAGCGCACCACCTCGTCGCTGTTCACCAGCGGGAGCTTCACCTTGCGGGTCTCCCACGGCTTCAGCGACTTGGCGACCTCCTTCGACGGTGCCTCGGGCTTCTCCTGGAACAGCCCGTTCACCGGGCCGAGCGCATGTCCGGTGACCTCGATGCGCAACGTCTCGTGCAGCACGGTCACCGTGATCAGCATGGTGATGATCAACTGCCCGTCCCAGAGCGTCCACTGGACGCCCAGGTAGTGCCGGTCACCGCTGCCGAACTGCTGCTTGTTGCAGATGTCCTGTATCGCGTGCTGCTTGACCTGGTAGGCCTCGACGTCCGTGCCCTCCGGCCGCGACACCGCCTTCGCGCCCTCGGCGATCGGCGTGACGACCCAGTGCCGTATCGACGGCTTGGGGAAGCCGCCGGTGTTCAGCGGGCCGCGCTCCAGCATGCGCAACTGGTCGTGGATCGAGCGGATCACGTCCCAGCTGCGGAAGGGGTGGATCTCCCGGCCGGGGTCGGCCGGGGAGAGGTTCTCGGCCAGCTGCCAGCTGCCCCAGCGGGTGCCCATGCCGAGTACCCCCTTGGGGCCGGCGTAGAACACGGAGTTCGACTGCTGCTCGGCGCTGAGCTTGGCGAGCGACTGGCGCAGCTGCTCGGCCTGGGTCTCGCTGGGGCTGGTCGGCACCGCCTCCGGCACCTTCGCGCCGACGCTGCTGCCGGCCAGCAGGCTGTCCCACCGCTCCCGCAGGTCCCGCGCGGTGCGCTCGCAGACCTGCTTCGCCCAGAACCAGCCGATCACCGGCATGACGACACAGGCGCGCGCGTACCACGCGTAGAAACCGCCGAACGGCATCCGGATCAGGAAGATCACGGCGAGCGCGCCCGCCGCGACGAGCAGCACGGTGGCCAGCGCACCGCCCCGCTGGTCGGTCGCCTTGCTGATCGTGGTGCGCAGCTGGAAGATCAGCAGCCACACCAGCAGGCCGGGCAGGAACAGCACACCGCAGACGACCACGATGGCGCTGAGCATCCGGTCGCGGGCCTTGCGGATGTTGTTGGCGGCCAGACAGTGCTCGACGACGACCTGCGGTTCGGTTCCGAAGGACTGGATCAGCGGCTTGCGGCCACTGCCCAGCATGCGGTCGACGACGGCCCGTGAGAAGGCCTCACCAAGATTGGGCCGGAAGATCCTGGCCCACGTGCGGCCTTCCTTGACGTCGGTCTGGTGCCATTCGTTGTCGGCCTTCTTGATGTCCTGAAACGGATTGTCCCGATAGGCCGCCGAGGCCAGCGCATACGTCGCCGTCTGCCCCTCACCGGCCGTGCGCGGCACCTGCGGACCGAAGATGTCCGCGTAACCGCTGTCAACGGTCATTCCCGCCCCCGATCGCCGCACTGTCGCTTCTGCGGCCTTCCCGACTTCCGTACTGCGCACACCTGTTGATCGATGATCAGCCACCAAGGCGATCGATGATCAGCGTAACTCCCGCCACCGACATCGCGTCGGCGGACGGCCCAAGCCGCCCGCCGACCGGAGGGGAGTGTTCCGTAAACGCGACTTGTCGGCGCCGGGCGCCAACTACGAGGCGGCGCGCGCCTCTTCACGAATCCTTTCCGCGATCTGCTGCGGCATCGGCTCGTGCCGCGCGTAACGCCGGCTGAACCGTGCCGTGCCGTGCGACATCGACCGCAGGTCGATCGCATACCGCCCGATCTCGATCTCGGGCACCTCGGCCTTGATGACCGTGCGGCCACCACTGGTCTGCTCCGTGCCGAGGACCCGCCCGCGTCGGCCGGACAGGTCGCTCATCACCGCGCCGACGTACTCGTCCCCGACCAGGACGGACACCTCGGCCACCGGCTCCAGCAGATGGATCTTGACGTCGGCCGCCGCCTCCCGCAGTGCGAGCGCGCCCGCCGTCTGGAACGCGGCGTCGGAGGAGTCCACCGAGTGCGCCTTGCCATCGAGCAGCGTGACCCGGATGTCCACGAGCGGATGGCCGGCCGCGACTCCCTTGGCCGCCTGGGCCCTTACGCCCTTCTCCACCGACGGGATGAACTGCCGTGGCACCGCGCCGCCGACCACCTTGTCGACGAACTCGATGCCCGAGCCGCCCGGCAGCGGCTCCACCTCGATCTCGCAGATGGCGTACTGCCCGTGCCCGCCGGACTGCTTCACATGCCGCCCGCGCCCCGCCGACCCGCTCGCGAAGGTCTCCCGCAGGGACACCTTGTGCGGCACGACGTCGACCTGCACCCCGTACCGGCTGCGCAGCCGCTCGAGGGCGACGTCCGCATGCGCCTCGCCCAGGGCCCAGAGCACGACCTGATGGGTCGCCTGGTTCTGCTCAAGGCGCATGGTCGGGTCCTCGGCGACCAGCCGGGACAGGCCCTGCGACAGCTTGTCCTCGTCCGCCTTGCTGTGCGCCTGGATGGCGAGCGGCAGCAGCGGGTCGGGCATCTGCCAGGGCTCCATCAGCAGCGGGTCGTCCTTCGCCGACAGCGTGTCCCCGGTCTCCGCGCGGCTCAGCTTCGCCACACACGCCAGGTCGCCCGCGATGGCATGGCTGAGCGTGCGCTGCTGTTTGCCGAAGGGCGCGGACAGGGCGCCGATCCGCTCGTCGACGTCGTGGTCCTCGTGGCCGCGGTCCTCCAGGCCGTGCCCGGAGACATGGACCGTCTGGTCGGGGCGCAGGGTCCCGGAGAAGACGCGCACCATCGAGATCCGGCCGACATAGGGGTCGGAGGCGGTCTTCACGACCTCGGCGACCAGCGGCCCGTCCGGGTCGCACAGCTTCAGCTCGCGCGGCTTGCCGTCGACCGTCGTCACAGCCGGCGCCTGGCGCTCCAGGGGGGTGGGGAAGCCGCGGGTGATGAGCTCCAGCACCTCGACCGTGCCGAGGCCCTGCCGGGCACCGTCGGCGGCCGGAGCGGCGGCGAGGACGGGGAAGAACGTGCCGCGCGCGACGGCCCGCTCCAGGTCCTCGATCAGCGTCTTGACGTCGACCTGCTCGCCGCCCAGATAGCGGTCCATGAGGGTCTCGTCCTCGCTCTCGGCGATGATCCCCTCGATCAGCCGGTTACGGGCCTCCTCGATCTCCGGCAGCTGGTCCTCGCCGGGGTCGGAGTCCTTGCGCTCCCCGGAGGAGTAGTCGAACAGCTTCTGCGACAGCAGCCCGATCAGCCCGGTCACGGGGGCGTGCCCGTCCGGGGCCTGCGGGCCGTGCAGCGGCAGATACAGCGGGAGCACCGCGTCGGGGTCGTCCCCGCCGAAGGCGTCCGCGCAGATCCGTGTCATCTCCTCGTAGTCGGCCCGCGCGGCCTCCAGGTGCGTGACGACGATCGCGCGCGGCATGCCGACCGCCGCGCACTCCTCCCACACCATGCGCGTGGAGCCGTCCACGCCGTCCGAGGCCGAGACGACGAAAAGGGCCGCGTCCGCCGCTCGCAGACCGGCCCTGAGCTCCCCGACGAAGTCGGCGTATCCGGGGGTGTCCAGAAGGTTGACCTTGATGCCGTCCCATTCGACCGGCACCAGGGAGAGCTGCACCGAGCGTTGCTGCCGGTGCTCTATCTCGTCGTAGTCGGAGACGGTGCCGCCGTCCTCCACGCGGCCCGCCCGGTTCACCGCCCCCGCGGTCAGCGCGAGGGCCTCCACCAATGTCGTCTTGCCCGATCCGGAGTGGCCGACCAGCACCACATTCCGTACGGACGCGGGGTGGTCGGCCGCCGTAGCCCTGCCGGCGGCTCCGGGGTGTGCGTTCGCCTTGTCGCCCATGATCCTGCCTCCCGTGCACGGTGAGGTCCTGTGGGCGCGGGCATACGGATCCTCCCCCGGGCTCCGCCCGGGAGGTGCCCCCAGCGATGGCGGCTCCGATGACGCCCGCGGTCCTTCGAGCTTTCCACTCCCGTCACGGTGCGTCCATACGGCGGACGTGATCGCGCCGCCCGGCGACGCCGGACCGGACCGCTCACGCCGTCCAGGAGTGCCCGGCGGTCGCCCGCACGCGCGCGTGGCTACGATGGGCCAGCCGGTGGCCACCAGGGCCGCACGGCGCCACACCGACCCTCGGGAAGGCCATGCTGAACAAGTACGCGCGTGCATTCTTCACGCGTGTCCTCACACCGTTCGCCGCGTTTCTGATCCGGCGGGGCGTCAGCCCCGACACGGTCACGCTCATCGGCACGGCCGGTGTGGTCGCGGGCGCGCTGGTCTTCTACCCCATGGGCGAGTTCTTCTGGGGCACGGTCGTGATCACGCTGTTCGTGTTCTCCGACCTCGTCGACGGCAACATGGCCCGCCAGCTCGGCCGCTCCAGCCGCTGGGGCGCCTTCCTGGACTCCACGCTCGACCGGGTCGCCGACGCCGCGATCTTCGGCGGCTTCATCCTCTGGTACGCGGGCGGGGGCGACGACCTCGTCCTGTGCGCCGTCTCCATCTTCTGCCTGGCCAGCGGCCAGGTGGTCTCGTACACCAAGGCCCGCGGCGAGTCGATCGGTCTGCCGGTCGCCGTCAACGGGCTCGTCGAGCGCGCCGAGCGGCTGGTGATCTCGCTGGTGGCCGCCGGATTCGCGGGCCTGCACAAGTTCGGGGTACCCGGCATCCAGTACCTGCTGCCCGTCGCCCTGTGGATCGTCGCCGTCGGCAGCCTCGTCACCTTGATCCAGCGCGTCGTCACGGTCCGCCGGGAATCCGCGGAGGCCGAGGCCGCCGAGACCGCCGAGACCGCGCAGGACAAGCCGCAGAGCGCCTCTCATGGGAGCGAGGCAGCCAAGTGAGTGCACAGGACCGGCTCACGGACGCCCTGTACGGGATCGGCTGGGGCACGGTGAAGAAGCTCCCCGAACCGGTGGCCGTGCGGCTCGGGCGCACCATCGCCGACCTCGCCTGGAAACAGCGCGGCAAGGGCGTGAAGCGGCTGGAGAGCAACTACGCGCGCGTGGTGCCCGACGCGAGTCCCGAGCGCCTCGCCGAGCTCTCGCGCGCGGGCATGCGCTCGTATCTGCGCTACTGGATGGAGTCCTTCCGGCTGCCCGCCTGGAGCCCCGAGCGCATAAGGAACGGCTTCGACCCCAAGGACGTCCACCACCTGACCGACGGCCTCGCCTCCGGCCAGGGCGTCATCCTCGCCCTGCCGCACCTGGCCAACTGGGACCTCGCGGGCGCCTGGGTCACCACCGCACTGCAGACGCCCTTCACGACGGTCGCCGAGCGCCTCAAGCCCGAGACGCTGTACGACCGTTTCGTCGCCTACCGCGAGGGCCTCGGCATGGAGGTCCTGCCGCACAGCGGCGGCACCGCCTTCGGCACGCTCGCCAGGCGGCTGCGCGACGGCGGCCTGGTCTGCCTGGTCGCCGACCGCGACCTGTCCGCCTCGGGCGTCGAGGTGGACTTCTTCGGCGCCACGGCCCGGATGCCCGCCGGACCCGCGCTGCTCGCCCAGCAGACCGGCGCGCTGCTGCTCCCGGTCACGCTCTGGTACGACGACTCACCCGTCATGCGGGGCCGGGTCCATGCCCCGGTCGAGGTGCCGGAGTCAGGTACCCGGGCCGAGAAGACGTCTGTCATGACACAGGCGCTGGCCGATGCCTTCGCCTCGGGGATCGCCGAGCATCCGGAGGACTGGCACATGCTTCAGCGCCTGTGGCTCGCTGATCTGGACCCCACGAAGGGACCCGCGTGAGGATCGGCATCGTCTGCCCGTACTCCTGGGACGTCCCAGGAGGCGTCCAGTTCCACATCCGCGACCTCGCCGAGTACTTCATCCGGCTCGGCCACGAGGTGTCCGTCCTCGCCCCCGCCGACGACGACACCCCGCTCCCGCCCTACGTGGTCTCGGCGGGTCGCGCGGTCCCCGTGCCGTACAACGGCTCGGTCGCCCGCCTGAACTTCGGCTTCCTCTCGGCAGCCCGGGTCCGCCGCTGGCTGCACGACGGCGCGTTCGACGTCATCCACATCCACGAGCCGACGTCACCCTCCCTCGGCCTGCTGACGTGCTGGGCGGCCCAGGGACCGATCGTGGCGACCTTCCACACGTCGAACCCCCGGTCCAGGGCGATGATCGCGGCGTACGCCATCCTCCAGGCGGCCCTGGAGAAGATCAGCGCCCGGATCGCGGTCAGCGAGTACGCGCGCCGCACGCTGGTGGAACACCTGGGCGGCGACGCCGTGGTCATCCCCAACGGCGTCGACGTCGACTTCTTCGCCAAGGCCGACCCCGAGCCTCAGTGGCAGGGCGACACGATCGGCTTCATCGGCCGCATCGACGAACCCCGCAAGGGGCTGCCGGTCCTGATGCGGGCGCTGCCGAAGATCCTCGCCGCCCGCCCGCAGACCAGGCTCCTGGTGGCCGGCCGGGGCGACGAGGAGGAGGCCGTCGAGTCGCTGCCGGCCGAGCTGCGCTCCCGGGTCGAGTTCCTCGGCATGATCAGCGACCAGGACAAGGCGCGTCTGCTGCGCAGCGTCGACCTGTACGTCGCTCCCAACACCGGCGGCGAGAGCTTCGGCATCATCCTCGTGGAGGCCATGTCGGCCGGGGCACCCGTCCTCGCCGCGGACCTGGACGCCTTCGCCCAGGTCCTGGACCACGGCACCGCCGGCGAACTCTTCGCCAACGAGAACGCCGACGCCCTCGCGGAGGCGGCCGTACGCCTCCTGGAGGACCCGGACCGCCGGGCGGAACTGCGCGAGCGGGGGAGCGCGCACGTGCGCCGGTTCGACTGGTCGACCGTCGGCGCGGACATCCTGTCGGTCTACGAGACGGTGACGGCGGGCGCGGCGGCGGTCGCCGCGGACGAGGGCACCGGAGGCGGCGGCCTGCGGGCGAGACTGCGGCTGGCGCGGGACTGAGAGCCCTTCAGGGGCCGAAGCGAGGTCCGGGGCGCCGCGAGTGACGGGCCCCTGCCGGGCAGGCCATGCGGCAGCCCCGTGACGGGCCAGGCCGACGGCAGCCTCATGACGGGCCAGGCCAACGGCAGCCCCTGACGGTCACTCACCGCCCCCCGCCGCTCACGAACGCCCCGCTCGACCCCCGCCCCGCTCCTCAGGACTAGGCTCCGCCCGTGACCGCAACCCTCATCTGGATCCTCGTAGCGCTCGTCGCGATCGGCCTCTACCTGAGCTGGACCGCGGGCCGCCTCGACCGGCTGCACGCCAGGATCGACGCGGCCCGCGCCGCCCTCGACGCCCAGCTGCTCCGCCGCGCCTCGGTGGCCCAGGAGGTGGCCACCTCCGGCGTCCTGGACCCGGCCGCGTCGATCGTCCTGTACGAGGCCGCCCACGCCGCCCGGCAGGCCGAGGAGGAGCACCGGGAGGTCTCCGAGAGCGAGCTGAGCCAGGCGCTGCGGGCCGTGTTCGCCGACGCCCAGCAGATGGACGCGGTGCGCGAGGCACCAGGAGGCGAGGAAGCGGCCCGTGAGCTGACCGAGGCGGTGCGCCGGGTCCCGATGGCCCGACGCTTCCACAACGACGCCGTACGGGCGGCCAGGGCGCTGCGCCGGCACCGCAAGGTCCGCTGGTTCCGGCTGGCCGGACACGCTCCGTTCCCGATGGCCTTCGAGATGGACGACGAGCCGCCCGCCGCACTGGCCGACCGGGCCGCCTGACCAGCGCGTTCACGCCATCGAGCCGGAAAAGGATCCACCGGCTTGTCATTGGCCCTTGCTGTGGCCTGGTCCGCTCCCGTTTCCTCGGTGCTTGCAGTAACCCTTCTTCACCGTGTGAGGTCACCCGTGTCCATCTCCGAAAACCAGGCTCCCGAGACCGGCACCGCCCGCGTGAAGCGCGGCATGGCCGAGCAGCTCAAGGGTGGCGTCATCATGGACGTCGTCACTCCGGAGCAGGCGAAGATCGCCGAGGACGCGGGCGCCGTCGCCGTCATGGCCCTGGAGCGGGTGCCCGCCGACATCCGCAAGGACGGCGGCGTGGCCCGCATGTCCGACCCGGACATGATCGAGGGCATCATCGATGCCGTCTCGATCCCGGTCATGGCCAAGTCCCGCATCGGCCACTTCGTCGAGGCCCAGGTCCTGCAGTCCCTCGGCGTCGACTACATCGACGAGTCCGAGGTCCTCACCCCGGCCGACGAGGTCAACCACTCCGACAAGTGGTCCTTCACCACGCCGTTCGTCTGCGGTGCCACCAACCTCGGTGAGGCCCTGCGCCGCATCGCCGAGGGCGCGGCCATGATCCGCTCCAAGGGTGAGGCCGGCACCGGCAACGTCGTCGAGGCCGTCCGCCACCTGCGCCAGATCAAGAACGAGATCGCCAAGCTGCGCGGTTTCGACAACCACGAGCTGTACGCCGCCGCCAAGGAGCTGCGTGCCCCGTACGAGCTGGTCAAGGAGGTCGCCGAGCTCGGCAAGCTCCCGGTGGTGCTGTTCTCCGCCGGTGGCGTGGCCACCCCGGCCGACGCCGCGCTGATGCGCCAGCTCGGCGCCGAGGGCGTCTTCGTCGGCTCCGGCATCTTCAAGTCCGGCGACCCGGCCAAGCGCGCCGCCGCCATCGTGAAGGCGACGACCTTCTACGACGACCCGAAGATCATCGCGGACGCGTCCCGCAACCTCGGCGAGGCCATGGTCGGCATCAACTGCGACACCCTCCCCGAGACCGAGCGCTACGCCAACCGCGGCTGGTAAGGCACTGCATCCCATGAGCAACACCCCCGTCATAGGCGTCCTGGCGCTCCAGGGCGACGTACGGGAGCACCTCATCGCCCTGGCCGCGGTCGACGCCGTGGCCAGGCCGGTGCGGCGCCCCGAGGAACTCGCCGAGGTGGACGGCCTCGTCATCCCCGGCGGCGAGTCCACGACCATCTCCAAGCTGGCCGTGCTCTTCGGCGTGATGGAGCCCCTGCGCGCGCGTGTGCGAGCCGGCATGCCCGTCTACGGCACCTGCGCCGGCATGATCATGCTCGCCGACAAGATCCTCGACCCGCGCTCGGGCCAGGAGACGATCGGCGGCATCGACATGATCGTTCGCCGCAACGCCTTCGGACGTCAGAACGAGTCCTTCGAAGCGGCGGTCGACGTGCGGGGCATCGCGGGCGATCCTGTGGAGGGTGTCTTCATCCGCGCCCCCTGGGTCGAGTCCGTCGGCGCCGAGGCCGAGGTCCTCGCCGAGCACGACGGCCACATCGTCGCGGTCCGCCAGGGCAGCGCACTGGCCACGTCGTTCCATCCGGAACTGACCGGAGACCACCGCGTGCACGGCCTGTTCGCCGACATGGTGCGCGCGAACCGGACAGCCGAGTCCTTGTAGGATCTCTGGCGTTCGTTATGTAGAGGGTTACGCGAAGGAGACAGGCAGATGTCCGGCCACTCTAAATGGGCTACGACGAAGCACAAGAAGGCCGTGATCGACGCCAAGCGCGGCAAGCTCTTCGCGAAGCTGATCAAGAACATCGAGGTCGCGGCCCGCATGGGCGGTGTCGACCTGGACGGCAACCCGACGCTCTACGACGCCGTCCAGAAGGCGAAGAAGCAGTCGGTTCCGAACAAGAACATCGACTCCGCGATCAAGCGCGGCGGCGGTCTCGAAGCCGGTGGCGCCGACTACGAGACGATCATGTACGAGGGCTACGGCCCGAACGGCGTCGCGGTGCTCATCGAGTGCCTCACCGACAACCGCAACCGCGCCGCCTCCGACGTCCGCGTGGCCATGACCCGCAACGGCGGCTCCATGGCCGACCCGGGCTCGGTGGCGTACTTGTTCAACCGCAAGGGCGTCGTCATCGTCCCCAAGGGCGAGCTGACCGAGGACGACGTGCTCGGCGCCGTCCTCGACGCCGGTGCCGAAGAGGTCAACGACCTCGGCGAGTCCTTCGAGGTGCTCAGCGAGGCCACCGACCTGGTCGCGGTCCGCACCGCCCTCCAGGACGCGGGCATCGACTACGACTCCGCCGAGGCCAACTTCGTCCCGACCATGCAGGTCGAGCTGGACGAGGAGGGCGCGAAGAAGATCTTCAAGCTGATCGACGCCCTCGAGGACAGCGACGACGTGCAGAACGTCTTCGCCAACTTCGACGTGAGCGACGAGGTCATGGAGAAGGTCGACGCGTAACCGCCGCCGCGAGCTGCACGGTCTCAACGGGCCGACGGGACACCCCCGTCGGCCCGTCGCTTTGCCGGGCGTCGGTTACCGGCGTTGTCGGTGGCACCCGATAGCCTGCACAAACAGGCGATCGAAGGAGGGGGCGCGGTGCGCGTACTGGGGGTGGACCCGGGGCTGACGCGGTGCGGTGTCGGCGTGGTCGAGGGCGTCGCCGGGCGCCCGCTCACCATGCTCGGCGTAGGCGTCGTCCGCACGCCCGCGGACGCCGAGTTGGGCCACCGCCTCGTCGCGATCGAGCAGGGCATCGAGCAGTGGCTGGACGAGCACCGGCCCGAATTCGTCGCCGTGGAGCGGGTGTTCAGCCAGCACAACGTCCGTACGGTGATGGGCACCGCCCAGGCCAGCGCCGTCGCGATGCTCTGCGCCGCCCGCCGCGGCATCCCCGTCGCCCTGCACACCCCCAGCGAGGTAAAAGCCGCCGTCACCGGCAGCGGTCGTGCCGACAAGGCCCAGGTCGGCGCCATGGTCACCCGGCTGCTCGGACTCACCGCCCCGCCCAAGCCCGCCGACGCGGCCGACGCCCTCGCGCTCGCCATCTGCCACATCTGGCGCGCGCCCGCGCAGAACCGACTCCAGCAGGCCGTCGCCCTGCACACCGCCAAAGCACCGAAAGGCCGTACGGCATGATCGCCTTCGTCAGCGGCACAGTGGCCGCACTCGCTCCGGACACCGCGGTCGTCGAGGTGGGCGGAGTCGGCATGGCCGTCCAGTGCACGCCGAACACCCTGTCCGGCCTGCGCATGGGCCGGCCCGCCAAGCTGCACACCTCGCTCGTGGTCCGCGAGGACTCCCTCACCCTGTACGGCTTCGCCGACGACGACGAGCGGCAGACCTTCGAGCTGCTCCAGACCGCGAGCGGCGTCGGCCCGCGCCTGGCCCAGGCGATGCTGGCCGTGCACTCGCCCGACGCCTTGCGCCGAGCCGTGGCCACCGCCGACGAGAAGGCCCTCACCGCCGTCCCCGGCATCGGCAAGAAGGGCGCCCAGAAGCTGCTCCTGGAGCTCAAGGACCGGCTCGGCGAACCCCTCGGACAGCCTGCCGTCGGCGCCCCCGTCACCCAGGGCTGGCGCGACCAGCTGCACGCCGCCCTGATCGGCCTCGGCTACGCGACCCGCGAGGCCGACGAGGCCGTCACCGCCGTCGCCCCGCAGGCCGAGTCGACCGAGGGCACCCCCCAGGTGGGCCCGCTGCTGAAGGCGGCCCTGCAGACCCTGAACAGAGCGCGCTGACCGCCAGACCGACGACCCCGGCATAAGACACCCGCACGACAGACGCACGTACGGCCCGCCGCCGTACGGCACACCCTCGTACGACATCCACCGCGACCCGCGAGGCACACGCAATGAACTGGGACGACACCACCGACACCCCCGGCCCCGAGCGGCTCGCCGGGTCCGCCGAGGAGCGGCTGGTGGGCTCTGTCGCCGACCGTGAGGACCAGGCCGTGGAGGCCGCGCTGCGCCCCAAGGACCTGGGCGAGTTCATCGGCCAGGAGAAGGTCCGCGAACAGCTCGACCTCGTCCTGCGCGCCGCACGCGCGCGTGGCGCCACCGCCGACCATGTGCTGCTGTCCGGCGCCCCCGGCCTCGGCAAGACCACCCTCTCGATGATCATCGCGGCCGAGATGGAAGCCCCCATCCGCATCACCTCCGGCCCGGCCATCCAGCACGCCGGCGACCTCGCCGCGATCCTCTCCTCCCTCCAGGAGGGCGAGGTCCTCTTCCTCGACGAGATCCACCGCATGTCCCGGCCCGCCGAGGAGATGCTGTACATGGCGATGGAGGACTTCCGGGTCGACGTGATCGTCGGCAAGGGCCCGGGCGCCACCGCCATCCCGCTGGAGCTGCCTCCCTTCACCCTGGTCGGCGCCACCACGCGCGCGGGTCTGCTGCCGCCCCCGCTGCGCGACCGCTTCGGCTTCACCGCGCACATGGAGTTCTACGAGCCCGCGGAGCTCGAGCGCGTCATCCACCGCTCGGCGAACCTTCTCGACGTCGAGATCGCGGCCGACGGCGCCGCCGAGATCGCCGGCCGCTCCCGAGGCACCCCCCGCATCGCCAACCGCCTGCTGCGCCGTGTCCGTGACTACGCCCAGGTCAAGGCCGACGGCATCATCACCAAGGACATCGCCTCGGCCGCCCTCGCCGTCTACGAGGTGGACACGCGCGGCCTCGACCGGCTCGATCGCGCCGTACTGGAAGCCCTGCTCAAGCTGTTCGGCGGCGGCCCGGTCGGGCTGTCCACGCTCGCGGTCGCGGTGGGGGAGGAGCGCGAGACGGTCGAGGAGGTCGCCGAGCCGTTCCTCGTACGAGAGGGCCTGCTCGCCCGTACACCGCGCGGCCGGGTCGCCACGCCTGCCGCATGGGCGCATCTCGGCCTGACCCCGCCCGGCTCGGCTGCAGGAAGCGGACAACAGGACTTGTTCGGGGCGTGACCCCATCGTGACGGCGAGCTCAGTGGCCGCAGGGGGAACCCCAGTGCCATGCTGAGCGTTGTTCCATGCGCGGAGACTCGCCTAGACTCCGCCGATGCCGCCTTTGTCGGCGGCAGACAATCCCCCAACCATCAGGCCGCTCACCATCGCGGTCGTGTGAAGGAAGTTCCGACCCGTGAGTCTCGTGACCCTCCTCCCGTTCATCGTGCTCATCGGGGCCATGTTCCTGATGACCCGGTCGGCCAAGAAGAAGCAGCAGCAGGCCGCCGACATGCGGAACCAGATGCAGCCCGGATCCGGTGTCCGCACCATCGGGGGCATGTACGCCACGGTCAAGGAGGTCAGCGACGACACCGTCCTCCTCGACGCCGGCCCGGGCGTGGAGCTCCTCTTCGCCAAGAACGCCATCGGTGCCGTCCTCTCCGACGACGAGTACAACCGCATCGTCCACGGCATCGAGCACGACCTGAAGTCCGACGTCGTCCCGGACGACGCCTCCTCCCTCACCGGGACCGACGAGCCCGCCGCTGACGCCTCCGACGACAAGCCTGTCGACTTCGGCAAGAAGGACGTGAAGGCCGAGGCCGAGGAGCCGTCCGACGCCGTGTCCGCCGAGGCGAAGACGGACGACGAGCCGAAGAAGTCAGAGGGCGACTCCGGCGCGAAGTAGCCATGTTCCGGGGCGCGCGGGCCAGGCCTGCGCGCCCTCGGGCATGCTGAGCTCGCACGGGACCCCGACACCATGTCATGGCCACCCGCCCGTTGATCCGGAGCGAGGCGGCCCGAGAGGGAGTACGAGAAGGTGGCAGCACCTAAGAAGGGCCGGAACGCGAGCGCCCAGAGCAAGCCAGGGCGCTCGCTGGCCCTCATCCTGATCGCCATCGCGGCGCTCACCGGAGGGATGTTCGCCGCGGGGCACACCACTCCGCGGCTCGGTATCGATCTGGCCGGCGGCACCAGCATCACGCTGCGTGCGGAAGCCGAACCCGGCCAGGAATCCGCGATCAACAAGACCAACATGAACACCGCGGTCGAGATCATGGAACGCCGGGTCAACGGTCTGGGTGTCTCGGAGTCCGAGGTTCAGACCCAGGGCGACAAGAACATCATCGTCAACATCCCCAAGGGCACGAACTCCAAGGAAGCCCGCGCGCAGGTCGGCACCACCGCCAAGCTGTACTTCCGGCCGGTCCTCGCCACCGAGCTGGCCGGCGGCGGCACGGCGCCCACCCCCTCGCCGACCAGCACCGGCACTCCGTCGGGCGACTCCGGCGAGAAGGCGACCTCCTCCTCGTCCCCCTCCGGCACTCCCTCGGCCACCGCCACCAAGCAGGGCCGCGCGGTCACCGACGCGCTGAAGGCCGACCCGACGCCGTCCAAGAGCGGCGACTCCAGCGCCTCCCCGTCGGCGAGCGGCAGCCCCTCCGGCGACAAGGCCGCGGCCGATCTCCAGGCGCAGTACGCCAAGCTGGACTGCACGAAGGAAGCGGTCCGGGCCAAGGCCGGTGACGGTGCCAAGCCCACCGACTCCACCGTCGCCTGCGGTCAGAACTCGTCGGGCCAGTGGCAGAAGTACATCCTCGGCCCCGCCGAGGTCGACGGCACGGACGTGGACGAGGCCAAGGCCGTCTTCGACACCCAGACCGGCGCCGGCTGGACCGTGACCATGAAGTTCACGGGCAAGGGCGGCGACAAGTTCGCCTCCATCACCGGCAAGCTGGCCAAGAACCAGCCGCCGCAGAACCAGTTCGCCATCGTCCTGGACGGCGAGGTCGTCTCCGACCCCCGTGTCTCGGAGGCCCTGACCGGCGGCAGCGCCGAGATCTCCGGCAGCTTCGACCAGGAGTCGTCCGAGAGCCTGGCCAACATGCTGTCGTACGGCGCCCTGCCGCTGACCTTCAGCGAGGACAGCGTCACCACGGTCTCCCCGGCGCTCGGCGGCGAGCAGCTCAAGGCGGGTCTGATCGCCGGCGCGATCGGCCTGGCCCTGGTCATCATCTATCTGCTGGTGTACTACCGCGGGCTGTCGTTCATCGCGATCCTCTCGCTGCTGGTCTCCGCGGCCCTGACCTACACGATCATGTCGCTGCTCGGCCCGGCCATCGGCTTCGCGCTGAACCTGCCGGCGGTCTGCGGTGCCATCGTCGCCATCGGCATCACGGCGGACTCGTTCATCGTGTACTTCGAACGCGTCCGAGACGAGATCCGCGAGGGCCGCACCCTCCGCCCCGCCGTCGAGCGTGCCTGGCCGCGCGCCCGGCGCACCATCCTGGTCTCCGACTTCGTGTCGTTCCTCGCCGCCGCGGTGCTGTTCATCGTCACCGTCGGCAAGGTCCAGGGCTTCGCCTTCACGCTCGGCCTGACCACCCTCCTCGACGTCGTCGTGGTGTTCCTGTTCACCAAGCCCCTGCTGACGCTCATGGCGCGCACGAAGTTCTTCGCGAGCGGCCACAAGTGGTCCGGCCTCGACCCCAAGCGACTGGGTGCCAGGCCACCGCTGCGCCGCACCCGCCGCCCCTCCGCCCCCATCGAGACGAAGGAGGCGTGAGATGTCGAAGCTCGGCAACCTCGGCGCCCGACTGCACCGTGGCGAGGTCGGCTACGACTTCGTCGGCAACCGCAAGATCTGGTACGGCCTGTCGATCCTGATCACCATCACGGCCATCGTCGGCCTGGCGGTGCGCGGACTGAACATGGGCATCGAGTTCCAGGGCGGAGCGGTCTTCAACACCCCGAAGACCAGCGTCTCGGTGTCCCAGGCCCAGGAGTACGCCGAAGAGGCGTCCGGCCACGACGCGATCGTCCAGAAGCTCGGCAGCGGCGACGAGTCCACGCTGCGGATCCAGGTCGCGGGCATCGACACCACGCAGGCCAACAAGGTCTCGGCGGAGCTGGCCGAGAAGCTGGGCGTCCCGGAGGACGACGTCACGGGCGAGCTGGTCGGCCCCAGCTGGGGTGAACAGATCGCCAACAAGGCATGGCAGGGCCTCGGCATCTTCCTCGTCCTGGTCGTGATCTATCTGGCGATCGCGTTCGAGTGGCGCATGGCGCTCGCCGCCTTCGTCGCCCTGATCCACGACATCACCATCACGGTCGGCATCTACGCCCTCGTGGGCTTCGAGGTCACGCCGGGCACCGTGATCGGTCTGCTGACGATCCTCGGCTATTCGCTCTACGACACGGTGGTCGTCTTCGACAGCCTCAAGGAGCAGACGAAGGACATCACCAAGCAGACCCGCTGGACCTACAGCGACATCGCCAACCGTTCGATCAACAGCACCTTGGTCCGCTCCGTCAACACCACGGTCGTCGCGTTGCTGCCGGTGGCGGGCCTGCTGTTCATCGGTGGCGGCTTCCTCGGCGCCGGCATGCTCAACGACATCTCGCTGTCGCTGTTCGTCGGCCTCGCCGCCGGCGCGTACTCCTCGATCTTCATCGCCACGCCGCTCGTCGCCGACCTCAAGGAGCTCGAGCCGCAGATGAAGGCCCTGAAGAAGCGGGTGCTCGCCAAGCGCGCCCAGGGCGGCGCCCAGGGCGAGGCGCCGGACTCCCCGGTCAGCGACGACTCCTTCGACGACGAGCCGGAGGACGCCGCCCCCGCGGTCGTCGGTCCGCGCAACCAGCCCGCGTCCCGGGGCCGGGGCCGCGGTCGCCCCTCGGGCAAGCGCCGATGACCGAGATCAAGGAGCTGCTGCTCAGCCGTATCCGGGACGTGGCGGACTACCCGGAGCCGGGCGTGATGTTCAAGGACATCACCCCGCTCCTGGCGGACCCGGCGGCCTTCACGGCGCTCACCGACGCCCTCGCCGAGATCGCCGCCGACACCGGCGCCACGAAGATCGTCGGCCTGGAGGCCCGGGGCTTCATCCTCGGCGCCCCCGTCGCCGTCCGCGCGGGCATCGGCTTCATCCCGGTTCGCAAGGCGGGCAAGCTCCCCGGGGCGACGCTCAGCCAGGCGTACGACCTGGAGTACGGCTCCGCCGAGATCGAGGTGCACGCCGAGGATCTCGCCGCGGGGGACCGTGTCCTGGTCGTCGACGACGTCCTGGCGACGGGCGGCACCGCGGAAGCCTCGATCCAGCTGATCCGCCGGGCCGGCGCCGAGGTGGCGGGGCTGGCGGTCCTGATGGAACTGGGCTTCCTGGCCGGCCGTGCCCGCCTGGAACCGGCCCTCGCCGGAGCCCCGCTGAAGTCACTCCTGACGGTCTGACCCGCACGCCCCGCAAGGCGGGCGTAAGACGCCGCAGCGTATGCCGCGCACCTCGTACCGAGGCGCGCGGCATACGCATGTCGAGGACGTGTTCCCGCCGACCGGCCCGGCCTCCATCCCACCCGCGCCGTAGTCCGACCCCAGCCCGCGCATTGAAGCGCTGCCTTTCGCAAAAGTCACCACCTGGCTCGAAATGCGCGCCCTCAGCCCCCTGACAGCCCCGCTCCTCGTGTTCGCGCACCCCCTATGGCAGGCGGGAGGAAACGCTTTCACCGCCCCCCGCCGCACCGCACCGAGAGCCGCTCAGGAATCCGAGGGCGGCCCCTCGCGTTTCTCCGGTAGACGGCCCTCACATCGGCCTGAAGGCGATCCTGAGCCGCAGGATCGCTACCATGGGGTCTCCGGAGCCTGACCGGGGGACCCGGATCGCGCACGAGGAGCCCTCTTGCCAGACGAGGCCCAGCACCTGACCGCCGCCAAGCCCGAGTCCGCCTCGGCGTCCACGGCGAAGCCCGCGCCCAACGCGTCGCACGCGAAGAACGACACCCGCGGGGCGGTCGAGCATGCCCAGTCGGCGCCCGTCGACAAGCCGGCCGAGCAGACGCGACCCAAGCCCGCCCCTGCCGAGCGGCCCGTCAACCCCCCGGCCCGCCCGGCCCCCGGTCAGCCGGCCCGCAGCGGCTCCTCCAACCGCGTCCGTGCCCGCCTCGCCCGCCTCGGCGTCCAGCGCTCCAACCCGTACAACCCGGTCCTGGAGCCGTTGCTCCGCATAGTCCGCAGCAACGACCCGAAGATCGAGACCGCCACCCTCCGCCAGATCGAGAAGGCGTACCAGGTCGCCGAGCGCTGGCACCGCGGCCAGAAGCGCAAGAGCGGCGACCCCTACATCACGCACCCGCTGGCGGTCACCACCATCCTCGCCGAGCTGGGCATGGATCCGGCCACCCTGATGGCGGGCCTGCTGCACGACACCGTCGAGGACACCGAGTACGGCCTCGACCAGCTCCGCCGCGACTTCGGCGACTCGGTCGCGCTGCTCGTCGACGGCGTCACCAAGCTCGACAAGGTCAAGTTCGGCGAGGCCGCGCAGGCCGAGACCGTCCGCAAGATGGTCGTCGCCATGGCCAAGGACCCGCGCGTCCTGGTCATCAAGCTCGCCGACCGCCTGCACAACATGCGCACCATGCGCTACCTCAAGCGCGAGAAGCAGGAGAAGAAGGCGCGCGAGACCCTCGAGATCTACGCGCCGCTCGCCCACCGCCTGGGCATGAACACCATCAAGTGGGAGCTGGAGGACCTCGCCTTCGCGATCCTCTACCCCAAGATGTACGACGAGATCGTCCGGTTGGTGGCCGAGCGGGCACCGAAGCGTGACGAGTATCTGGCCATAGTGACCGACGAGGTCCAGCAGGACCTGCGGGCCGCCCGCATCAAGGCGACCGTCACCGGCCGCCCCAAGCACTACTACAGCGTCTACCAGAAGATGATCGTCCGCGGCCGTGACTTCGCGGAGATCTACGACCTGGTGGGGATTCGTGTACTTGTCGACACGGTCCGCGACTGCTACGCCGCCCTCGGCACCGTGCACGCGCGATGGAACCCGGTCCCCGGCCGGTTCAAGGACTACATCGCGATGCCCAAGTTCAACATGTACCAGTCGCTGCACACGACGGTCATCGGCCCCAACGGCAAGCCCGTCGAACTCCAGATCCGAACCTTCGACATGCACCGCCGCGCCGAGTACGGCATCGCCGCGCACTGGAAGTACAAGCAGGAAGCCGTCGCAGGCGCCTCCAAGATCCGCACCGACGCGCCCAAGTCCTCCGGCAAGGGCAAGGACGACCACCTCAACGACATGGCGTGGCTGCGCCAACTCCTCGACTGGCAGAAGGAGACCGAGGACCCGGGCGAGTTCCTGGAGTCCCTGCGCTTCGACCTGTCCCGCAACGAGGTCTTCGTCTTCACCCCCAAGGGCGATGTCATAGCGCTCCCGGCCGGCGCCACCCCCGTCGACTTCGCGTACGCCGTCCACACCGAGGTCGGCCACCGCACCATAGGAGCGCGGGTCAACGGCCGTCTCGTGCCGCTCGAATCCACCCTGGACAACGGCGATCTGGTGGAGGTCTTCACCTCCAAGGCGGCCGGCGCGGGCCCCTCCCGCGACTGGCTCGGCTTCGTGAAGTCGCCGCGCGCCCGCAACAAGATCCGGGCCTGGTTCTCCAAGGAGCGCCGCGACGAGGCCATCGAGCAGGGCAAGGACGCCATCGTCCGCGCGATGCGCAAGCAGAACCTGCCGATCCAGCGCATCCTCACCGGCGACTCGCTCGTCACGCTCGCCCACGAGATGCGCTACGCGGACATCTCCGCGCTGTACGCGGCGATCGGCGAGGGCCATGTCTCCGCGCAGAACATCGTGCAGAAACTGGTCCAGGCCCTCGGCGGCGAGGAAGCCGCCACGGAGGAGATCGACGAGTCGGTCCCGCCGACCCGCAGCCGCAGCCGTAAGCGCCGCTCCAGCGCCGACCCGGGCGTCATCGTCAAGGGCGTCGAGGACGTGTGGGTCAAACTGGCCCGCTGCTGTACGCCCGTACCCGGCGATCCGATCATCGGTTTCGTCACCCGGGGTAGCGGAGTATCGGTTCACCGCAGCGACTGTGTGAACGTGGAGTCACTGTCCCGCGAGCCCGAGCGCATCCTCGAGGTCGAGTGGGCGCCCACCCAGTCCTCGGTCTTCCTGGTCGCCATCCAGGTCGAGGCCCTGGACCGCTCCCGGCTTCTCTCCGACGTCACCCGCGTCCTGTCCGACCAGCACGTCAACATCCTCTCCGCGGCGGTCCAGACCTCCCGCGACCGCGTCGCCACCTCCCGCTTCACCTTCGAGATGGGCGACCCGAAGCACCTCGGGCATGTCCTGAAGGCGGTCAGGGGAGTGGAGGGCGTGTACGACGTGTACCGCGTGACATCGGCGCGCAGCCGGGCGTAGCGAAAGCGAACGCACGACGAGAAGGGCCCCGCGCCTCACGAGGTGCGGGGCCCTTCTCGTCGTGAAGCAGTCGTCGGATCGTCGAAGCGGTCGTGCCCGCTTGTCAGCCGCCGAACTCCTGGAGGCCCTTCAGCGCCTGGTCCAGCAGCGCCTGGCGGCCCTCGAGCTCACGCTCCAGCTTGTCGGCCTTGGAGTTGTTGCCCTGGGCGCGCGCCTGCTCGATCTGGCCCCGCAGCTTGTCCACGGCGGCCTGGAGCTGACCGGTGAGCCCCTCGGCACGCGCGCGTGCCTCCGGGTTGGTCCGGCGCCACTCGGACTCCTCGGCCTCCTGGATGGCCCGCTCCACGGTGTGCATCCGGCCCTCGACCTTCGGGCGGGCGTCCCGCGGCACATGGCCGATGGCCTCCCAGCGCTCGTTGATCGAGCGGAAGGCGGCCCGCGCGCCCTTGAGGTCGCCGATCGGCAGGAGCTTCTCGGCCTCCTCGGCCAGCTCCTCCTTCAGCTTGAGGTTCTCCGCCTGCTCGGCGTCGCGCTCGGCGAACACCGAGCTGCGCGCGGCGAAGAAGATGTCCTGGGCGCCGCGGAAGCGGTTCCACAGGTCGTCTTCGTGCTCGCGCTGGGCGCGGCCCGCGGCCTTCCACTCGGCCATCAACTCGCGGTAGCGCGCGGCCGTCGGCCCCCACTCCGTCGACCCGGACAGCGCCTCGGCCTCGCCGACCAGCCGCTCCTTGGTCTTACGAGCCTCCTCGCGCTGCGCGTCCAGCTGCGCGAAGTGTGCCTTGCGGCGCTTGGAGAACGCCGACCGGGCGTGCGAGAAGCGGTGCCACAGCTCGTCGTCGGACTTGCGGTCGAGCCGCGGCAGGCTCTTCCAGGTGTCCACCAGGGACCGCAGCCGCTCACCGGCGGCCCGCCACTGGTCGGACTGCGCCAGCTCCTCGGCCTCGGTGACCAGAGCTTCCTTGGCGTGACGCGCCTCGTCCGACTGCTTGGCGCGCTGCGCCTTGCGCTCCTCTCGGCGTTTGTCGACCGTCTCGACCAATTTGTCCAGGCGGGTCTTGAGGGCGTCCAGGTCACCGACCGCGTGGTGGGCGTCGACCTGCTCACGGATGTGGTCGATCGCGGTCTGGGCGTCCTTCGCCGACAGGTCGGTGGTCTTCACTCGCTTCTCGAGGAGGCCGATCTCGACAACCAGGCCCTCGTACTTGCGCTCGAAGTAGGCCAGCGCCTCCTCAGGGGAGCCGGCCTGCCAGGAACCGACGACCTGCTCGCCGTCGGCCGTTCGCACGTACACGGTCCCCGTCTCGTCGACGCGGCCCCACGGGTCGCTGCTCACAGCGCCTCCTCCACATGATGCCTGCGTGGGGCTTGTGTTCCCCCGGGCATCGTCCACAGTTTCGTCACGGCCAACATAGGCGACCGGCGGGTGGCCTGTCCGCATCCCGCGCGACCGAAATTTCGCAGTTGGCGGTCAGGATTTCGTGACCGTCGCCCTGTTGATCACGACCGTCGCGTTGGGTGCCCCGTCACCCGCGCCGGTGCTCTCACCAGCCCCGGCAATCTTCTTGAGTACCTTCATGCCGGATTCGGAAACGGTACCGAACGGTGTGTAGCTGGGCGGAAGCTGACTGTCCTGGTACACCAGGAAGAACTGGCTGCCGCCGGAGTTCTTCTGCCCGGTGTTCGCCATCGCGATGGTGCCCGCCGGATAGATGTTGTTCTTGAGGCTCTTGTCCTTCAGGTTCTCGTCCGGGATGTTGTAGCCGGGACCGCCCGTGCCGGTGCCCGTCGGGTCGCCGCACTGCAGCACAAAGATGCCTTTGGTGGTGAGCCGGTGGCACTTGGAGTGGTCGAAGTAGCGCTTGCCGGCGAGGAACTCGAAGGAGTTCACCGTGTGCGGCGCGGCCGACGCCTTGAGCGCGATGTCTATGTCACCGCACGTCGTCGCGAGCTTCATCGTGTACTTCGCCGACTTGTCGACGGTCAACGCCGGCTCCTTCTTCCAGGTCGCCGTCCTGACCTTGCCCTCGGCGGGCTTCTCGCACGGGTCCGGAGCCTTGCTGGGCGGGGTGGGGCTGACCTCGGAGTTGGCGTTCTCCTGCTTGGAACCGTTGTCCTTGAGGGCCCCGGTGGTGTAGAGCGCGAGGCTGCCGATGACGATCACCCCGAGCACCGACGCGATCACCGAGTTGCGCATGCGCGACTTGCGCCGGGCTGCCGTGCGCCGCTGCTGCTGCCGCAAGAACTTCTCCCGAGCGAGCTGACGCCGCCGCTGTTCCTGGCTGACCACCGGGTTCTCTCCTCATGCGTCGTGTGTGTCGACCGGTACGCGTGCGCCCAATGAGCCGACCGCCTGCGTGTGCCCCGTACCGTATATGGGTTCGCTGAGGAATCGGCAGCGCCGGTAGGCTCTGACCTCAGGCGCTGCCCACCGACTTGTCACCCGAACCGACACAACGAAGGACGATCGTGCTCATTGCCGGGTTCCCCGCCGGGGCCTGGGGGACGAACTGCTACCTCGTCGCCCCCGCCGCCGGTGAGGAGTGCGTGATCATCGACCCGGGCCACGAAGCGGCCCCCGGAGTCGAGGAAGCACTCAAGAAGCATCGGCTCAAGCCCGTCGCCGTCGTCCTGACCCACGGCCACCTCGACCATGTGGCCTCGGTCGTCCCGGTGTGCGGGGCACACGACGTACCGGCCTGGATCCACCCCGAGGACCGGTACATGATGAGCGACCCCGAGAAGGCGCTCGGCCGCTCCATCGGCATGCAGTTGCTGGGCGAGCTGACCGTCGGGGAACCGGACGACGTCAAGGAGCTCACCGACGGCGCGAAGCTGGCGCTGGCGGGGATGGAGCTCACCGTCTCGCACGCGCCGGGCCATACCAAGGGGTCGGTGACCTTCGGCCTGCCCGAGGCGGCGGACATCCCGCCGATCCTCTTCTCGGGCGACCTGCTGTTCGCCGGCTCCATCGGACGCACCGACCTGCCCGGCGGTGACACGGCCGAGATCCTCGACTCGCTGGCCCGCGTGTGCCTGCCGCTCGACGACTCGACCGTGGTGCTGTCCGGCCACGGCCCCCAGACGACCATCGGCCAGGAGCGCGCCACCAACCCGTATCTGCGGCAGGTGGCCGCCGGCCAGGGAGCACAGCCCGCTCCCCGACGAGGAATGTGACGAGAGACTTCCGTGAGCACCTTCAAGGCCCCCAAGGGCACGTACGACCTGCTGCCGCCGGAGAGCGCCAAGTTCCTGGCCGTGCGCGAGGCGATCGCCGCGCCGCTGCGGGGCTCCGGCTACGGCTACATCGAGACGCCCGGCTTCGAGAACGTCGAGCTGTTCGCACGCGGTGTCGGTGAGTCCACCGACATCGTGACGAAGGAGATGTACGTCTTCGAAACCAAGGGCGGCGACAAGCTCGCCCTGCGCCCCGAGACGACGGCTCCCGTGCTGCGCGCGGTCCTGGAGGCCAACCTGCACAAGGCGGGCAACCTGCCGGTGAAGGTCTGGTACTCGGGCTCGCAGTACCGCTACGAGCGCCCCCAGAAGGGCCGCTACAGGCACTTCTCCCAGGTCGGCGCCGAGGCGATCGGTGCCGAGGACCCGGCGCTCGACGCCGAGCTGATCATCCTGGCGGACCAGGCGTACCGCTCGCTGGGCCTGAGCAACTTCCGCATCCTGCTCAACAGCCTGGGCGACAAGGAGTGCCGTCCGGTTTACCGCGCCGCCCTCCAGGACTTCCTGAGCGGCCTGGACATCGACGAGGACACGCGCCGCCGCGCCGAGATCAACCCGCTCCGCGTCCTGGACGACAAGCGCGAGTCGGTCCAGAAGCAGCTCGGTGACGCCCCGCTGCTGCGCGACTACCTCTGCGACGCCTGCAAGGCGTACCACGAGGAGGTGCGCGAGCTGATCACCACGGCGGGCGTGACCTTCGAGGACGACCCCAAGCTGGTGCGCGGCCTGGACTACTACACGCGTACGACCTTCGAGTTCGTCCACGACGGTCTGGGCTCCCAGTCCGCGGTGGGCGGAGGCGGCCGTTACGACGGCCTGTCGGAGATGATCGGCGGTCCCGAGCTCCCGTCCGTCGGCTGGGCCCTCGGCGTCGACCGCACGGTCCTCGCCCTGGAGGCGGAGGGCGTCGAGCTCGAACTCCCCGCGTCCACCAGCGTGTTCGCCGTCCCGCTCGGCGAGGAGGCCCGCCGGATCCTGTTCGCCAAGGTCACCGAGCTGCGCAAGAACGGCATCGCGGCCGACTTCTCCTACGGCGGCAAGGGCCTCAAGGGCGCGATGAAGAACGCCAACCGCAGCGGTGCCCGGTACACGGTCGTCGCCGGCGAACGCGACCTCGCCGAGGGTGTCGTCCAGCTCAAGGACATGGAGTCCGGCGAGCAGACGGCCATCGGCGTCAACGAGATCGTGGCGGAGCTGGAAGCACGCCTGGGCTGAGTCCGGCTGACTCACATGGGGCGGGGGCCGTTCGGTCCCCGCCTCATCGTTTGCCGGTGTCCGAAACCGAGCGACTTTACTCAGTCGCGCGTATTTCCTTATGTCCAGCGAACTGAGAGCAGGCCCGCGTGTGCGGCACAATGTGCCTGCCCGGAGAAACTCCAAGTCTCAAGTGACGGAATCGGCGTGATGAGCAAGACGACAGTCCAGGACGTCTCCACCGAGCCCGAGCCGGAGCGCGCCGAAGCGGCGCAGCGATCGGTGGGCGCCGGCCGTGCGTTCGCGTTGATGCTGGTGATCACCGGCGCGGCCGGCGTGCTCGCCGCGTGGGTCATCACGGTCGACAAGTTCAAGATCCTCGAAGCCAAGCTCGCGGGCGAGACCTACACGCCCTCGTGCGGCATCAACCCGATCGTCGCCTGCGCGGACGTCATGGAGAGCAAGCAGGCGTCCGTCTTCGGGTTCCCCAACCCGGTGCTCGGCCTCGTCTGCTACGGCATCGTCGTCTGCGTCGGCATGAGCCTGCTCGCCCGGGCCCGTTTCCCGCGCTGGTACTGGCTGACGTTCAACTTCGGCACGCTCTTCGGTGTCGCCTTCTGCACCTGGCTGATGTACCAGTCGCTCTACAACATCAACGCGCTGTGCCTGTGGTGCTGCCTGGCCTGGGTCGCCACGCTCACGATGTTCTGGTACGTCACCTCCTTCAACGTCCGTAACGGCTTCCTGCCGGCCCCGCGCCCGCTGAAGAGCTTCCTGGCCGAGTTCACCTGGGTCCTCCCGGTGACCCACTGCGGCGTCATCGCGATGTTGATCCTCACCCGCTGGGGCAGCGCGCTCTGGGCCACCTCCTGATCCGCCCGACGTCGATGTCAGTGCGGTGATTTAGGGTTTCTCACGTGGAGCCCGACCTGTTCACCGCCGCCGCAGAAGAACGCCAGGAGAAGGACCCCGCCGGGAGCCCCCTGGCGGTGCGGATGCGCCCGCGCACCCTCGACGAGGTCGTGGGCCAGCAGCATCTGCTGAAGCCGGGCTCCCCCCTGCGCAGACTGGTCGGTGAGTCCGGCGGCGGCCCCGCCGGGCCGTCCTCGGTGATCCTCTGGGGCCCGCCCGGCACCGGCAAGACGACCCTCGCCTACGTCGTCTCCAAGGCCACCAACAAGCGCTTCGTGGAGCTCTCCGCCATCACCGCCGGCGTCAAGGAGGTCCGCGCGGTCATCGACGGCGCCCGCCGCGCCACCGGTGGCTACGGCAAGGAGACCGTCCTCTTCCTCGACGAGATCCACCGCTTCAGCAAGGCCCAGCAGGATTCCCTGCTCCCGGCCGTCGAGAACCGCTGGGTGACCCTGATCGCGGCGACCACCGAGAACCCGTACTTCTCGGTCATCTCCCCGCTGCTGTCCCGCTCCCTCCTGCTCACCCTCGAACCCCTCACCGACGACGACGTCAGGGGCCTGCTGAAGCGGGCGCTGAGCGACGAGCGCGGCCTGAAGGACGCCGTCGCACTCCCCGAGGACACCGAGGAGCACCTGCTGCGGATCGCCGGCGGCGACGCCCGCCGCGCGCTGACGGCCCTGGAGGCCGCCGCCGGAGCCGCCCTGGACCAGGGCGAGACCGAGGTCAGCCTGCAGACGCTGGAACAGACCGTCGACCGCGCGGCCGTGAAGTACGACCGCGACGGCGACCAGCACTACGACGTGGCCAGCGCCCTCATCAAGTCCATCCGAGGCTCCGACGTCGACGCCGCTCTGCACTACCTGGCCCGCATGATCGAGGCCGGCGAGGACCCCCGGTTCATCGCCCGCCGCCTGATGATCTCGGCCAGCGAGGACATCGGCCTCGCCGATCCGAACGCCCTGCCGATCGCCGTCGCCGCCGCCCAGGCCGTCGCCATGATCGGCTTCCCCGAGGCCGCCCTCACCCTCAGCCACGCCACCATCGCCCTCGCCCTCGCCCCCAAGTCCAACGCCGCGACCACCGCGATCGGCGCCGCCCTGGACGACGTACGCAAGGGGCTGGCCGGTCCCGTGCCGCCCCATCTGCGGGACGGGCACTACAAGGGAGCTGAAAAGCTGGGACACGCACAGGGGTATGTGTATCCGCACGACCTGGCGGAGGGCATCGCCGAGCAGCAGTACGCGCCGGACGCCCTCAAGGACCGCGAGTACTACAGCCCGACCCGGCACGGCGGCGAGGCTCGGTACGCGGACGCCGTGGAGTGGACCAGGAAACACCTCGGTCGCAGGCGGCCCTGAGCACCCTGTAGACTTCGCCCCAGTGCTGCGTCCCGTGTCCGGCCACCTGGCCGGCGCCTCAGACGGGACATCCAGCCGGATCTTTCGATCCAGGAGCGTCGCGCACCGTCGTAGGTGTCGCGGGCAGCCCACCACCACCCGGAATCCCGGGAGCGGTCGGTGGGCCGTTCGTGTGCTGCACGTATGTGCCCAGACCAGGGGAGCGGCTGCCTGACACGTCCCTCGCGGACCTGTCGGGATTCCCCGGCTGCGGATTGCGACCTCCCGTAACCCTGAGGCAGCCGAAGAAAAACAGACAAGGAAGATCAAGTGGCGAACCAGTCCCGCCCCAAGGTCAAGAAGTCGCGTGCCCTCGGTATCGCGCTGACCCCGAAGGCCGTCAAGTACTTCGAGGCCCGTCCCTACCCGCCGGGTGAGCACGGCCGTGGCCGCAAGCAGAACTCGGACTACAAGGTCCGTCTGCTGGAGAAGCAGCGTCTGCGTGCGCAGTACGACGTGTCCGAGCGTCAGCTCGTCCGCGCCTACGAGCGTGCCTCCAAGGTTCAGGGCAAGACCGGTGAGGCCCTGATCATCGAGCTCGAGCGCCGTCTCGACGCCCTGGTCCTGCGTTCGGGCATCGCCCGCACCATCTACCAGGCCCGTCAGATGGTCGTGCACGGCCACATCGAGGTCAACGGCCAGAAGGTCGACAAGCCGTCGTTCCGCGTCCGTCCCGACGACGTCGTGATGGTCCGCGAGCGCAGCCGCGAGAAGACCCTCTTCTCCATCGCCCGCGAGGGTGGCTTCGCCCCCGACGGCGAGACCCCGCGCTACCTCCAGGTGAACCTCAAGGCCCTGGCGTTCCGCCTGGACCGTGAGCCGAACCGCAAGGAGATCCCGGTGATCTGCGACGAGCAGCTCGTCGTCGAGTACTACGCCCGTTGATCCTTCAGCGGTCGTAGGACTCCTGCGCCTCAGCCCGTCGTCTCCCCGCCCTTGCGGGTGGGGGAGGCGGCGGGCTTTCGCATGGCCCCGCTCGCCGTGACATGCGTGACCGGCCCCCGCGGCGACGGAACTCCGTCCGACCCCAGCTGCCCGAGCGCCCGGCGCACGGCCGCCTCCCGGCCGAGCGCCGCACCCTGCCGTACACACTCCTCGTACCGGTCGTCGCCGAGCCGCTCCCGCGCCGCCGTCTCGCACAGCCTGTGCGGGGCGTCGAAACACGCCGAGCCGAACAGCGGCAGCCCCACCGACGGCCACATCCGCGCCGCCGCGCCCTGGAGCACCGCGGCCTCCACGGCATCGCCCTCCGCCTGTGTGACCAGGGCCAGCAGCTCCACCGCCAGCACCGAGCCGAGCAGATCGCGGAAGGCGTGGGCGCTTTCGAGGCAGTCGGTCAGCAAGGAGCGGGCACCGGGCAGATCGCCGTCCGCCCAGGCGGCGTACGCCAGGACGTACAGCGCATAGGAGCGCGCCCAGCGCTCGCCTTGGTCCTCGCACACCAGGCGCACGTCCTCGCACAGCCGCACCGCGCCCGGCAGATCGCCCTGGAACGCCCGCGTCATCGCCAGCTCCACCCGGCCCATCAGCACATTGCTGTTGAGCTCACCGATCTCCTCATAGCGGCCGAGCGCCGAGCGCAGCAGCGTCTCCGCGCGCTCCATGTCGTCCGAGATCAACGCCAGGCAGCCCGTGCGGTGCTCGGCGTAGGCCACCGCCAAGGGGTCCGCGGCGCGTTCCGCCTCCTCGCGGCACTCCAGCAGCACCCCGAGCGCGGCTGTCGTGTCGCCCTGGAGGATCGCCACATAGCCGAGCACCCACAGCGCCTTCAGCCGGGACCGCTCATGACCGGAGTCCAGCGCCACGACCTGCTCCAGCCAGCGCCGGCCCTCCGACAGCCGGCCGCAGCCCACCCAGTAGAACCACAGGGAACCCGCGAGGTACTGGCCCAGATGCGCGTCCTCCGGCTCGCTCAGACACTGCTCCAGGGCGCAGCGCAGATTCGGCAGATCCGCCTCCACGCGCGCGGCCACCTCGTCCTGCCGCGACGAGAACCAGTCCAGCTCGCACCAGGTCGCCAGACCCAGATACCAGTCACGGTGCCGGCGCCGCAGCCGGGCCGCGTCCCCGGTCGCCTCCAGCCATTCGGCACCGTACGCGCGCAGCGTGTCCAGCATGCGGTAGCGCACGCCGACCGGGGTCTCCTCGCGGGTGACCACGGACTGCGCGAGCAACTCGCCGAGCACGTCGAGGACGTCGTCGCAGTGCAGCCCGTGCCCGGCGCACACGTATTCCACCGCGTCCAGATCGAACCGGCCCGCGAACACCGACAGCCGTGCCCACAGCAACCGCTCCTCGGGCGTGCACAGTTCATGGCTCCAGCCGACCGCCGTACGCAGCGTCCGATGACGCGGCAGCCAGTCCCGCCCGCCCCCGGTCAGCAGCCGGAACCGGTCGTCCAACCGCTCCAGCACCTGCCGCGGGGACAGCATCCGCAGCCGCCCCGCCGCCAGCTCGATCGCGAGCGGCACCCCGTCCAGCCGCCGGCACACCTCCCGTACGTCCGCCTCGTCCCGCACGGCCACCCCGCACCGTGCCGCCCGGTCCACGAACAGCTCCACGGCCTCGTCCTCGCCCAGCGGCGCGAGCGGCAGCAGCTGCTCACCCGCGACGCCCAGCGGTCTACGGCCCACGGCGAGCACCCGCAGCCCCGGGACCCGGCGCAGCAGCCGGGTCACCAGCTCGGCGCAGGCGTCCACCAGGTGCTCGAAACCGTCCAGGACCAGCAGGAGTTGCCGCCCTTCGAGATGCGTCAGCAGCGTCTCGCGGGGCAGCCGCGTCGTATGGTCCGTCAGGCCCAGCGCCTCGACGACCGCGTAGTCGACGAACTCCGGGTCGCGCACCGGTGCCAGCTCCACGTGCCACACGCCGTCGCGGGGCGCGCATCGGGCCGCCGCACGTGCCGCCAGCCGTGACTTGCCGACGCCGCCGGCCCCGGTCACCGTCACCAGCCGCGCGGTGTCGAGCGCCCCGGCCAGCTCGGCGAGTTCGGCCGAGCGGCCCACGAACGTGCTGAGCTCCAAGGGCGCGATGCCGGACTCGGGGGAGTGGGCGCGCTGTTGATCCCGCATGGGATACGGAGCGTACTGAACCGTAATCACTCCGTACAATCGCTTCTCGCAACCAGGCTCCACACGGGCGGTAATCCGGTGCGGAGCGCCATCCCCGGCGCGATAGGCTCGGTGCACGACTTTTTCGATGCAGACCGATGCGCAGACCGATGCAGAGGCACGTTTCAGGGAGCGGGTGCACACAGTGTCCGGTGGAGAGGTTGCCGGGATCCTGGTGGCCGTCTTCTGGGCGATCCTGGTCTCCTTCCTCGCCGTCGCGCTGGCGAGGCTGGCCCAGACGCTCAAGGCGACCACCAAACTCGTCGCGGACGTGACCGACCAGGCCGTCCCCCTCCTGGCAGAGGCCTCCACGGCGGTGCGCTCCGCGCAGACGCAGATCGACCGCGTCGACGCCATCGCCTCCGACGTCCAGGAGGTCACGTCGAACGCCTCCGCGCTCTCGACCACCGTCGCCTCCACCTTCGGCGGCCCCCTGGTCAAGGTCGCGGCCTTCGGCTACGGCGTCCGCCGGGCCCTGGGCGGCCGAAAGGACGACGTGCCCGCCAAGGCGTCGAGGCGTACCGTGATCGTGGGCCGCACGGTCTCTCGGCGCAACTCCCGAGGGAAGAGGGACTGAGAGCCAGCGATGTTCCGCCGCACCTTCTGGTTCAGCACGGGCGTCGCCGCCGGTGTCTGGGCCACCACCAAGGTCAACCGCAAGCTGAAGCAGCTGACGCCGGAGAGCCTGGCCGCCACCGCGGCGAACAAGGCGCTCGAGGCCGGTCACCGCATCAAGGACCGCGCGGTGGGCTTCGCGCTCGACGTCCGGGACAACATGGCCGCGCGGGAGGCCGAGCTGGGCGACGCCCTTGGGATCGGCGACGACTCCGAACTTCCCGCGCCCCGGCGGTACGCCGCCATCGAGAACCGCAACAACCCGAAGTACGTCGAGGGCTCGACGTACCAGACGTACCCGTACAACCGGAATGAGGACCACTGATGGAGTCGGCCGAGATTCGCCGCCGCTGGCTGAGCTTCTTCGAGGAGCGCGGGCACACCGTCGTCCCTTCGGCGTCGCTCATCGCGGACGACCCGACTCTGCTCCTCGTCCCGGCCGGCATGGTGCCCTTCAAGCCCTACTTCCTGGGTGAGGTCAAGCCGCCCTTCGACCGTGCCACCAGCGTCCAGAAGTGCGTCCGCACGCCGGACATCGAAGAGGTCGGCAAGACCACCCGGCACGGCACGTTCTTCCAGATGTGCGGCAACTTCTCCTTCGGCGACTACTTCAAGGAAGGCGCCATCAAGCTCGCCTGGGAGCTGCTCACCAGCCCCCAGGACAAGGGCGGTTACGGCCTGGAGCCGGAGAAGCTCTGGATCACCGTCTACAAGGACGACGACGAGGCCGAGCGCATCTGGCACGACGTCGTCGGCGTGCCGAAGGAGCGCATCCAGCGCCTCGGCATGAAGGACAACTACTGGTCGATGGGCGTCCCCGGCCCCTGCGGCCCCTGCTCCGAGATCAACTACGACCGCGGCCCCGAGTTCGGCGTCGAGGGCGGCCCCGCCGTCAACGACGAGCGGTACGTCGAGATCTGGAACCTCGTCTTCATGCAGTACGAGCGCGGCCAGGGCGTCGGCAAGGACAACTTCGAGATCCTCGGCGAGCTCCCGAGCAAGAACATCGACACGGGCCTCGGCCTGGAGCGCCTCGCCATGATTCTGCAGGGCGTGCAGAACATGTACGAGATCGACACCTCCATGGCGGTCATCAACAAGGCCACCGAGCTGACGGGTGTCGCGTACGGCGACGCCCACGCCTCGGACGTCTCCCTGCGCGTGGTCACCGACCACATGCGCACGTCCGTGATGCTGATCGGCGACGGTGTCACCCCCGGCAACGAGGGCCGCGGCTACGTCCTGCGCCGCATCATGCGCCGCGCCATCCGCAACATGCGTCTGCTCGGCGCCACCGGCCCGGTCGTCAAGGACCTCATCGACGTCGTCATCGGCATGATGGGCCAGCAGTACCCCGAGCTCATCACCGACCGCGAGCGCATCGAGAAGGTCGCCCTCGCCGAGGAGAACGCCTTCCTCAAAACGCTGAAGGCCGGTACCAACATCCTGGACACCGCCGTCAGCGACACCAAGGCCGCGGGCGCCACGGTCCTGCCCGGCGACAAGGCGTTCCTGCTCCACGACACCTGGGGCTTCCCCATCGACCTCACCCTGGAGATGGCCGCCGAGCAGGGGCTGTCCGTGGACGAGGACGGCTTCCGGCGCCTGATGAAGGAGCAGCGCGAGCGCGCCAAGGCCGACGCCCAGGCCAAGAAGACCGGCCACGCCGGTGCCGGCGCCTACCGCGAGATCGCCGACAAGACCGGCGAGACCGAGTTCATCGGATACAGCGACACCGAGGGCGAGTCCACCGTCGTCGGCATCCTCGTCGACGGCGCCTCCTCCCCGGCCGCCACCGAGGGCGACGAGGTCGAGATCGTCCTCGACCGCACCCCGTTCTACGCCGAGGGCGGCGGCCAGATCGGCGACACCGGCCGCATCAAGGTCGACACCGGTGCCGTCATCGAGATCCGCGACTGCCAGAAGCCGGTGCCGGGCGTGTACGTCCACAAGGGCGTCGTCCAGGTCGGCGAGGTGACGGTCGGTGCCAAGGCCCACGCCTCCATCGACGGGCTCCGCCGCCGGGCCATCGCCCGCGCCCACTCGGCCACGCACCTCACCCACCAGGCCCTGCGTGACGCCCTCGGCCCGACGGCCGCCCAGGCCGGTTCCGAGAACCAGCCCGGCCGCTTCCGCTTCGACTTCGGTTCGCCGTCCGCCGTGCCGACGGCGGTGATGACCGACGTCGAGCAGAAGATCAACGAGGTGCTCGCCCGCGACCTCGATGTGCACGCCGAGGTCATGGGCATCGACGAGGCCAAGAAGCAGGGCGCCATCGCCGAGTTCGGCGAGAAGTACGGCGAGCGGGTCCGCGTCGTGACCATCGGCGACTTCTCCAAGGAGCTGTGCGGCGGCACGCACGTCCACAACACCGCCCAGCTCGGTCTGGTCAAGCTGCTCGGCGAGTCGTCGATCGGCTCCGGGGTGCGCCGTATCGAGGCCCTCGTCGGCGTGGACGCCTACAACTTCCTCGCCCGGGAGCACACGGTCGTCGCGCAGCTCCAGGAGCTGATCAAGGGGCGTCCGGAGGAACTCCCGGAGAAGGTCTCCGCCATGCTCGGCAAGCTGAAGGACGCCGAGAAGGAGATCGAGAAGTTCCGCGCCGAGAAGGTGCTCCAGGCCGCGGCCGGTCTCGCCGAGTCCGCGAAGGACGTCCAGGGCATCGCCGTCGTCACCGGTCAGGTCCCGGACGGCACCACGGCCGACGACCTGCGCAAGCTGGTCCTCGACGTACGTGGTCGCATCCAGGGCGGCCGGGCCGTGGTCGTGGCCCTCTTCACGGTCAACAACGGCAAGCCCCTCACCGTCATCGCGACCAACGAGGCGGCCCGTGAGCGCGGCCTCAAGGCCGGTGACCTGGTCCGTACGGCCGCCAAGACGCTCGGCGGCGGCGGAGGCGGCAAGCCGGACGTCGCCCAGGGCGGCGGCCAGAACCCGGCCGCGGTCGGCGAGGCCGTCGAGGCCGTCGAGCGGCTCGTGGCGGACACGGCCAAGTGAGCGCCGACAGTCAGGCGAGTGGCGACGGCCCGGGCATGCGCCGGGGCCGTCGCCTCGCGATCGATGTCGGAGACGCCCGTATCGGGGTCGCCTCCTGCGACCCCGACGGGATCCTCGCCACCCCGGTGGAGACGGTGCCGGGCCGGGACGTCCCGGCGGCTCAGCGCAGGCTGGGGCAACTCGTCGAGGAGTACGAGCCGATCGAGGTCGTCGTCGGCCTTCCTCGCTCCCTCAAGGGGGGCGAGGGCCCGGCCGCGGTCAAGGTCAGGGCCTTCGCGCAGGACCTGGCCCGCATGATCGCGCCCGTGCCGGTCAGGCTCGTGGACGAGCGGATGACGACCGTGACGGCCAGTCAGGGACTGCGCGCTTCGGGCGTGAAGTCCAAGAAGGGCCGGTCCGTGATCGACCAGGCAGCCGCTGTGATCATCTTGCAGCAGGCGCTCGAATCCGAACGGGTGTCAGGTAAAGCTCCGGGCGAGGGCGTCTAAGTGGTCATCTGATCGCGATACGGTAACGTTCCGCGCGATGCGCCGGTGTTCGAACAGCCGACGCACAAAGAGAGGCGGACGGGAGCCGGATCACGCCAGCCGCGTGACCGCCGCCTCGCGGCTCTAGGGGATCGATGACTGAGTATGGCCGGGGCCAAGGCTCCGAACCGTGGCATCCGGAGGACCCGTTGTACGGGGACGGCGGATGGGAAGGGCAGCAGCAGGCCCACACGGGTCAGCAGGCTGCCTACGGAGGCCGGCCGCAGCACTATCCGGAGCAGCCGCAGCAGCACCAGCAGTACGGCGACTGGGGCGACGGCCGACAGGCCGCGTACGACCAGACGCAGCAGCAGTACCAGCAGGGACAGGCTCAGCAGTACCAGCAGCAGGGACAGGCCGCCCAGCAGTACCCGCAGCAGGGACAGGCTCAGCAGTACCCGCAGCAGTACGACCAGCACCAGTACGCGGGCCAGGGGCAGCAGCCGTACGACACCGGCAGCTGGGAGACCGGACCGCAGGCGCACGCCCAGTACCCCGACCCCTCGGACCCCTATGGCCAGCAGACGGCGGCGTACGGCGCCGGGCGGCCCGACTACTACGGCACACCCGAGGCCTACCCGCCGCCGGAGCCGCCGAGCCGTCGGCAGACCGAACCGGAACCTCCCGAGACGGACTGGGACCCCGGCCCTGACCAGGGCGAACACGCGTTCTTCGCCGGCGGCGGTGACGACGACGAGGACGACGCCGACGACGGTTCGGGCGGCGGCCGGGGGCGCTCGGACCGCAGGGGCCGGGGCGGCCCGCCCAAGAAACGCCGCAGCGGCATGGCTTGTCTGGTGGTCGCGCTGATCTTCGCCGGGGGTGCGGCCGGAGCCGGATATTTCGGGTACCAGTTCTACCAGGATCGTTTCGGCTCGGCGCCGGACTTCGCGGGCGACGGCACCGGCGAGAAGGTGACCGTCGAGATCCCCAAGGGCGCCCTCGGTTCCGAGATCGGCCGCCGGCTCAAGGCCGCCGGAGTGGTCAAGAGCGTCGACGCCTTCGTGGCCGCCCAGGAGCAGAACCCCGAGGGCGGCAAGATCCAGGCGGGCGCCTACCTGCTGCAGAAAGAGATGTCCGCCGAGAGCGCCGTCGAGTTGATGCTCGACCCCAAGAGCCAGAACAACGTGCTCGTCAGGCCCGGCGACCGCAATATCGCGGTCTACAAAGCGATCGACGAGCAACTCGAATTGTCCTCAGGCACCACCGAGAAGGCCGCCGAAAAGCAGTACAAGAGCTTCGGACTGCCGAGCTGGGCCGACGACGACAAGGACATCAAGGACCCGCTGGAAGGATTCCTCTCCCCGGGGACCTATCCCGCCGCCAAGGGAATGAAGCCCGAGGCCGTGCTCAAGGCGATGGTGACCCAGGCCGCGGAGAAGTACGACGCGCTCGGTCTGGAGGCCAAGGCCAAGTCGCTGAAGCTGGACAGCCCGTTGCAGGTCATCACGGTCGCCAGCCTCGTCCAGGCCGAGGGCAAGACCAATGACGACTACCGCAAGATGGCGGAGGTCGTCTACAACCGCCTCGACCGCTCGAACCCGGAGACCTACGGACTGCTGCAGTTCGACTCGACGTTCAACTACCTCCAGGGCGAGAGCAACATCGACATCAGCGAGTCGGAGATCAACAGCAACAAGGACCCGTACAACACGTACACCCAGAAGGGTCTTCCGCCGGGCCCGATCGGCAATCCGGGCGACGGCGCGCTGACGGCGACGCTGAAGCCGACCGACAGCGGCTGGTTCTACTTCGTGGCGACCGACGGTGTGAACAAGACCGAGTTCGCCAAGACGCACGACGAATTCCTCAGGCTCAAGGACAAGTTCAATGAGAGCAGGGACTGACGCCCGCCGGGCCGCCGTGCTCGGTTCGCCGATCGCTCACTCCCTTTCGCCGGTGCTGCACCGCACCGCCTATGCGGAACTGGGGCTCACGGGCTGGTCGTACGACCGGTTCGAGGTCGACGAGCTCGCGCTGCCCGGCTTTCTCGGGGAACTCGGGCCGGAATGGGCCGGGTTGTCGCTGACCATGCCGCTCAAGCGGGCCGTCATCCCACTGCTCGACGAGATCAGCGAGACGGCGGCTTCGGTGGAGGCCGTCAACACGGTCGTCCGCACCGAGGACGGCCGCCGGATCGGCGACAACACCGACATCCCCGGCATCGTGGCCGCACTGCGGGAGCGGGGCATCGAACAGGTCGACTCCGCCGCGATCCTCGGCGCCGGTGCCACGGCCTCGTCCGCGCTGGCCGCGCTCGCGCGCGTCTGCACCGGCGAGGTCGTGGCGTACGTACGCAGCGACGCCCGTGCCGCCGAGATGCGGCAGTGGGGCGAGCGCCTCGACGTCGACGTGCGGACCGCCAACTGGGCCGACGCGGGTCAGGCCCTGCACGCCCCGCTGGTGATCGCGACCACTCCGGCCGGTGCGACGGACGCCCTCGCCGGGGCCGTACCGGAGCGCCCGACCACCCTCTTCGACGTGCTCTACGACCCCTGGCCGACCGAACTCGCCGCCCGCTGGTCCATGTTCGGGGGAGCCGTCGTCAGCGGGCTCGACCTGCTGGTGCACCAGGCAGTGCTCCAGGTGGAGCAGATGACCGGGCGGACCCCGGCGCCGCTGGAGGCGATGCGAAAAGCGGGAGAGCGCGCACTCGCGGCCCGCTAAGATCCGCTGGGTTCCGCAGGGGGCGGAGCAACACAGAGGGGAGCGTGAAACCGTGTCCACAGGCGTGTCGTTGGCGTCCGTCAAGAGTGAAATATTCGGAGCTGTCCTCCAGTTCATGCCGGACTGGATCCAGATTCCGGTGCTGGTCCTGATCGTGCTCCTGGTGGTGGGGTCCTGGGGCTTCAAGGCGAAGCGCAAGATCGCCCAGCGCCGCGCGAGGCGTCAGGGGCAGACGGTCACCGTGGCGACGCAGCCCGCGCAGGGGAGGGGAGCCGACTACCTCGGTCCGTACGCTCCCCAGCAGCCGGCCCAGCAGCCGGCGCAGCAGCCGAGCGGGCCGAGCGGCGCGGACTTCCTCGGCTCCTACGCCCCGCCGCAGAGGCAGGGCAGCGGTCCCGCCTGATCCCTCCCGAGGTCCACGGCTGTCCATCCGGCGTCCGCCAGATGGACCGGCGGCCGGGCAGCCGCCCTGGACGTGGGAGGATCGGAGGTGGCGGGCCGGGGCCGCGCACCTGGTCGCGCCGTCGCCGTACGCGAGGACGCGCGTACGCAGTGCAGTACCAGGGCGCGAGCATCGAGGAGCACCGTTGAGCAGGTTGCGCTGGCTGACCGCGGGGGAGTCCCATGGCCCCGCACTCGTCGCGACGCTGGAGGGCCTTCCCGCCGGCGTGCCGATCACCACTCAGATGGTGGCGGACCACCTGGCCAGGCGGCGGCTCGGTTATGGCCGCGGTGCGCGGATGAAGTTCGAGCAGGACCAGGTCACCTTCCTCGGCGGCGTCCGGCACGGACTCAGCCTGGGCTCGCCGGTCGCGATCATGGTGGGGAACACCGAGTGGCCGAAGTGGGAGCAGGTCATGGCCGCCGACCCGGTCGACCCGGAGATCCTCGCGGGGCTCGCCCGTAACGCACCACTGACCCGGCCCCGTCCCGGCCACGCCGACCTCGCAGGCATGCAGAAGTACGGCTTCGACGAGGCGCGGCCCATCCTGGAGCGCGCCTCGGCCCGCGAGACGGCGGCCCGGGTGGCGCTGGGCGCGGTGGCGCGGTCGTACCTGAAGGAGACGACCGGGATCGAGATCGTCAGCCATGTCGTCGAGCTGGCTTCGGCGAAGGCGCCGCAGGGCGTGTACCCGACGCCGGCCGACGTCGAGAAGCTGGACGCGGACCCCGTGCGCTGCCTGGACGCGGACGCGTCGAAGGCGATGGTCGCCGAGATCGACCAGGCCCACAAGGACGGCGACACCCTCGGTGGCGTGGTCGAGATCCTGGCGTACGGCGTCCCCGTCGGCCTGGGCTCGCACGTGCACTGGGACCGCAAGCTGGACGCCCGTCTCGCCGGCGCGCTCATGGGCATCCAGGCGATCAAGGGCGTCGAGATCGGCGACGGCTTCGAGCTGGCGCGGATCCCGGGGTCCAAGGCGCACGACGAGATCGTCAGGACCGATGAGGGCATCCGGCGCACCTCCGGCCGTTCCGGCGGTACCGAGGGCGGCCTGACCACCGGTGAGCTGCTGCGGGTCCGCGCCGCGATGAAGCCGATCGCGACCGTGCCGCGCGCCCTTCAGACCGTGGACGTCACCACCGGCGAGGCCGCCGCCGCGCACCACCAGCGCTCCGACGTGTCCGCGGTCCCGGCCGCCGGCATCGTGGCCGAGGCCATGGTGGCCCTGGTGCTCGCGGACGCGGTGGCGGAGAAGTTCGGCGGCGACTCGGTGGCCGAGACCCGCCGGAACGTGACCTCGTACCTCGACAACCTCGCCATCCGATGAGCGGGCCGCTGGTCGTCCTGGTCGGCCCGATGGGCGTGGGCAAGTCCACGGTCGGGCAGCTGCTGGCGGAGCGGCTCGGGGTCTCCTACCGGGACACCGACGACGACATCGTCGCCGAGCAGGGCAGGACCATCGCCGACATCTTCGTCGACGAGGGCGAGCCTGCCTTCCGGACGATCGAGAAGGCGGCCGTGCACCGTGCGCTGGCCCAGCACGACGGCATCCTCGCGCTCGGTGGCGGCGCGATCCTCGACGCCGACACGCGGGCGCTGCTCGCCGGGCAGCGGGTGGCGTATCTGTCGATGGACGTCGAGGAAGCGGTCAAGCGCACGGGCCTGAACGCGGCCCGTCCGCTGCTCGCGGTCAACCCGCGCAAGCAGTGGCGCGAGCTGATGGAGGCCCGCCGGTATCTGTACGAGGAGGTCGCCACGGTCGTGGTCGCCACCGACGGCCGTACGCCCGAAGAGGTCACCGAAGTAGCCCTGGACGCACTGGAGTTGAAGGAAGCATGAGCGAGGCAGTCACCCGGATCCAGGTCGGCGGAACCCCGGGCACCGACCCGTACGAGGTCCTGGTGGGCCGTCAGCTCCTGGGCGAGCTGGGCGGGTTGATCGGGGACAGGGTCAAGCGCGTCGCCGTCATCCACCCCGAGGCGCTGGCCGAGACCGGCGAGGCGCTCCGTGCCGACCTGGCCGAGCAGGGCTACGAGACGGTCGCCGTCCAGGTGCCGAACGCCGAGGAGGCCAAGACCGCCGAGGTGGCCGCGTACTGCTGGAAGGCGCTCGGCCAGTCCGGCTTCACCCGCTCCGACGTCATCGTCGGTGTCGGCGGCGGCGCGACCACGGACCTGGCCGGGTTCGTGGCCGCCACCTGGCTGCGCGGGGTGCGCTGGATCGCCGTCCCGACCACCGTGCTCGCCATGGTCGACGCGGCCGTCGGCGGCAAGACCGGCATCAACACCGCCGAGGGCAAGAACCTCGTCGGCGCCTTCCATCCGCCGGCCGGCGTGCTCTGCGACCTGGCAGCCCTGGACTCCCTCCCGGTCAACGACTACGTCTCCGGGCTCGCCGAGGTCATCAAGGCCGGCTTCATCGCCGACCCGGCGATCCTGGAGCTCATCGAGTCCGACCCCGAGGCCGCCCGCACCCCCGCTGGCCCGCACACCGCCGAGCTGATCGAGCGCTCCATCCGGGTCAAGGCGGAGGTCGTCTCCTCGGACCTGAAGGAGTCGGGCCTGAGGGAGATCCTCAACTATGGCCACACCCTGGGCCACGCCATCGAGAAGAACGAGCGCTACAAGTGGCGGCACGGCGCCGCGGTCTCGGTGGGCATGCACTTCGCCGCCGAACTGGGACGGCTGGCGGGACGGTTGGACGACGCCACGGCCGACCGCCACCGCGCGATCCTTCAGTCGGTCGGACTGCCGCTGCACTACCGCTACGACCAGTGGCCCAAGCTGCTGCAGACCATGAAGGTGGACAAGAAGTCCCGCGGCGACCTGCTGCGCTTCATCGTCCTGGACGGCCTGGCCAAGCCGACCGTCCTGGAGGGTCCGGACCCGGCCGTCCTTCTCGCCGCGTACGGCGAAGTCGGCCAGTAAGTCCGCCGAAACACCCTTCCGTCCGATTCGCCTGTGGCGATGGGCACTTAAGGCCGCCTCCGGCCGTTCACCAAACGGCGGCCGGGGGCGGTACCGTTCGGTAGCGCGTGGGGTTCGTGCCCTGCTGCCAGCGACAATGGCCCAGTAAGACGAGACGGAGTGGCACCGGATGCAGCATGCAGTGGGGTCTCCGCTGCCGCCGCCCCACCAGTCGGGGCACGGTTGGTCACCGGCCGCACAACACCCGGGACAGCACCACCCGGGCACGCCCCAGCAACCTGCCCCACAGCACGGCTCCGCCGCACACCAGGGGCCACCCCAGCACCAGGCGCCTGCCCAGCACCAGCACCAGGGACCTCCCCCGCACCCGGGCACCGCCCCGCCGCCACCTCCAGCACCGGGCTTCGCACCCCCCGGCCCCGGCCCGGTCCCGCCCGCGACGCACCCCGCCTCGGGGCCGCCCGCCCCCGAGACCACGGGCCACGTCCCGCTCCCGCCCGGCGGCCCCGTCGCCGTACCGAGCACCCCGCCCGCCGCCGCGGCCCCCGACCCGACGACCACCACCCTCGCGGTGCTGCTCATCGGACCGGCCGGCGCCGGCAAAACGAGCGTCGCCAAGTACTGGGCCGACCATCGCCGGGTCCCCACGGCCCACATCAGCCTCGACGACGTGCGCGAGTGGGTCCGTTCGGGCTTCGCCGACCCCCAGTCCGGGTGGAACGACCACTCCGAGGCCCAGTACCGCCTGGCCCGCCGCACCTGCGGCTTCGCCGCGCGCAACTTCCTGGCCAACGGCATCTCGTGCATCCTCGACGACGCGGTCTTCCCCGACCGCCCGGTCGTGGGCCTCGGCGGCTGGAAGCGCCACGTGGGCCCCGGCCTCCTCCCCGTCGTCCTGCTCCCGGGCCTGGAGATCGTCCTGGAGCGCAACGCCGAACGCACCGGCAACCGCCGCCTCACCGACGAGGAGGTCGCCCGCATCCACGGCCGCATGGCCGGCTGGTACGGCTCCGGCCTCCCGATCATCGACAACTCCCAACTGGACGTCCCTCAGACGGCCCAGCTCCTGGACGACGTACTGGCAAGATCAATCGCCAGCCCACCGACCTGGTGACGAGCGGCACCGGCCCACGCAGGTGACACGAGGAGCCCCAACTCGGACACCGCCCACGCACACGCCCTAAGGGGCGCGGGGAACTGCGCGCTCAACCCCCACGCACCCGCACCCACCCTCACAACCAGGCCCCCGCCCACGCATACGCCCCAAGGGGCGCGGGGAACTGCGCGATGAGCCCCCACGTACCCGCGCCCGGCACACCACCCCCAACCCACCCTCACTGCCAGGGCACCGCTCGCGCCCACGCCTTCGGGGGCGCGGGGAACTGCGCGCTCAACCCCCACGCACCCGCACCCACCCTCACAACCAGGCCGCCGCCCACGCATACGCCCCAAGGGGCGCGGGGAACTGCGCGACGAGCCCCACGCACCCGCACCCGAAACACAACCCCACCCCCACCCCCAACCCGGCCCCGCCTCACCCCACCGCCCACTCAGCCGCCCTCAACCGGCGCCAACCCCGCGGAGCTCATACGCTCGGGTCATGTCAGAGGCGTACGCCACCCGCCGATCCCGGCTGAGGGACCGCTGCCAAGCCGGCGGCAGCGCCACCGCGCTGATCTCCCGCCCCGCCAACGTCCGCTACCTCGCGGGCGCCGCCCCGCAGGGCTCCGTGCTGCTTCTCGGCAAGACCGAAGACCTGCTCGTGTGCACCAGCCCGCCCGACGACCGGCCCGGTGAGGGCCGCCCGGACGAGAGCCTGCGGATCCACGCCCTCCCCGGCGCCGGAGACCCCGCCGTCGCCGCCGCCGACCTCGCCGCCGCTCAGGGCGGGGCCTGCCTCGCCGTGGAGGAACACCACCTGACCGTGGCCCGTCACAGAGCCATCCGCTCGGTCGTCCCGCTCCTGCGTCTGTCCGACCTCGGCGGAGCCGTGGAGCAGCTCCGGGTGGTCAAGGACGAGGAGGAGATCTCCTGCCTCAGGATCGGTGCCGAGATCGCCGACCAGGCCCTCGGGGAACTCCTCGAATCCATCCTCGTCGGCCGCACGGAACGTCACCTCGCACTGGAGCTCGAACGACGCCTGGTCGATCACGGCGCCGACGGCCCCGCCTTCCGTACGTCCGTCGCCACCGGCCCGAACGCCGGCCGACGAGCCCACCGGCCCACCGACCGCCGGGTCGAGGAGGGCGACTTCCTCTCCGTCTGTCTGGGGGCCACGTATCGCGGCTACCGCTGCGAGATCGGCCGTACATTCGTCATCGGCACCTCTCCCGCCGACTGGCAGATCGAGTTGTACGACCTCGTCTTCGCCGCTCAGCGCGCCGGACGGGAGTCCCTGGCGCCCGGCGTCGCCTACCGCGACGTGGACCGTGCCGCACGTCAGGTGCTGGATTCCGCCGGGTACCACGAGGGGCTGCCGGCCCTCACCGGTCATGGCGTCGGGCTCGAAATCGACGAGGACCCTCAGTTGGGTCCCGCGGCCATGGGTAAACTGGACGCTTGCGTGCCGGTCACCGTCGAACCGGGGGTCCACCTCCCGGGCCGGGGCGGCGTCCGGATCGATGACACGCTCGTCGTCCGCCCCGAGGCGGACGGCGGACCCGAGCTACTCACCATCACGACCAAGGAGCTGCTCGCGCTCTAGCTCATCGGCTACGCGCGTGCGCCGGGGTCGTCCACGTCAGTCCAGGAGATTCCGCAACCGTGGCTTCCACGAACGACCTCAAGAACGGCATGGTGCTCAAGCTCGAAGGCGGCCAGCTCTGGTCCGTCGTCGAGTTCCAGCACGTCAAGCCCGGCAAGGGCCCGGCCTTCGTGCGCACCAAGCTCAAGAACGTGCTGTCCGGCAAGGTGGTCGACAAGACCTTCAACGCCGGCGTCAAGGTCGAGACGGCCACTGTCGACAAGCGCGACATGCAGTTCTCCTACATGGACGGCGACTACTTCGTCTTCATGGACATGGAGACCTACGACCAGCTCATGGTCGACCGCAAGGCCGTCGGCGACGCCGCCAACTTCCTGATCGAGGGCTTCACCGCCACCGTCGCGCAGCACGAGGGCGAGGTGCTCTTCGTCGAGCTGCCGGCCGCCGTCGAGCTCGTCATCCAGGAGACCGAGCCGGGCGTCCAGGGCGACCGCTCCACCGGCGGCACCAAGCCCGCCACCCTGGAGACCGGTCATCAGATCCAGGTCCCGCTCTTCATCACCACCGGTGAGAAGATCAAGGTCGACACCCGTACGAGCGACTACCTCGGCCGGGTGAACAGCTAACCGTGGCTGCCCGCAACACGGCCCGCAAGCGCGCCTTCCAGATCCTCTTCGAGGCAGACCAGCGCGGCGCCGACGTCCTGACGGTCCTCGCGGACTGGATCCGGCTCTCCCGGACCGACACCCGGCAGCCGCCGGTGAGCGAGTACACGATGCAGCTGGTCGAGGGCTACGCGGGGCACGCGAAGCGCATCGACGAGCTGATCGCGCAGTACTCCGTCGGTTGGACGCTAGACCGGATGCCGGTCGTGGACCGCAACATCCTGCGTCTCGGCGCGTACGAACTGATCTGGGTCGACGAGACCCCGGACGCGGTCGTTCTCGACGAGATGGTGCAAGTGGCGAAGGAGTTCTCCACGGACGAGTCGCCCGCGTTCGTCAACGGCCTGCTCGGCCGGCTCAAGGACCTCAAGCCCTCGCTGCGACGCGAGGAAGCCTGAGTTCCTGAGGCCTGAGTTGTTCCTGAGGCCTGAGTCCTGAGTCCTGGAAATCGCCGGAGGGCCCGCAGCATCCACGCTGCGGGCCCTCCGGCGTATGTGGGCCACAGGGGCCCATCGGGGCCCCACCAGGCCCGCAGAACGCCGCCGGGGTGGCCGGAACCGTAAAGTTCCGGCCACCCCGGCGGCACGTTTCTGCGGAGTGGGTCGACTCGCGGTGAGCGCTCAGCTCTCCTCGGCGTGGGTGACCGCACGACGCGCGTCGGCGTCCAGCACACCCCAGCTGATCAGCTGCTCGGTGAGGACCGAGGGCGACTGGTCGTAGATGACGGCGAGTGTGCGCAGGTCGTCCTGGCGGATCGAGAGCACCTTGCCGTTGTAGTCACCGCGCTGCGACTGGATCGTCGCCGCGTACCGCTGGAGGGGTCCCGCCTTCTCGGCCGGCACGTGGGCCAGTCGCTCCAGGTCGAGGACCAGCTTCGGCGGCGGCTCGGCGGCCCCGCCCGGCGTGGTGCCCGGCAGCAGTTCCTGCACCGGAACGCCGTAGAAATCCGCCAGCTCGGCTAGGCGCTGCACGGTCACGGCACGGTCACCGCGCTCGTACGAACCGACCACCACGGCCTTCCAGCGACCCTGGGACTTCTCCTCGACACCGTGGAGGGAAAGGCCCTGCTGGGTGCGGATGGCCCGGAGCTTGGCCCCGAGCTGTTTGGCGTATTCGCTGGACATATAGCTCCCCGGACACTGTGTCGACGCGACTGGATTTTGGGTTCCAGGCCGCGCGGCTGGTAACTCACTGTGAGGTTACGCAGCGTGACTCTGGTGCGTCAAGCCGAATGGTCCACACCGACGCTTCCGTGCTATCGGTGGCCGATTAGGCCAAGGGGGTGAACGGAGGGGTCTCCTCGGCCTGCTACGGTGGATGGCGCAAACCAGACGTCCTTTAAGGTCCGTCCCGTGAGGCGGAGAAGGAGGTCCCTTTCGTATGGACAGGCAACAGGACACGCAAGCGTCCGATGCCCGGCCCGTTCTCGAAGGCCCTGACATCGCGCGGGTGTTGACCCGCATCGCCCACGAGATCGTCGAGCGCGCCAAGGGCGCCGACGACGTGGTGCTCCTCGGTATTCCGACCCGCGGCGTCTTCCTCGCCCAGCGGCTCGCCGCCAAGCTCGAGCAGATCACCGAGCGGAAGATCCCGGTCGGCTCGCTCGACATCACCATGTACCGCGACGACCTGCGCATGCACCCGCCGCGTGCGCTGGCCCGCACGGAGATCCCCGGCGACGGCATCGACGGCCGCCTGGTCGTCCTCGTCGACGACGTCCTCTTCTCCGGCCGCACCATCCGTGCCGCCCTCGACGCCCTGAACGACATCGGGCGTCCGCGCGCGGTCCAGCTCGCGGTCCTCGTCGACCGCGGCCACCGCGAACTGCCCATCCGTGCCGACTACGTCGGCAAGAACCTCCCCACGTCGTTGCGGGAGACGGTCAAGGTCCAGCTCGCCGAGGAGGACGGTCGCGACACCGTGCTGCTCGGTGCGAAGCAGCCCCAGTAGCACGCGGCAGGTGTGCGGCGCTGCCGTGCGCCCGCTCGGCGCGCTTCCACGCGCGCGTGCCACCCGAATTCTCCTGACTGAACTGCCTTACGGAGCCTGACAGATGCAGCGTCATCTCATCTCGGCCGCCGACCTCACCCGCGACGACGCCGTCCTGATCCTCGACACCGCCGAGGAGATGGCCAGGGTCGCCGACCGGCCGATCAAGAAGCTGCCGACCCTGCGCGGTCGCACGGTGGTGAACCTCTTCTTCGAGGACTCCACCCGCACGCGGATCTCCTTCGAGGCGGCCGAGAAGCGGCTGTCCGCGGATGTGATCAACTTCTCGGCCAAGGGGTCGAGCGTGTCCAAGGGGGAGTCCCTGAAGGACACCGCCCAGACCCTGGAGGCCATGGGCGTCGACGCCGTCGTCATCCGGCACGGTGCCTCCGGAGCGCCGTACCGCCTCGCCAACTCCGGCTGGATCGACGCCGCCGTCATCAACGCCGGCGACGGCACCCACCAGCACCCCACCCAGGCCCTGTTGGACGCCTTCACGATGCGCCGCCGGCTCGTGGGCCGGGACGCCGGGCTCGGGCAGGACCTCGCGGGGCGGCGCATCACGCTCGTCGGCGACGTCCTGCACAGCCGGGTCGCCCGCTCCAACGTCGACCTGCTGCACACCCTGGGCGCCGAGGTCACCCTGGTCGCGCCGCCCACCCTGGTGCCGGTCGGCGTGGAGACCTGGCCCTGCGAGGTGTCGTACGACCTCGACGCAGTCCTTCCCAAGTCCGACGCGGTGATGATGCTGCGCGTGCAGCGCGAGCGCATGAACGCCGCCTTCTTCCCGACCGAACGTGAGTACTCGCGGCGCTACGGCCTCGACGGCGACCGTATGGCCCGGATGCCCGAGCACGCGATCGTGATGCACCCCGGCCCGATGGTGCGGGGCATGGAGATCACCGCCGAGGTCGCCGACTCGGAACGCTGCACCGCGATCGAGCAGGTCGCAAACGGAGTCTCCATCCGGATGGCCGTTCTGTACCTGCTGCTCGGCGGAAACGAACCGGCCGCCGCCCACCCGTCGCCCACCACCGCCCTTGCAACGAGGCGCTCCGCGCCCGCCTCTGAATCCCGTACCGAGGAGAAGTAAGCAGATGAGCAAGATCCTGATCCGTGGTGCGAAGGTGCTCGGCGGCGAGCCGCAGGACGTGCTGATCGACGGCGGGACCATCGCCGAGGTCGGTACCGGTCTGAGCGCCGAGGGCGCCCAGGTCGTCGAGGCGGCCGGCAAGGTGCTCCTGCCGGGGCTCGTGGACCTGCACACCCACCTGCGCGAGCCCGGACGCGAGGACTCCGAGACCGTGCTGACCGGCACGCGCGCGGCTGCCTCCGGCGGTTTCACGGCCGTCTTCGCCATGGCCAACACCTTCCCGGTCGCCGACACCGCCGGCGTGGTCGAGCAGGTCTACCGGCTCGGCCAGGAAGGCGGCTACTGCGACGTGCAGCCCATCGGCGCCGTCACCGTCGGCCTGGAGGGCAAGAAGCTCGCCGAGCTGGGCGCCATGCACGAGTCGGCCGCCGGCGTCACCGTCTTCTCCGACGACGGCAAGTGCGTGGACGACGCCGTGATCATGCGCCGCGCCCTGGAGTACGTGAAGGCCTTCGGCGGTGTCGTCGCCCAGCACGCGCAGGAGCCGCGGCTGACCGAGGGCGCCCAGATGAACGAGGGTGTCGTCTCCGCCGAGCTGGGTCTCGGCGGCTGGCCCGCGGTGGCCGAGGAGTCGATCATCGCCCGGGACGTGCTGCTCGCCGAGCACGTCGGCTCGCGCGTCCACATCTGCCACCTGTCGACCGCCGGCTCGGTGGAGATCGTGCGCTGGGCCAAGTCCCGCGGCATCGACGTCACCGCCGAGGTCACCCCGCACCACCTGCTCCTCACCGACATGATGGTGCGCACCTACAACCCGGTCTACAAGGTGAACCCGCCGCTGCGCACCGAGCGTGACGTGATGGCGCTGCGCGAGGCTCTCGCCGACGGCACCATCGACATCGTCGCCACCGACCACGCCCCGCACCCGCACGAGGACAAGGACTGCGAGTGGGCCGCCGCCGCCATGGGCATGGTCGGCCTGGAGACCGCGTTGTCAGTGGTCCAGGAGACGATGGTGGACACCGGGCTCCTCACCTGGACCGGGGTCGCCGAGCGGATGTCCTCCAAGCCCGCCGAGATCGGGCAGGCGAAGGGCCACGGCCGTCCCGTCTCGGCTGGTGAGCCCGCCAACCTCACGCTCGTCGACACGGAATACCGTGGGTCCGTGGACCCCGCGGGCTTCGCCTCGCGCAGCCGCAACACTCCGTACGAGGGGCGTGAGCTGCCGGGCCGTGTCACGCACACGTGGCTCCGGGGCAAGGCCACGCTCGTCGACGGGAAGCTCACGTGACACCTGCAACACTGCTCGCAGCCGGAACCGGACTCGCGGCCGAACAGAAGTCGGCCGACGTGACCGACTGGGCCGCGCGCATCGGCTGGGTCGTCGGACTCGCTCTCTTCGTCGCGCTCGTCTACTGGCTGATGCGCGAGGGCTGGAAGTGGCGCGGCACCCTCCAGGGCGACCTGCCCGAGCTGCCCAGCGCGCCGGACGACCCCGGCCCCGCCAGACTGAGCATGAGCGGTCGCTACCACGGCTCCACCACGGCAGGTCAGTGGCTGGACCGCATCGTGGCCCACGGCCTCGGCACCCGCAGCCGGGTCGAGCTCACGCTGACGGACGCGGGACTGGACGTCGTACGCCCCGGCGCGGCCGACTTCTTCGTCCCGGCCGGCCGGCTGCGCGAGGCCCGGCTCGACAAGGGCATCGCCGGCAAGGTCCTGACCGAGGGCGGACTGCTCGTCGTGACCTGGGCGCACGGCGAACGGCTGATCGACTCCGGCTTCCGCTCCGACCACGCGGCGGAGCACAACGAGTGGGTCGACGTCATTAACTCCATGATCAACACCAACAGCACGGAAGGCGCCGAACGATGACGACCTCCATCCAGGGGACCGCCTCCCAGAGGCACAAGGCGGCTCCCGCCGTACTCGTCCTGGAGGACGGCCGCATCTTCCGCGGCCGTGCCTACGGGGCCGTGGGGGTGACCTTCGGCGAGGCCGTGTTCTCCACCGGCATGACCGGCTACCAGGAGACCCTCACCGACCCGTCGTACCACCGCCAGGTCGTCGTGATGACCGCCCCGCACGTCGGCAACACCGGCGTCAACGACGAGGACCCGGAGAGCAAGCAGATCTGGGTCGCCGGCTACGTCGTGCGCGACCCCGCGCGCGTGCCGTCCAACTGGCGCTCCCGGCGCTCCCTGGACGACGAGCTGCGCGCCCAGGGCGTCGTCGGAATCTCCGGCATCGACACCCGCGCCCTCACCCGCCATCTGCGCGAGCGCGGCGCCATGCGCGTCGGCATCTTCTCCGGCAACGCCCTGCCCGACGAGGGCACCATGCTCGCCGAGGTCCGCCAGGCCCCCGAGATGAAGGGCGCCGACCTCTCCGCCGAGGTCGCCACCAAGGAGGCGTACGTCGTCCCGGCGATCGGCGAGAAGAAGTTCACCGTCGCCGCCGTCGACCTCGGCATCAAGGGCATGACCCCGCACCGCATGGCCGAGCGCGGCATCGAGGTGCATGTGCTGCCCGCGACGGCGAGCGCCGAGGACGTCTTCGCCGTGAACCCGGACGGTGTGTTCTTCTCCAACGGCCCCGGCGACCCGGCCACCGCCGACCACCCGGTCTCCGTGATGCAGGCGGTCCTGGAGCGCGGCACCCCGCTCTTCGGCATCTGCTTCGGCAACCAGATCCTGGGCCGCGCGCTCGGCTTCGGCACCTACAAGCTGAAGTACGGCCACCGCGGCATCAACCAGCCCGTGCAGGACCGCACGACCGGCAAGGTCGAGGTCACCGCGCACAACCACGGCTTCGCCGTCGACGCCCCGACCGACAAGGTCTCCGACACCCCCTTCGGCCGCGCCGAGGTCTCCCACGTCTGCCTGAACGACAACGTGGTGGAAGGGCTCCAGCTCCTCGACAAGCCGGCCTTCAGCGTCCAGTACCACCCCGAAGCGGCAGCCGGCCCGCACGACGCCGCCTACCTGTTCGACCGCTTCGTATCCCTGATGGAGGGCCAGCGTGCCTAAGCGCACCGATATCCAGTCCGTCCTGGTCATCGGCTCCGGCCCGATCGTCATCGGCCAGGCCGCCGAGTTCGACTACTCCGGCACCCAGGCGTGCCGGGTCCTCAAGTCCGAGGGCCTCAGGGTCATCCTCGTGAACTCCAACCCGGCGACGATCATGACCGACCCGGAGATCGCCGACGCCACCTACGTCGAGCCGATCACCCCCGAGTTCGTCGAGAAGATCATCGCCAAGGAGCGCCCCGACGCGCTGCTGCCCACCCTGGGCGGCCAGACGGCCCTCAACACGGCCATCTCGCTGCACGAGGCGGGGACGCTCGAGAAGTACGGCGTCGAACTGATCGGCGCCAATGTCGAGGCCATCAACAAGGGCGAGGACCGCGACCTCTTCAAGGAGGTCGTCGAGGCCGTACGCCAGAAGATCGGCCACGGTGAGTCCGCCCGCTCGGTCATCTGCCACTCCATGGAGGACGTCCTCGCGGGCGTCGAGACGCTCGGCGGCTACCCGGTCGTCGTCCGCCCCTCCTTCACCATGGGCGGCGCCGGCTCCGGCTTCGCGCACGACGAGGAGGAGCTGCGCCGCATCGCCGGTCAGGGCCTCACGCTCTCGCCCACCACCGAGGTGCTCCTGGAGGAGTCCATCCTCGGCTGGAAGGAGTACGAGCTGGAGCTGATGCGCGACAAGCACGACAACGTCGTGGTCGTCTGCTCCATCGAGAACTTCGACCCGATGGGCGTGCACACCGGTGACTCGATCACCGTCGCGCCCGCGATGACGCTCACCGACCGCGAGTACCAGGTCCTGCGCGACATCGGCATCGCCGTCATCCGCGAGGTCGGCGTCGACACCGGCGGCTGCAACATCCAGTTCGCGGTGAACCCCGAGGACGGTCGTGTGATCGTCATCGAGATGAACCCGCGCGTGTCGCGGTCGTCGGCGCTCGCCTCCAAGGCGACCGGCTTCCCGATCGCCAAGATCGCCGCCAAGCTGGCCGTCGGCTACACCCTCGACGAGATCCCGAACGACATCACCCAGGAGACGCCCGCCTCCTTCGAGCCCACGCTCGACTACGTCGTCGTCAAGGCTCCCCGCTTCGCCTTCGAGAAGTTCCCGCAGGCCGACTCCACGCTGACCACCACCATGAAGTCGGTCGGCGAGGCCATGGCCATCGGCCGCAACTTCACCGAGGCCTTCCAGAAGGCGCTGCGCTCGCTGGAGAAGAAGGGCAGCCAGTTCACCTTCGTCGGCGAGCCCGGCGACAAGACCGAGCTGCTGCGCGAGGCCGTACGGCCCACCGACGGCCGGATCAACGCGGTCATGCAGGCCATCCGCGCGGGCGCCACGCCCGAGGAGGTCTTCGAGTACACGAAGATCGACCCCTGGTTCGTCGACCAGCTCTTCCTGATCAAGGAGATCGCCGACGAGCTCGCCGAGGCCCCGGAGCTCACCTCCGACCTGCTCGCCGAGGCCAAGCGGCACGGCTTCTCCGACCAGCAGATCGCCGAGATCCGCGGCCTGCGCGAGGACGTCGTCCGCGAGGTCCGGCACGCGCTCGGCATCCGCCCGGTCTACAAGACGGTCGACACCTGCGCCGCCGAGTTCGCCGCGAAGACGCCGTACTTCTACTCCTCCTACGACGAGGAGACCGAGGTCGCTCCGCGCGAGAAGCCCGCGGTGATCATCCTGGGCTCCGGCCCGAACCGCATCGGCCAGGGCATCGAGTTCGACTACTCCTGCGTGCACGCCTCCTTCGCGCTGAGCGACGCCGGGTTCGAGACGGTCATGGTCAACTGCAACCCGGAGACCGTGTCCACGGACTACGACACCTCCGACCGGCTGTACTTCGAGCCGCTCACGTTGGAAGACGTGCTGGAGATCGTCCACGCGGAGTCGCTGGCCGGCCCGATCGCCGGTGTCGTGGTGCAGCTGGGCGGCCAGACCCCGCTGGGTCTGTCGCAGGCGCTCAAGGACAACGGCGTGCCGATCGTGGGCACCTCGCCCGAGGCCATCCACGCGGCCGAGGACCGGGGCGCCTTCGGGCGCGTGCTGGCGGAAGCCGGCCTGCCGGCCCCCAAGCACGGCACGGCCACCACCTTCGCCGAGGCCAAGGCCATCGCCGACGAGATCGGATACCCGGTCCTGGTGCGGCCGTCGTACGTCCTCGGCGGGCGCGGCATGGAAATCGTGTACGACGAGACCCGGCTGTCGTCCTACATCGCCGAGTCGACCGAGATCAGCCCCTCGCGTCCGGTACTGGTCGACCGCTTCCTCGACGACGCGATCGAGATCGACGTGGACGCCCTCTACGACGGCCAGGAGCTCTACCTCGGCGGCGTCATGGAGCACATCGAGGAGGCCGGCATCCACTCCGGCGACTCGGCGTGCGCACTGCCTCCGATCACCCTGGGCGGCTTCGACATCAAGCGCCTGCGCGCCTCGACCGAGGCCATCGCCAAGGGCGTCGGAGTGCGCGGCCTGATCAACATCCAGTTCGCGATGGCCGGCGACATCCTGTACGTCCTGGAGGCCAACCCGCGCGCGTCCCGCACCGTCCCCTTCACCTCGAAGGCGACCGCGGTGCCGCTGGCCAAGGCCGCCGCCCGGATCTCGCTGGGCGCGACCATCGCCGAACTGCGCGCCGAGGGGCTCCTTCCGGCGACCGGCGACGGCGGCGAACTGCCGCTCGACGCGCCGATCTCCGTCAAGGAGGCCGTCATGCCGTGGTCGCGCTTCCGCGACATCCACGGCCGCGGCGTCGACACCGTCCTCGGCCCGGAGATGCGCTCCACCGGCGAGGTCATGGGCATCGACTCCGTCTTCGGCACCGCGTACGCCAAGTCGCAGGCGGGCGCGTACGGCCCGCTGCCGACCAAGGGCCGCGCCTTCATCTCGGTCGCCAACCGCGACAAGCGCTCGATGATCTTCCCGGCGCGCGAGCTGGTCGCCCACGGCTTCGAGCTGATGGCCACCTCCGGCACCGCCGAGGTCCTCAAGCGCAACGGCATCAACGCCACCGTCGTGCGCAAGCAGTCCGAGGGCACCGGCCCGAACGGCGAGAAGACCATCGTCCAGCTCATCCACGACGGCGAGGTCGACCTCATCGTCAACACCCCGTACGGCACCGGCGGTCGCCTCGACGGCTACGACATCCGTACGGCGGCCGTGGCACGCTCCGTGCCCTGCCTGACGACGGTCCAGGCGCTCGCCGCCGCCGTCCAGGGCATCGACGCCCTCAACCACGGAGACGTGGGCGTCCGCTCGCTCCAGGAACACGCGGAACACCTGATCGCGGCCCGCGACTGACAGCCCCGAGGGGGACACCGGAAACGGTGTCCCCCTCTTCATGAGGGCACCCACCCTCATGAGGACCAAGAGGACTCCTGAGATGTACAAGCTTTTCTTCCGTCTGGTTTTCCAACGGATGGACCCGGAGCAGGCTCACCACCTGGCCTTCCGCTGGATCCGCCTCGCCGTCCGCATCCCCGTACTGCGCACGTTCGTCGCCGCCGCACTCGCGCCCCGCTACAAGGAGCTGCGCACCGAGGCCTTCGGGCTGCGCATGCACGGCCCCTTCGGGCTGGCCGCCGGCTTCGACAAGAACGCGGTCGCGATCGACGGGATGTCGATGCTCGGCTTCGACCACGTCGAGATCGGCACGGTCACGGGGGAGGCCCAGCCCGGCAACCCCAAGAGGCGGCTGTTCCGGCTCGTGAAGGACCGGGCGCTGATCAACCGCATGGGCTTCAACAACGAGGGCTCGCTGGCCGTCGCCGCCCGCCTGGCCTCCCGTACGCCCGTCTTCAGGACGGTGGTCGGCGTCAACATCGGAAAGACCAAGGTCGTCCCCGAGGCGGAGGCCGTCGGCGACTACGTGAAGTCGACCGAGCGGCTGGCGCCGTACGCCGACTACCTGGTGGTCAACGTCTCCTCGCCCAACACGCCCGGCCTGCGCAACCTCCAGGCCACCGAGTCCCTGCGCCCCCTGCTGAGCGCCGTTCGCGAGGCCGCGGACCGTACGGTGACCGACCGCCGGGTCCCGCTCCTGGTGAAGATCGCGCCCGACCTCGCCGACGAGGACATCGACGCGGTCGCCGACCTGGCCGTCGAGCTCGGCCTGGACGGGATCATCTCCACCAACACCACCATCGCGCGCGAGGGCCTCGGTTTGAAATCCGAACCCTCACGGGTGAAGGAGACCGGCGGACTCTCCGGCGCACCCTTGAAGGCGCGCTCTCTCGAGGTGCTGCGGCGCCTGTACGCGCGCGTGGGCGACGAGATCACCCTCGTGGGCGTCGGCGGCATCGAGAACGCCGAGGACGCCTGGCAGCGGATCCTGGCGGGCGCCACGCTCGTCCAGGGGTACAGCGCCTTCGTCTACGAGGGGCCCTTCTGGAGCCGCGCCGTCCACAAGGGGCTCGCCGCACGCCTGCGCACCAGCCCGTACGACACCCTCGCCGACGCAGTCGGTGCCGACGTCAGGAAGGCAAGGAAGACCGCATGAGTGCTCTGGAGCCCTTCGGTGCCCGGCTGCGCCGCGCGATGGACGAGCGCGGCCCCCTGTGCGTCGGAATCGATCCGCACGCGTCCCTGCTCGCCGAGTGGGGCCTGAACGACGACGTGGCCGGCCTGGAGCGGTTCAGCCGCACGGTCGTCGAGGCGACGGCCGACCGGGTGGCCGTGCTCAAGCCGCAGAGCGCCTTCTTCGAGCGCTTCGGCTCCCGGGGCGTCGCGGTCCTGGAGAAGTCGGTGGCGGAGGCTCGGGCGGCCGGTGCGCTGGTGGTGATGGATGCCAAGCGCGGCGACATCGGCTCGACCATGGCCGCGTACGCGGAGAGCTTCCTCCACAAGGACTCCCCGCTGTTCTCGGACGCGCTGACCGTCTCCCCGTATCTCGGCTACGGCTCGCTCTCCCCGGCCGTCGCGCTGGCCCGCGAGAGCGGCGCCGGCCTCTTCGTGCTCGCGCTCACCTCCAACCCGGAGGGCGGCGAGGTCCAGCACGCGGTGCGCGCGGACGGCCGCAACGTCGGCGCGACGATGCTGGCGCATCTGGCGGCGGAGAACGTGGGGGAGGAGCCCATGGGGTCCTTCGGGGCCGTGGTCGGCGCCACGCTCGGTGACCTGTCGACGTACGACCTCGACATCAACGGACCGCTCCTCGCGCCCGGCATCGGCGCGCAGGGCGCCACTCCGGCGGACCTGCCCCGGGTCTTCGGCGCCGCGGTGCGCAATGTCGTCCCGAACGTCAGCCGGGGCGTGCTGCGCCACGGGCCCGACGTCGTCGCGCTGCGTGATGCCTCGTCACGCTTCGCGGAGGAGATCGTGGCCGCCGTTTCGGCACACTGACCGCCGCCGAGGCGTTCGAATCGCTCGCGCGGGTCCCCCGAGGAGTGACTCGAGGACTACTTGAGTCTGAATACATCCTCAAATCCAGGGCATTATGTCCTAAATGTCCGACCTGACGGAGGCTGACCAGGACTTTTCCGCTGTTCTCGCTGACTCTGGCGGACTTGCCCGCTAGTCTCCGACGAGTGGGGGCACCTCCCACGCTCTTCAAGCAGTGGGGGAGAACGGGCAGCGTGTTGCTCGTGGCTCCCCAGGTGTGGGGCGACTAGGTTCCTCACCGGTCCGTATCCGACAGTTCGACATCCGAGGTGACGTAGGCGTGGCTCTTCCGCCCCTTACCCCTGAACAGCGCGCAGCCGCGCTCGAAAAGGCCGCCGCGGCTCGCCGGGAGCGGGCCGAGGTCAAGAATCGACTCAAGCACTCCGGCGCCTCCCTGCACGAGGTCATCAAGCAGGGCCAGGAGAACGACGTCATCGGCAAGATGAAGGTCTCCGCCCTGCTCGAGTCCCTGCCGGGCGTGGGCAAGGTCCGCGCCAAGCAGATCATGGAGCGACTCGGGATCTCCGAGAGCCGCCGCGTGCGCGGCCTCGGCTCGAACCAGATCGCCTCCCTGGAGCGTGAGTTCGGCAGCACCGGCTCCTGAGTCCGGGCCTTCCGGACCGGGAGTCCCGGGCACTCCGGGATTGCTGGAATAATCGCTGCATGAGTGAACGTCCGCGGCTGACCGTGCTCTCCGGCCCTTCGGGGGTCGGCAAGAGCACGGTCGTCGCCCATATGCGCAAGGAACACCCCGAGGTCTGGCTCTCGGTGTCGGCCACGACCCGCAAGCCCCGCCCCGGCGAGCAGCACGGAGTCCACTACTTCTTCGTCACCGACGACGAGATGGACAAGCTGATCGCCAACGGCGAGCTGCTGGAGTGGGCCGAGTTCGCCGGCAACCGTTACGGCACGCCGCGTGCGGCCGTGCTGGAGCGGCTGGAGGCGGGCGAACCCGTCCTCCTCGAGATCGACCTCCAGGGTGCCCGGCAGGTCCGCGAGTCCATGGCGGAGGCTCAGCTGGTGTTCCTGGCTCCTCCCTCCTGGGAGGAGCTCGTGCGCAGACTCACCGGACGCGGCACCGAGCCGCCCGAGGTGATCGAGCGCCGCCTGGACGCGGCGAAGGTCGAGCTCGCGGCGGAGCCGGAGTTCGATGTGACCTTGGTCAACACCTCCGTCGAGGACGTGGCGCGCGAGCTGCTAGCCTTGATGGACGTTGTGTGATCGTGGTTGCGTGATCGTCGATAGTTCAGGCCGGTCATTCGCCTCGATCATTCACACTGATTCTTTCCCACCCATCGGAAGGTAGAGCGTGTCCTCTTCCATCTCCGCGCCCGAGGGCATCATCAACCCGCCGATCGACGAGCTCCTCGAGGCCACCGACTCGAAGTACAGCCTCGTGATCTACGCGGCCAAGCGGGCCCGCCAGATCAACGCGTACTACTCGCAGCTCGGCGAGGGCCTCCTCGAGTACGTCGGTCCGCTCGTCGACACCCACGTCCACGAGAAGCCGCTCTCGATCGCCCTGCGCGAGATCAACGCGGGTCTGCTGACGTCCGAGGCCGTCGAGGGTCCGGCGCAGTAAGTACGATTTACAGCTTGCAGCTGACTTTTCCACAGGCCCGGCAGCGCGACTGCCGGGCCTGTGGTGTGTAGTGGAGTCGTACGTTGCCGAGTCCGGGGAGAGACGGGGAGAGACGGTGGACAAGCCGAAGGTCGTTCTGGGGGTCAGTGGCGGCATCGCCGCGTACAAGGCCTGTGAGCTGCTGCGCAGACTCACCGAGTCCGGCCATGACGTACGCGTCGTGCCCACCGCCTCCGCGCTGCACTTCGTCGGCGCCGCCACCTGGTCCGCCCTCTCCGGCAAGCCGGTCTCCACGGAGGTCTGGGACGACGTCGACGAGGTCCCGCACGTCCGCATCGGACAGCACGCCGACCTGGTGATCGTCGCCCCCGCCACGGCCGACCTGCTCGCCAGGGCCGCCCACGGCCTCGCCGACGACCTGTTGACCAACACGCTGCTCACCGCCCGCTGCCCCGTCGTCTTCGCCCCCGCCATGCACACCGAGATGTGGGAGCACCCGGCCACCCAGGAGAACGTGGCGACGCTGCGTCGACGCGGCGCCGTGGTCATCGAGCCCGCCGTCGGCCGCCTCACCGGCGTCGACACCGGCAAGGGCCGGCTGCCCGACCCGGCCGAGATCTTCGAGGTCGCCCGCCGGGTCCTGGCCCGGGGCGGCACCGAGCCGGACTTCGAGGGCCGCCATGTCGTCGTCAGCGCCGGAGGCACGCGCGAGCCGCTCGACCCCGTCCGCTTCCTCGGCAACCGCTCCTCCGGCAAGCAGGGCTATGCCCTGGCCCGTACGGCTGCCGCCCGGGGCGCCCGGGTCACGCTGATCGCGGCCAACACCGGGCTGGCGGACCCGGCGGGCGTGGACGTCGTCCAGGTCGGCACGGCCGTGCAGCTGCGGGAGGCGGTCCTCAAGGCCGCCGCGGACGCCGACGCGGTGGTGATGGCGGCGGCCGTCGCGGACTTCCGCCCGGCCGCCTACGCCATGGGGAAGATCAAGAAGAAGGACGACCAGGAGCCGGAGCCCATCGCCCTGCTGCGGAATCCGGACATCCTCGCCGAGATCTCGACCGAGCGCGCCCGCCCCGGCCAGGTGATCGTCGGCTTCGCCGCCGAGACGGACGACGTGCTCGCCAACGGCCGCAGGAAGCTGGCACGCAAGGGGTGCGATCTGCTTGTGGTGAACGAGGTGGGCGAGCGCAAGACATTCGGCTCGGAGGAGAACGAGGCGGTCGTCCTGGGCGCCGACGGGAGCGAGACCCCGGTGCCGTACGGGCCCAAGGAGGCCCTGGCCGAAACCGTATGGGACCTGGTGACGCGGCGGTTCGGATGAATGTGTGATGCGTCGCGAACTTCCTTCGAGCATCGCTCGATTCGGGTGTGGCGCCCCTGGCCAGGGCGCGTGACATTGGGCAGAATGCCCGTGCCGCAGGTCACAGCGCTCCCGAGAGGCGAGACAGGGGGTCCGTGACCGAGCACGACAGATAAACTGTCCTCGGACGACGCCGGGCGCAGCCCCCGTCCCGTCCGCCAATGATCAGCCAGCAGCCGCTGCAACCACAGGGAGCGTTGTGTCCCGTCGCCTGTTCACCTCGGAGTCCGTGACCGAAGGTCACCCCGACAAGATCGCTGACCAGATCAGCGACACCATTCTCGACGCGCTTCTGCGCGAGGACCCCACGTCCCGCGTAGCCGTAGAGACCCTGATCACAACCGGTCTGGTGCATGTGGCCGGCGAGGTCACGACCAAGACGTACGCGGACATCGCGACGCTGGTTCGCAACAAGATCCTCGAGATCGGCTACGACTCCTCGAAGAAGGGCTTCGACGGCGCCTCCTGCGGTGTCTCGGTCTCCATCGGCTCGCAGTCGCCCGACATCGCGCAGGGCGTGGACACTGCGTACGAGTCCCGGGTCGAGGGCGACGAGGACGAGCTGGACCGGCAGGGCGCCGGTGACCAGGGCCTGATGTTCGGCTACGCGACGGACGAGACGCCGACGCTGATGCCGCTGCCCATCTTCCTCGCGCACCGCCTGTCCAAGCGCCTCTCCGAGGTCCGCAAGAACGGCACCATCCCCTACCTGCGCCCGGACGGCAAGACGCAGGTCACCATCGAGTACGACGGCGACAAGGCGGTCCGCCTGGACACGGTCGTGGTCTCCTCGCAGCACGCGAGCGACATCGACCTCGACTCCCTGCTCGCGCCCGACATCCGGGAGTTCGTGGTCGAGCCGGAGCTGAAGGCCCTCCTCGACGACGGCATCAAGCTGGACACCGAGAGCTACCGTCTGCTGGTCAACCCCACCGGCCGCTTCGAGATCGGCGGCCCGATGGGTGACGCGGGTCTCACCGGCCGGAAGATCATCATCGACACCTACGGCGGCATGGCCCGCCACGGCGGTGGTGCCTTCTCCGGCAAGGACCCGTCCAAGGTGGACCGCTCGGCGGCGTACGCGATGCGCTGGGTCGCCAAGAACGTCGTCGCGGCCGGCCTGGCCTCCCGCTGCGAGGTGCAGGTGGCGTACGCGATCGGCAAGGCCGAGCCGGTCGGCCTGTTCGTCGAGACCTTCGGCACGGCCAAGATCGACGCTGAGAAGATCGAGAAGGCCATCGACCAGGTCTTCGACCTCCGCCCGGCCGCGATCATCCGCGACCTGGACCTGCTCCGCCCGATCTACGCCCAGACGGCGGCCTACGGCCACTTCGGCCGCGAGCTGCCGGAGTTCACCTGGGAGCGGACGGACCGCGTGGAGGCGCTGCGGAAGGCTGTGGGGCTGTAAGGCCCACTCCCGCTGGTTGCTGCGATGCCCGGCTCCCCTTCGGGGGCCGGGCCTCGAGCTTGGCGGCTTGGTTCTATGCCTCGTCAGGCAGTCTCCTCAGGCTGCCGCTCCAGCGGTGCTCGTCGTCCCCGGCCGGGGTCACCCGCAGCCCGAAGGCGTTCTCCGCGAGAGCGAGGACGCTGTCCGGCGGGGCGGGCTGCCGCGCAACGAGGCCGAGCGGACGCATGAACCGATCGAGCCGCCGTGGGTCCAGACCGGTCGGAGCGATCGGCTCAAGAGTATGGAAGCCGACGACGAGGTCGCCGTCGACCGCGTACTTGAACCAGTGCATCGGCTTCTCGTTGTAGTGCAGCGCGACGGCCTCGGTGCCCAGCGAGACCGCGGACAGGATCCGTTCGTCCAGTCCGTGGCCACCGCCTTGTTCCCAAGCCCATGTCCATGCGCCGTCGGTGCCGGTGGTCACCACCGGCTCGTCCTCGTCGAGCAGGGTGTCACCGAAGTCGTCGTCGAGGTCGGCGACATCGCGTAGCGCGAGGGTGTCCGCATCGGCTCCCATACGGTTCAGCAGCTCCACGGGCGACAAGCCCTTGGTGAAGGTCAGCGTGTAGACGGGGATGTCCGCGCGGAAATGATCCAGGCCCCGGCCGGTATGCGTACTCGACATGGGCGAGATGCTGCCATGCCCCACTGACGCACCGAGCCCGTGGCCGTGGCCGGAGCGGCAGTCGCAGTCGCGGTCGCGCCGGTCGATGGACGCCGTCGGTTGTCAGTGGAGTTTGGTAGGAATGCTGGTGTGAGCAGCGAGGACGAGAACGGCAAGGGCGGCGTCGAAGGGGCGTCGGCCGAGCAGCTCGCGCTCATTCGGGAGAGTGTGCGGCAGGCCAAGGGGCCGCGGGCCAAGCCCAGGACGTGGCGAGGGGCCGCGCTCGCGGCGGAGTTGCCGGTCGCCCGGGTGCTGGTCGACAAGGGCGTGCTGCATCTCGACCGGTACTTCGACTATGCCGTGCCGAAGGAGCTGGACGCCGACGCGCAGCCCGGGGTGCGGGTGCGGGTGCGGTTCGGGGCCGGGCGGGGGCGGGTCCGGGAAGGGCGGCGTGAAGGCGGGGGACTCATCGACGGCTTCCTCGTCGCACGCCTGGCCGAGTCCGACTACGCCGGACCCCTCGCGGCGCTCGCGCAGGTCGTGTCGCCCGAGCGGGTGCTGAGCGAGGAGCTGCTCGGGCTCGCGCGGGCCGTCGCCGACCGGTATGCCGGTGGGCTGGCCGACGTGTTGCAGCTGGCCGTGCCGCCGCGCAGCGCTCGGGCCGAGAAACGGCCTTCGCCGCAGGCGCTCGCGCCGCCCGGCGCGCCGGAAGCGGGCTCATGGGGGCGGTACGAGCGGGGGGCGGCGTTTCTGGAGGCACTGGCCGCCGGAGGCGCGCCACGAGCCGTGTGGAACGCGCTTCCGGGGCCCGAGTGGAGCGAGGAACTGGCCCGTGCCGTGGTCGCGACGCTGGCTGGCGGGCGGGGCGCGCTCGTCGTTCTGCCGGACGGGCGGGCCGTCGCACGGGTCGATGCCGCTCTGACCGCGCTGATGGGCGAAGGGCGGCATGCGGTGCTGACCGCCGATGCCGGACCGGAGAAGCGGTACCGGGAGTGGCTCGCGGTGCGGCGGGGGTCCGTACGGGCTGTCGTCGGGACTAGGGCCGCCATGTTCGCACCCGTGCAGAATCTCGGACTGGTCGCCCTGTGGGACGACGGGGACGACAGTCACAGCGAGCAGCACGCGCCTCAGCCGCATGCGCGTGAGGTCCTGCTCCTGCGAGCGGCGCAGGACAAGTGCGGCTTTCTGCTGGGGAGTTGGAGCTGCACCGTCGAGGCCGCGCAGCTCGTCGAGAGCGGCTGGGCCCGGCCCCTCGTTGCCGGGCGGGAACAGATGCGGGGGGCCGCCCCGCTCGTACGGACCGTGGGGGATCAGGATCTCGCCCGGGACGAGGCCGCGCGAGCCGCCCGGCTGCCGACTCTCGCCTGGCAGGCAGTGCGGGAGGGGCTGCGGCACGGTCCGGTTCTCGTGCAGGTGCCCCGACGGGGCTATGTACCGAGGATGGCGTGCGCCAACTGCCGGGCACCCGCGCGGTGCCGGCACTGTTCCGGGCCGCTGGAGGCACAGGGCTCCGGAGCCGCTCTGCGCTGCGGCTGGTGCGGACGGGACGAAGGGGCCTGGCACTGTCCGGAGTGCGGTGGCTTCCGGTTGCGGGCCCAGGTCGTGGGGGCGCGGCGGACCGCCGAGGAGCTCGGGAGGGCCTTCCCTGCCGTTCCGGTGCGGACCTCCGGGCGTGAGCATGTGCTGGACACCGTGCCGGACACGCCGTCGCTGGTCGTGAGCACACCGGGAGCCGAGCCCGTCTCCGAGGGGGGGTATGCGGCGGCCCTGCTGCTGGATGGCTGGGCCATGCTCGGGCGGCCCGATCTGCGGGCCGGGGAGGACGCGTTGCGGCGGTGGATCGGTGCCGCCGCGCTGGTACGGCCGCAGGGTGCCGGAGGGACCGTGGTCGTCGTCGCCGAGCCCACGCTGCGGCCCGTGCAGGCACTGGTGCGATGGGATCCCGTGGGGCACGCGCTGCGCGAGCTTGCCGAGCGGGCCGAGCTGGGGTTTCCGCCGGTGTCGCGGATGGCTTCCGTCGCCGGGCCGGGGGAGGCCGTCGCCGAGTTCCTCAGCGCGGTCGAACTGCCGTCGGACGCAGAGGTGTTGGGGCCCGTGCCGTTGCCCGTCACGGCCGCGGGCCGACCGCGGCGCGCGGGGGCACCGCCGCCCGGCGAGCACTGGGACCGGGCCTTGATCCGGGTGCCGCCCGGGAGTGGGGCTGCCTTGGCGTCCGCGTTGAAGGCCGCGCAGGCGGCGCGGATGGCGCGTGGGGGTGGGGAGGCTGTGGTGCGGGTTCGGGTGCGGATTGATCCGCCCGATATCGGGTGACGTTCTCGCCTGGCGCGTGGGGTGTTGCCGCTCGGAGGGGAGGCTGGGACCGGGCCTTGATCCGGGTGTCGCCCGGGGGTGGGGGGTGTGCTGCGTCTGCGTTGAAGGCCGCGTAGGCCGGGTGGATGGCGTGTGCGGCGCCGCGGCCCGAGGCTGGGGCACGCCCTTGGTTCGGGGTTGATCGGGTCGACGTCGGGTGACGTCCGGGGTTGATCGGGTCGACGTCGGGTGACCGGGGCTTGCATGGGTCTGCCCTCCCGGGTGCGCTCCGGGAGGGCAGAGTGCGGGGGGCTCAGCCGTTGCGGGGGCCGGGGAAGGCGGTGGGCCTGGCCTCGTCGCGCAGACCGGGACTGCCGGCCGTCGGCTGCGTCGGCATCGAGCGGGCCGCGGGGACGGTGGGCACCGTGGGGAGGGGGGCGGTCGCGACGTTGACCGTGCGGGTTCCCGTGGGCTCGGTCGTGCGCTCGGGGTCGGCCGCTGCCTGCGCGGCGGCGCGGCGCGCGCCGTAACGGCGGTGTACCGCCTGCTTGGTGACGCCGAGGGCGGAACCCACCGCGTCCCAGGAGAAGCCGAGCGAGCGGTCGAAGTCCACGGCAGCCGTGACCAGGGTCTCGACACTGTCCCGCAGCTCCTGGGCGAGACGGACGGTCGGGGCGGGAGCGCGCCCATAGACGACGAAGCCCGTGGAGGGACCGGAGCGGCGGGGGCGGTAGACGTTGCCCAGCTGGGCGGTGAGCGTGCGCAGTGCGTCCACCTGCCGGCGGACCCGCTCGATGTCCCGCACCAGCAAGTGCAGGCTGGCCCGAGCCTGGGCGTCGTGGGTTGCGTGGTCGGCCATGAACAAGCCTCTCGAACCGGCGTTGAAAAGGAGTGGGCCGCCAAGACGGCGTGTGCGGCCCGATGTGGTCAACTCTTCCTTGACAACGCGGGATCGCTCCGCGGGTCACGCACTGGGGGCGTACGGGCATATGCCTACGCCCCGGCGCGAAGGTGCGTGCGCCGTGACGACCGGGTGTCTTCACCGCCTCAGCCGCGGCGGTTCACGGGTCGCGTCGCCCGCGTGAGGCCCTGAGTCAAGCGGACATAGACTTGTGCGTCACCCCGACCAACCCCGCCCGAGAGGCCCGTGCCCACCCATGAAGCTTGTCTTCGCCGGTACCCCCGAGGTCGCTGTTCCCGCTCTGGACGCTCTGCTCGCCTCCGGCCGGCACGAGGTGGCCGCCGTCGTCACGCGGCCCGACGCGCCGGCCGGGCGTGGGCGCAGGCTGGTGGCGAGCCCGGTGGCCGAGCGGGCCGAGGAGGCCGGCATCGAGGTGCTCAAGCCCGTCAGGCCGCGGGACCCCGAGTTCCTGGAGCGGCTGAGGGAGATCGCACCCGACTGCTGTCCCGTCGTCGCGTACGGCGCGCTGCTGCCGCGCGTCGCCCTCGACATCCCGGCCCATGGCTGGGTCAACCTGCACTTCTCGCTGCTGCCCGCCTGGCGGGGGGCGGCCCCCGTGCAGCACGCCATCATGGCCGGCGACGAGATCACCGGGGCCTCCACCTTCCTCATCGAGGAAGGGCTGGACTCCGGGCCCGTCTACGGCACCGTCACCGAGGAGATCCGGGCCACCGACACCAGCGGCGACCTGCTGACCCGCCTCGCCTTCGCCGGTGCCGGGCTGCTCGCCGCGACCATGGACGGCATCGAGGACGGCGCGCTGAAGGCCGTACCGCAGCCGTCCGAGGGGATCACCCTCGCGCCCAAGGTGAACGTCGAGGACGCCCACATCGACTGGACCGCGCCCGCCCTGCGCATCGACCGTCTCGTACGCGGGTGCACCCCCGCGCCCGGCGCCTGGACCGTCTTCCGGGGCGAGCGGCTGAAGCTCATCTCGGTGCAGCAGGTGGCCGGACGGGACGATCTCGCCCCGGGCGCGCTCTCCGTCGGCAAGAACAACGTGTACGTCGGGACCGGGTCGTACGCGGTCGAGCTGCTGTGGGTGCAGGCGCAGGGCAAGAAGCCGATGCGAGCGGCCGACTGGGCGCGGGGCGTGCGGATCGGCGACGGGGAGCGCGTCGGGGCGTGACCGGGCCGTGTGCCTGGGGGGTGGTGCGGCGTAGGCTGGGCGTACATCTCATCCAGCAATCCGGAGCACCTTTTTCGTGAGCGACACCTCCCGTCGGCCCCGTAAACCCGGCAAGCCCTACCGACGGCCCAAGAAGGACCCCGTCCGCGTCCTCGCCTTCGAGGCGCTGCGCGCCGTGGACGAGCGGGACGCGTACGCCAACCTCGTGTTGCCGCCGCTGCTGCGCAAGGCCCGGGAGCAGGGCGACTTCGACGGGCGGGACGCGGCGCTCGCGACCGAGCTGGTGTACGGGACGCTGCGCCGGCAGGGGACGTACGACGCCGTCATCGCGGCGTGCGTGGACCGGCCGCTGCGTGAGGTCGACCCGCCGGTGCTCGACGTGCTCAGCCTCGGTGCGCATCAGCTGCTCGGCACGCGGATTCCCACGCACGCCGCCGTGTCCGCGTCCGTGGAGCTCGCCCGTGTCGTGCTCGGCGACGGACGGGCCAAGTTCGTCAACGCCGTGCTGCGCAAGGTGTCCCAGGACGACCTCGACGGCTGGATCCAGCGGGTCGCGCCGCCCTACGACGACGATCCCGAGGACCATCTCGCCGTCGTGCACTCGCATCCGCGGTGGGTCGTCTCCGCGCTGTGGGACTCGCTCGGCGGCGGCCGGGACGGCATCGAGCGGCTGCTGGCGGCCGACAACGAGCGGCCCGAGGTGACCTTGGTCGCGCGGCCCGGGCGGGCCACCACCGAGGAGCTGCTCGGTACGGAGGCCGCGGTGGCGGGGCGTTGGTCGCCGTACGCCGTACGGCTCGCCGAGGGCGGGGAGCCCGGGGCCATCACGGCCGTACGGGAAGGCCGTGCGGGCGTGCAGGACGAGGGGAGCCAGCTGGTCGCCCTCGCGCTGGCCAACGCTCCTCTCGAGGGGCCCGACCGGAAGTGGCTCGACGGGTGTGCCGGGCCCGGTGGCAAGGCGGCACTGCTCGGCGCGCTGGCCGCGGAGCGGGGGGCCGTGCTGGTCGCCTCCGAGAAGCAGCCGCATCGGGCGGGGCTGGTGGCCAAGGCGTTGGCGGGCAACCCGGGGCCGTACCAGGTCATCGCCGCGGACGGGACGCGGCCTGCCTGGCGGGCCGGTTCCTTCGACCGGGTGCTGGTGGATGTTCCGTGCACCGGGCTGGGGGCGTTGCGGCGGCGGCCCGAGGCGCGGTGGCGGCGGCGCCCGGAGGATCTGGACGGATTCGCGCCGTTGCAGCGGGGGTTGTTGCGGGCGGCGCTGGACTCCGTGCGGGTGGGGGGTGTCGTCGGGTACGCCACGTGTTCGCCGCATCTCGCCGAGACCCGGGCGGTCGTCGATGACGTGGTCAAGCAGGTGGGCGAGGTCGAACTGCTGGATGCCCGGCTGCTGCTGCCGGGGGTGCCGGAGCTGGGGGAGGGGCCCGATGTGCAGTTGTGGCCTCATCTGCATGGGACCGATGCGATGTATCTGGCGCTGATCCGGCGGGTGGGGTGAGTTCGGCTGCGGGGAGTTCGGCTGCGGGGAGTTCGGCCGCGGTGATTTCGCCCCCGCCGCCCCTACCCGTCCCGTCCCCGGGGGCTGTCGCCCCCGGACCCCCGCTTCGGCCCTGAACGAGCCTCGTCCTCAAACGCCGGACGGGCTGAAACACCCCCGTCCTCCCGTGCCAGTCTGTGCGGCCACCACACCTTGGGGCCCACGTCCAGGAACAGGGACGTCACCAGGACCGAGCGGACGATGAAGGTGTCCAGGAGTACGCCCAGGGCCACGGCGAAGCCGATTTCGGCGAAGGCGACCATGGGGAGGGTGCCGAGGGCGGCGAAGGTGCCGGCGAGGACCAGTCCGGCCGAGGTGATCACCGCACCCGTGGCGGCGAGGCCGGTGACCACTCCGGCGCGGGTGCCCTGATGGGTGGCCTCCTCGCGGATCCGGGTCGTGAGGAAGATGTTGTAGTCGATGCCCAGGGCCACCAGGAAGACGAAGACGAACAGTGGGAAGTCGGTCGACTCGCCGGCGTAGTCGAACAGGTGGCGGAAGGCCAGCGCGCTGATGCCCAAGGCCGCCGCGAAGGACAGGATCACCGTGCCGATCAGCAGGAGCGGGGCGATCAGGGCACGCAGCAGGGCGCAGAGGATCAGGAGCACGACCAGCAGGACCAGCGGGATGATCAGGATGTTGTCGTGCGTCGTCGCCCGGTCCATGTCCAGCAGGGCAGCCGTACCGCCGCCGACCTTGGCGTCGGCGTCCGGCACCGCGTGGACGGCGTCGCGTACCCGCTCCACGGTCTGCTTCGCGGCCTCGCTGTCGGACGGGGCCGACATGGTCGCCTCGAAGAGCACCTTGCCGTCGTGGAGCGGCTTGGTGCCCGGTGGCAGGCCCAGGGAGTCAGGGACCACGCCCGGTGTCCCGGCGACCGCCCGGCCCACCTGTTCCGCCTGGGCCCGGTTGCTGACGATGACCAGCGGGTCGCCGCTGCCGGCCGGGAAGTAGCGTGCGGAGACCTCCTGGCCGGTGATCGAGTCCGGCTTGTCGGTGAACGCGTCCGCATTGCTCAGCCCCTCCGCGCGCAGCTGGATCAGGCCGAGGGAGCAGATCGCCAGCGCGATCGCCGTGACGATCCAGACCATGCGGGGGCGGTGCGAGATACGGCGGCCCAAGCGCGCCCAGATGCCCCGCTCGTGGGGGTGTTCCGCGCCCAGGCGCGGGACGACCGGCCAGAAGATCCAGCGGCCGAAGACGACCAGGAGGGCCGGGAACAGGGTCAACATGGCCGCCAGGCCCACCGCCACGCCGACCGCCGCCACCGGGCCGAGGCCGCTCGTCGAGTTCATCTCCGCCGCCAGCAGCACCAGCATGCTCAGGACGACGGTCGCGCCGGAGGCGATCACCGCCGGGCCGGCGCGGTGCAGGGCGAGGGCCATCGCCTCGTGGCGGTCCTCGTGCCGGTGCAGTTCCTCGCGGTAGCGGGCCACCAGGAGGAGCGCGTAGTCGGTGCCCGCGCCGAACACCAGGACCGTGAGGATGCCGGCGCTCTGGCCGTTGACGGTCAGGCCGCCGTGTTCCGCGAGGAGATAGACGAAGGCCTGCGCGGTGAACAGGGCGACGACCACGGAGACGAGGGGGATCAGAAGCAGGGTCGGGCTTCGGTAGGTGATCAGGAGCATGACGATGACGACCGCCATCGCCGACAGCAGCAGGGTGGAGTCGATGCCCTCGAAGGCGTCGGCGAAGTCGGCGGACGTGCCCCCGGGACCGGTGATGTGCACGGCCAGTCCGCCGCCGCCCTCACCGACGATGTCCCGGATGGAGTCGACGGCGGGCGCGATGCGCTCCCAGCCCTTCTCGTCCATGGTGATCGGCACGTAGATCTGGGCAGCCCGCGGGTCCACCTCGCGGTCGAAGACCGGGCCGCGGGTCTCGGCACCGCGGATGCCGTGGTCGGTCAGCTGCTCGAGCTCCGCCACGTCCTCGTTGATCGCCGCCCGGTCCTGTGCCGTCAGCCCCCCGTCACGGGCGAGGACGACGACCGCGGGGATCTGCTCCGGCCTGAAGTTCTCGGAGATCTCCAGGACTTGGGTGGACTCGGCCGAGCCGGGCAGCCAGGACGCCGCGTCGTTGTCCTGGGCGTCGGCCAGCTTCTGGGCGAAGGGCGCCGTCAGGAACAGCACGATCAGCCACAGGACGAGCACCACCCACTTGGCGCGCCGCCCGCAGACCAGATGCGCGACACCCGGTCTCCCCGGCACCGGCGGGCGCTTCTCCTGGATCTCCGTCATGGCCACCCCCGCAGCCCTCTGTGGCGCCGGTCGGCAGCCCAGCATGGCACGGGCGAACCGGACACAACATCCGATGAACGTCTCAGGTCTGTACCGGGGCGAACAATCGTGCTCCGGCATGGCAGTCTTGGGTCATGGCCGTGCAGATCAACCCCAGCATCCTGTCCGCCGACTTCGCTCGCCTCGCGGACGAGGCGAAGGCGGTGCAAGGAGCCGACTGGCTCCATGTCGACGTCATGGACAACCATTTCGTCCCGAACCTCACGCTCGGTGTCCCGGTCGTAGAGTCCCTGGCCCGCGCGACGGACACCCCGCTGGACTGCCATCTGATGATCGAGGCCCCCGATCGGTGGGCGCCCCAGTACGTCGAAGCGGGGGCCTCTTCCGTCACCTTCCATGTCGAGGCCGCCGCGGCACCCGTGCGGCTGGCCCGGGAGATCCGGGCCAAGGGCGCCCGTGCCTCGATGGCGCTCAAGCCCGCGACGCCCATCGAGCCGTACGAGGACCTGCTCCCCGAGCTCGACATGCTGCTGATCATGACGGTCGAGCCGGGCTTCGGTGGTCAGGCGTTTCTCGACATCATGCTTCCGAAGATTCGCCGCACCCGCGAGTTGATCAGCAAGCACGGCCTTCAGCTGTGGCTCCAGGTGGACGGCGGAGTCTCCGCCTCGACCATCGAGCGGTGTGCCGAGGCGGGCGCCGACGTCTTCGTCGCCGGTTCGGCGGTGTACGGCGCCGATGACCCTGCCGAAGCGGTTCGTGCGCTGCGTGCTCAGGCGGAGACGGTCACCAAGACCGCCGCCTGGGCATGCGACCACTGAGCCAAGACAACGTGAACGGCGCCCATCAGGGCGGATCAAGAGCGCCGGATCTGCAAGGATGAACGGCGAATCCAGAGTGTGAACAGCAGTGAGGAGATCGCCGTGTCGGGTATGTCGGCGGGCCGGTCAGCCATGCGGATGGGACCCGCTGAGCTGGTGCAGGCGGCGGCCATGGCCCGCCGCTTCTACCTCGAGGGCAAGTCCAAGATCCAGATCGCGGAGGAGTTCGGCGTCAGCCGCTTCAAGGTGGCCCGGGTCCTGGAGACCGCTCTCGAACGGGATCTGGTGCGCATCGAGATCCGTGTGCCGGCCGAGCTGGACGCGGAGCGCTCGGACGCGCTGCGTGCCCGCTACGGCCTCAGGCACGCCGTCGTGGTCGAGTCCCCGGCCGAGGCCGAGGAGACGCCCGACCCCGAGAACCTGGGAGAAGTGGCCGCCGACCTGCTCGGCGAGCTCGTGAACGAAGGTGATGTGCTGGGCCTGGCCTGGGGCCGGTCCACCATCCACATGGCCGCGGCGCTGGACCGGCTGCCGCCGTGCACGGTGGTGCAGTTGACGGGCGTCTACGACGCCGGGACCGCCGAGCGCGGCTCGGTCGAGGCGGTCCGCCGGGCCGCACAGGTGTCGGGCGGCGACGCCCACCCCATCTACGCGCCGATGCTGCTGCCGGACGCGGCCACCGCGGGGGCGCTGCGCCACCAGACCGGGATCGCCCGGGCCTTCGACTACTTCGACAAGGTCACGGTCGCCTGCGTCTCCATCGGCTCCTGGGAGCCGGGCATCTCCACGGTGCACGACATGCTCAGCGACGAGGAGCGGGCCCACTACGCCTCGCTCGGTGTCGCCGCCGAGATGTCCGCGCACCTCTTCGACGCCGAGGGACGCCGGGTCGGACGGGACCTGGGGGAGCGGTGCATCACCGTCAAGGCCGATCAGCTCCGCCGTATCCCCGAGGTCGTCGCGATCGCGGGCGGGCAGCGCAAGGGGCCCGCCATCGACGCGGTGCTGCGGTCCGGACTCGTCACCAGCCTGGTGACGGACACCTCGGCGGCGGACTACCTCATGACGGCCGGTACGCCACCGAGGCCCACGCTCAACAGGTCCGACCCGGACGGGAACTGACGGAACAACAGGAGGGGGCGGCCGTCGGCCGTCCCCTCGCTTCGCTCATCGACGATCACTGGGAGCTGGGCGGTACCGATATGACGGAACTCGTGGTCACGCTGGACCTCGATGGGGTCGCGGACAAGCCGGGCCTGATGGACCGCTGCGCCGAGACCCTGGAGCTGCCCGACTGGTTCGGCCGCAACTGGGACGCCCTGGCCGACAGCCTCTCCGACCCCACCGTGTGGCCCGCCGATGCCGCCCATGGGCTCCTGGTCGTCGTGCGGAACTGGCGGCCGTACGCGAAGGCGCGGCCGGAGGAGTGGGAGATCGCTCAGGAGGTGTTCTCCGCCGCCGTGGACCGGGCGTCGTCGCTCACCGTGATGCTTGCTCTCGGAGGATCCTCCTAGGGCCCCTCTGACCTGCTTGTATGAAGCGACCGTGCATCGCATTCCGGTCAGCATGGGACAATGAAGTACGTGCTCTTCCCCCTGGCTGACCTGTCCGGGGGCCACCTCTGATCGACTGGGATGTGCAGCACGTGCGTTTCCTCAATGACATCCAGCCCCCGTACGACCTGACGTACGACGACGTCTTCATGGTCCCGAGCCGCAGCGCGGTCGGCTCGCGGCAGGGCGTGGACCTCACCTCCCCGGACGGCACGGGCACCACGATCCCGCTGGTCGTCGCCAACATGACCGCCATCGCCGGCCGCCGTATGGCCGAGACGGTGGCCCGGCGCGGCGGCCTGGTGGTCATCCCGCAGGACATCCCGATCGACGTGGTGACCGATGTCGTCTCCTGGGTGAAGAGCCGCCATCACGTGCTCGACACCCCGATCGTGCTGGCCCCCCACCAGACCGTCGCCGACGCGCTGGCCCTGCTGCCCAAGCGGGCGCACAACGCCGGTGTGGTCGTCGACGAGCACGGCAAGCCGATCGGCGTGGTCACCGACGCCGACCTGTCCGGCGTGGACCGCTTCACCCAGCTCGAAGTGGTGATGTCCCGGGACCTGCTGATCATCGACGCGGACCTCGACCCGCGTGAGGCCTTCAACACCCTCGACCACCACAACCGGCGCTATGCCCCGGCCGTGGACGCCGAGGGCCGTCTGGCGGGCATCCTCACCCGCAAGGGCGCCCTGCGCGCCACGCTGTACACCCCGGCCGTCGACGCCGGCGGCAGGCTGCGCATAGCCGCCGCCGTGGGCATCAACGGCGATGTGGCGGGCAAGGCCAAGCAGCTGCTCGACGCGGGCGTGGACACGCTGGTCATCGACACCGCCCACGGCCACCAGGAGTCGATGATCGCCGCGATCAGGACCGTGCGGGCGCTCGACCCGCAGGTGCCGATCGTCGCGGGCAACATCGTCGCCGCCGAGGGTGTGCGGGATCTCGTCGAGGCCGGCGCCGACATCATCAAGGTCGGTGTGGGCCCGGGCGCGATGTGCACGACCCGCATGATGACCGGCGTCGGCCGGCCGCAGTTCTCGGCGGTCCTGGAGTGCGCCGCCGAGGCGAAGAAGTACGGCAAGCACGTGTGGGCCGACGGTGGCATCCGGCACCCGCGCGACGTGGCCATGGCGCTCGCGGCCGGTGCGTCCAACGTGATGGTCGGCTCCTGGTTCGCCGGCACCTACGAGTCGCCGGGCGACCTCCAGCAGGACGCCGACGGCCGCCTCTACAAGGAGTCGTTCGGCATGGCGTCCGCGCGCGCCGTGCGCAACCGCACGTCCGAGGAGTCGTCCTACGACCGGGCCCGCAAGGCGCTGTTCGAGGAGGGCATCTCCACCTCCCGCATGTTCCTCGACCCGGCCCGCCCCGGCGTGGAGGACCTGATCGACTCGATCATCGCGGGTGTGCGGTCGTCCTGCACCTACGCGGGCGCGGGCTCCCTGGAGGAGTTCGCCGAGAAAGCCGTCGTCGGCATCCAGAGCGCGGCCGGCTACGCGGAGGGCAAGCCCCTGCACGCCAGCTGGAGCTGACCCCTCGGCAACACCTGCTCGTACGGCCCCTGTTGTCCCGCCCGCCGGGAGGACGGGGGCCGTTGCGCGGGCCGGGCTCACGCCCTCCAGCTCGGGTCCGGCTGTGTTCGGGCGTCTGCGGGCGTGCGTGGGCGTTCGCGCAGTTCCCCGCGCCGCTGAAGGGACGTCCGCTGCTTGCGCCTCAAGGGGCGCGGGAACTGCGCGACAGGCCCCCGCGCACCGGCACCCCGCAACGGTCGAAAGCCTCCCTGCAACGAACACCCACCCAGCCGCCAGACACGCAATGATCATGCGGGCACACGCAAGGTTGCTGCATTTCACCAGCAACGCCGATCCTCGTAGGCTGTCGCCTCGTACGTGGCGTGGCAGGGACCCCGCTCGGTGGGTCCCTGCTCCCAGGGGTACCGCCGGTCCCTGCCGCCCCCAGTGGCAGCGATAAGGAGCCAGCGCGTGCTCGACCAAGGCGCACCCCCGCAGAATCCAAGCCCGACCGGCGCCCCGGCGCCCCTCGGTGTCGGCGCGCGCCTCATGCGCCGCAAGCCCGTGGAACACCTGGTCGCAGAGGGTGGCCAGGGTGAGGGAGGGTCGCTGCGGCGCTCCCTCGGCATGTGGCAGCTCACCATGATCAGCATCGGTGCCACCCTCGGCACCGGCATCTTCGTGGTCCTCGGTGACGCCGTTCCCGAGGCGGGCCCCGCGGTCACCCTGGCCTTCGTGATCGCCGGCCTCACGGCGTTGTTCTCGGCCCTGTCCTACGCCGAGCTGGCGGGCAGCATCCCGGTCGCGGGCTCCTCGTACTCGTATGCGTACGCAACGATGGGCGAGCTCGTCGCCTGGGTCTGCGGCTGGTGCCTGGTGCTCGAGTACGGCGTCTCGGTGGCCGCCGTCGCCGTCGGCTGGGGCGAGTACCTCAACGAGCTGCTCGACGGGACCATAGGCGTCACCATCCCGTCGGTGCTGTCCTCGGCGCCCGGTGAGGGCGGCATCATCAACCTGCCCGCGCTGATCGTCGTCCTGCTGGCGATGATCTTCCTGCTCGGTGGCGTCCGCGAGTCCGCCCGCGCCAACACGATCATGGTCGCCGTCAAGATCGCCGCGCTGGTGCTGTTCTGCGCGGTCGGCTTCATGGGCTTCAAGTCCGGCAACTACGCCGACTTCATGCCGCTCGGCATGGCGGGCGTGAGCGCCGCCGGTGCCACGCTGTTCTTCTCCTACATCGGCTTCGACGCCGCCTCCACCGCCGGTGAGGAGGCCAAGGACCCCAAGCGGGACCTGCCGCGAGCCATCATGCTGTCGCTGATCATCGTCACCGCGCTGTACGTGCTCGTCGCGGGTGTCGCCGTCGGCGCCTGGCACTGGACGAAGTTCGAGGGCTCCAGCGCCTCCCTCGCCGCGATCATGAACGACGTCAGCGGACAGACCTTCTGGGGCACCCTGCTCGCGCTCGGCGCGGTCATCTCCATCGCGAGCGTCGTGCTGACCGTGCTCTACGGCCAGACCCGCATCCTGTTCGCCATGTCCCGCGACGGCCTCGTCCCTAAGGCGCTCGGCAAGGTCCACAAGAAGACCGGCGCGCCCCGCCTCAACACGATCATCGTGTCCGTCTTCTGCGGTGCGCTCGCCGCCCTGATCCCGCTGGGCAAGCTGGTCGACGCCACCAGCATCGGCACGCTGTTCGCCTTCGCCCTGGTCAACATCGCGGTGATCATCCTGCGCTACCGGCGCCCGGAGCTCGAGCGCACGTTCAAGGTGCCGTTCGGACCGGTGCTGCCGATCCTCGGCTTCCTGTTCTGCGCGTACAACATGCTCAGCCTCGACACCGTCACCTGGGTGGTCTTCGGGTTCTGGATGGTGGCCGGTCTCGTGTTCTACTTCGGGTACGGCTATCGCCGTTCGCGTCTCGCCGCAGCGGACGCACCCGTCGCGCCAGAAGTGAAGTGAACCACCCGCAGTGCTGAACGATCTCGACGAACGCATCGTGCACGCCCTCGCCGAGGACGCCCGCCGCTCCTACGCGGACATCGGGCAACTGGTCGGCCTGTCCGCGCCCGCCGTGAAACGGCGCGTGGACCGGCTGCGTGCCACCGGGGCCATCACCGGGTTCACCGTACGGGTGGACCCCTCGGCCCTCGGCTGGGAGACCGAGGGGTTCGTCGAGATCTACTGCCGGCACAACACCTCACCGGACACGATCCGGCGAGGTCTGGAGCGGTACCAGGAGGTGGTGGCCGCGTCCACCGTCACCGGGGACGCCGACGCGGTCGTGCAGGTCTTCGCCTCCGACATGCGGCACTTCGAGCGGGTCCTGGAGCGGATCGCGGGGGAGCCGTTCGTGGAGCGGACCAAGTCGGTGCTGGTGCTGTCCCCGCTGCTGAGGCGCTTCTCCTCCGGGTCACCGACCTAGGGCCCTTCCGATGGCTCTCCGCGGCGTCGCGACGCCCGGCACGCCCTCTCGCCGCACCGGACAAGAGCCCTGGTAGCTCCGCTACGACGCCTTCCGCCCGGCACGCCGAGAGCACGCACCGAACGCCGCTCCTTCTCCCGCGGAGAGCCATCAGAAGGGCCCTGGCGCCTCGCGGCGGTGCCGGGTCTCGTCCCGGGCCGGCCGGGACCTTTCGCGCAGCTCCCCGCGTCCCTACCGGGCGCGTTCGCGCACCCTTCTCAGCATGCTCCGTACGGCCAGCGCGTGGCCGCCCGTGCTGATCGCCAGTCGCCGGTAGACGGCGCCCGCCGGGCCGGGGAAACGCGCCCGGGTCTCGGCCCGCAGCCGTGTGTGGCCTCGGCCGGTTTCCTCCAGGCGGAAGATCAGGGCGTACGTCGAGAAGGGGTGGCGTCCCACCAGGGCCAGCTCGCGGCAGGGGGACGCAACCGCCACCCGGAAGCCCCGGGCGCCCTCCATCAGGACGGCCAGCTCACGCCAGACGGCGTCGGGGGCCGCCTCGGCGATGGTGGTGTGCTCGTCGACGAACGGCAGGGCGGAAATGTCGGAGGCGTCCATGCGGGAAGTCTCGTCCGCCTGGCCCGGCCACGGCCTCCTCCGCCAGGCGGAGCCTGATGGCCGTGCGGCGGAGAAGGGTGACCCGCGGCGACTGGCTCGTGCGGCGGTCGCCTGCGCGCGAGCACCGGAATCCCCCTGCACGTATGAGCCGGTTCCGCCTACCATCGGTGCCATGACCTGGCGACATTGATACTCCAGCGCCGCCTCCCGAGGGCCACCCCGGGCGCCGTACCTCCGGCGTCCGAACTGTCCCTGCGGGAAGGCCCCATGACACTCTCACCTGCACGCGTGCCCGCCACCGGCGTCCGCCGCCTCACGGCCACGCTGTACGCATACGCGTTCCTCGACGACTTCGTCCTGCTCTACCCGGTGTACGCGCTGCTGTTCGCCGACACCGGCCTGTCGCTCTGGCAGATCTCGTCCCTGTTCGCCCTGTGGTCGCTCACCGGCGTCGTCCTTGAGGTCCCCTCCGGCGCCTGGGCCGACGCGGTCTCGCGCCGGCTGCTGCTGTGGGTCGGCCCGCTGCTCACGGCCGCCGGCTTCGGGCTGTGGGTGCTGGTGCCGTCGTACTGGGCGTTCGCGCTTGGCTTCGTGCTGTGGGGCGCCGGCGGAGCACTCGGCTCCGGTGCGCTGGAGGCGCTGGTGTACGAGGAGCTGGACCGGCTCGGCGCCGCCGACCGGTACCCGCGGGCCATGGGACGTGCCCATGCCGCACGCCTCGTGGCCACGGTCCTCGCGGTGGGCCTCGCCGGCCCGGTGTTCGCGACGGGGGGCTACACGGCGGTCGGTGCCGCCAGTGTGCTGGCCGCCCTGCTGACCGCGGCGACGGCGACCCGGTTCCCGGAGCACCGGGCGCCGACGGCCGGCGGTGACAGCTGGACCGCCACTCTGCGGTCCGGACTGGCCGCCGCCCGCCGCGACCGGTCCCTGCGGGGCGCGTTGCTGCTGGTGCCGGCGGTCGGTGCGGTGTGGGGCGCCCTCGACGAGTACACGCCGCTGCTGGTGCGGGAGACCGGAGTGCCGGACGCGCTGGTGCCCTACCTGCTCATGCTGATCTGGGCGGGAGCCACCGCCGGCAGCCTGCTCGCCGGGCGCGCCGCGTCCCTCGGCACCAACGGACTCGCCGCGATGCTCGCCTGCGCGGCCCTCGCCCTGGCCGTGGGCGCCGGGGCGGGCACCCCGGCCGGGCTCGCCCTGGTGGCCCTCGCCTTCGGCGGCTTCCAGCTGGCCACCGTGCTCGCCGACGTCCGCCTCCAGCACCGCCTCCAGGACAGCGAGCGGGCCACCCTCACCTCGCTCGCGGGGCTCGGCACCGACCTGTCGACGGTCGCCGTGTACGGCGGCTACGCGATCCTCGGCGGGGCCGCCGCGCACGGCACCGTCTTCGCCGTGTTCGCGGTGCCGTACCTGGTGACGGCGCTGCTGCTGAGCCGGGCGGCTAGAGCGGGGGGTTCCACGGCACGACCCTGAAGTCGCCCGTCCCCTTGCGGACCTTCTCGAAGGGCGCGGAGCTCACGCACTTGGGCAGTCCCTCCATATCGGCGGGGCTGCCCGTCGCCGCCCAGCTGTAGCCGAGGCGGTCGTGCCGGCCGACGTCATGGACGGTGACGCCGACCCGCTTGCCCTCGGCGCCCGGCAGATCGGAGTCGGTGATGACGCCGGAGACGACGGCCACCTTGCCGCCGGTGACCAGACAGTCGACCTTCGCCGTCGCCCGGGCGCCGAAGTCCTTCAGGTAGTGGCTGAACTCGAAGGTGCCGGTCGCCTTCGTCGGATCGTCGGCGTCCTTCGCCGCCAGGTGCGCGTCGAAGGAGAACGTGATGTCGTCGCCCGCCGAGCGGTACAGCTTGGCGGTGCCGGTGAGGGCGGCGGCCTCCCGTTCCCGTGGGGCGTCCTCGGACGCGGTCGCGGCCGACGCCGCCCCGGTGGTGAGCAGCAGTGCGGAGCCGAGCAGGACGATCTTCGTACGGCGCTTCATCGCGGGCCTTTCCGCTGGTCAAGTGGACGATGACCACTCTCCCGGCCCGGTGCCCGCACCACATCGAGCCGAGGAGGGGACCTCGCCTCCACCGCCCGGCGGGGACGCCCGCCGATGCCTGCGCCCCCAGGAGGAGCGGAACTGCGCCCGCGGTCGCGCAACGAATCGCCGCCCACCCCCTCACGCACGCAACGAACAGCTCACCGGCGCGCAACGGCTCCTCCTTGTCCGCCCTGGTCAGCCGCCCGTACCGTCTACGTGGTCGCTACATGTGGCCCCGACCCCCCTTCCGCCCGGTGAGGAACACGCATGCGCACCGCCCTGCTCCAGAGCTCCGGCCGCCCCGGCTCGACCGTCGAGAACCTCAAGGTCCTCGACGAGGCCGCGGGCCGCGCTGCCGCCGCGGGCGCCGGGCTGCTGGCCGCACCGGAGATGTTCCTGACCGGGTACGCGATCGGCGACGACATCGGCCGCCTCGCCGAGGCCGCCGACGGCGACTGCGCGGACGCCGTCGCGGAGATCGCGACGCGCCACGGCCTCGCGGTCGTCTACGGCTATCCCGAGCGCGAGGGCGACGTCGTCTTCAACTCCGCCCAGCTGATCTCCGCCGACGGCACCCGGCTCGCCAACTACCGCAAGACCCACCTCTTCGGCTGCTTCGAGCGCGACCACTTCACGCCGGGCGAGCGGCAGATCGTGCAGGCCGAGATCGACGGCGTCCGCGTCGGCATCCTGATCTGCTATGACGTCGAGTTCCCGGAGAACGTCCGTGCCCATGCCCTGGCCGGCACCGACCTGCTCGTCGTGCCGACCGCGCAGATGCACCCGTTCCAGTTCGTCGCCGAGTCGATGATCCCGGTGCGGGCCTTCGAGAACCAGATGTACGTCGCGTACGTCAACCGGGTCGGCCGGGAAGGGGAGTTCGAGTTCGTCGGCCTCTCCACCCTCGCCGGTCCCGACGGGGTCGCCCGCACCCGTGCCGGGCGCGACGAGGAACTCGTCCTCGCCGATGTCGACCCCGTCCTCCTCGCCGCCTCCCGCGAATCGAACCCGTATCTGAAGGACCGCCGCCCGGGTCTCTACGGGTCGCTCGTCTGAACCGCCCCACCGCTTCCCCTGTCGCAGTCGCAGTCGCAAGGAGCCGTACCCCCATGACGTCCACGGTGCCCAACGCCGTCCAGCACGCCGACGAGCAGCAGCCGCCGATCACCATGTTCGGCCCTGACTTCCCGTACGCGTACGACGACTTCCTCGCCCACCCGGCGGGCCTCGGTCAGATACCCGCGACCGAGCACGGCACCGAGGTCGCGGTCATCGGCGGCGGGCTCTCCGGGATCGTGGCCGCGTACGAGCTGATGAAGATGGGGCTCAAGCCGGTCGTGTACGAGGCCGACGAGATCGGCGGACGGCTGCGCACCGTCGGCTTCGAGGGCTGCGACGAGTCCCTGACCGCCGAGATGGGCGCGATGCGCTTCCCGCCGTCCTCCACGGCGCTCCAGCACTACATCGACCTGGTGGGCCTGAAGACCAGCCCGTTCCCCAACCCGCTTGCCGAGTCGACCCCTTCCACGGTGGTCGACCTCAAGGGCGAGTCGCACTACGCCGAGACCATCGACGACCTTCCGCAGGTCTACCGGGACGTCGCCGAGGCCTGGAACAAGTGCCTCGAAGAGGGCGCCGACTTCTCCGACATGAACCGCGCCATGCGGGAGCGCGACGTGCCGCGCATCCGCGAGATCTGGGCGAAGCTCGTCGAGAAGCTCGACAACCAGACCTTCTACGGCTTCCTCTGCGACTCCGAGGCCTTCAAGTCCTTCCGGCACCGCGAGATCTTCGGCCAGGTCGGCTTCGGCACCGGCGGCTGGGACACCGACTTCCCGAACTCCATCCTGGAGATCCTGCGCGTCGTCTACACCGAGGCCGACGACCACCACCGCGGCATCGTCGGCGGCTCCCAGCAGCTGCCGCTGCGGCTGTGGGAGCGTGAGCCGGAGAAGATCGTCCACTGGTCCTACGGCACCTCGCTGGCGAGCCTGCACGACAACGGCGAGCCCCGCCCGGCCGTGACCCGGCTGCACCGCACCTCGGGCAACCGGATCACCGTGACCGACGCGAACGGCGACATCCGCACCTACCAGGCGGCGATCTTCACCGCGCAGTCCTGGATGCTGCTGTCGAAGATCGCCTGCGACGACTCGCTCTTCCCGATCGACCACTGGACGGCGATCGAGCGCACCCACTACATGGAGAGCTCGAAGCTGTTCGTCCCGGTGGACCGGCCCTTCTGGCTCGACAAGGACGAGGAGACGGGCCGGGACGTCATGTCGATGACGCTCACCGACCGCATGACGCGCGGCACCTACCTCCTCGACGACGGCCCGGACAAGCCCGCCGTCATCTGCCTCTCCTACACCTGGTGCGACGACAGCCTGAAGTGGCTGCCGCTGTCCGCGAACGAGCGGATGGAGGTCATGCTGAAGTCGCTCGGCGAGATCTACCCGAAGGTCGACATCCGGAAGCACATCATCGGCAACCCGGTGACGGTCTCCTGGGAGAACGAGCCCTACTTCATGGGCGCCTTCAAGGCCAACCTGCCCGGCCACTACCGCTACCAGCGGCGCCTGTTCACCCACTTCATGCAGGACCGGCTGCCCGAGGACAAGCGGGGCATCTTCCTCGCCGGCGACGACATCTCCTGGACGGCCGGCTGGGCCGAGGGCGCGGTCCAGACGGCACTGAACGCCGTCTGGGGCGTCATGCACCACTTCGGCGGGGCGACCGACGCGACCAACCCGGGCCCGGGCGACGTCTACGACGAGATCGCGCCGGTCGAGCTGCCGGAGGACTGAGACCGCGGCCCGGCCGCCGGCTCTCGCATCTGCTGGACCGTCGGCCGGGCCGGCTGCTCGATCGGCGGCCGGGTCCCGTGTACCGGAAGCGGCCGGACCATCACGGCAGCGGCGTCAGCATCATGCGGCCCGCGAACCCCACCGCCGCGTCCAGCCGCTCCGTGAACTCCTCGTCCAGGTCCGGCATTCGGCGCAGCGCCCACAACGCCCGCGCCGCCGACCAGGTCGCGTCCCGGGCCCGGTCCAGACTCCACGAGCCGAGCAGATGCGTCAGCGGATCGGCGATCTGGAGGAGGTCGGGGCCCGGCATCAGATCTTCGCGGATGCGCTCCTCCAGCGAGACGAGGAGATCACCCACCCGCTCGAACTCGTCCTCCAGGTCGACGGGTTCGCAGCCGAGGCTACGACAGGCGTCCACCACGGCCAGCGGGAGATCGTGCCCGATGTGCGCATTGATGCCCGCGAGCGCGAACTGAAGCGGTCGTACGCCGGGGTGGCGGCGCATCTGGAACAGGGGGCGCCAGCAGGCGGGCGGGCGCCGGGCTTCCTCGGCCCGTTCGACCGCCGCCAGGTACCGCTCCGCGAACCGCACGTCCAGCGTGATCGCGGCCCGCGCGTCCGGGAACCGGCCGCGGTCGATGTGCCGGTCGACCGCCTCCGTGACGGTGAGGTAGACACGGTTGAACACCGCAACTCCGTCCCGTTCGGGGAGGGTTGAATCGAGGGCGCGCATACGGGAGATGATCGCGTCCACGGGTGTGGTGAATTGTTCGCACAGCGCCATGGGGGCAGAGTCCCAGCTTTAGGCTGACGCGAGCGTCGGCGGGCCCGGCGCTTCCCCAGAACGGGGGAACATGCCCGCCGTCCGGGGAGGGGAACAGGACGGTGCCAGGCTTACGCGCCCAGCGACTGGCCGCACGCAGGTCCGAGCGCAGAAGGGCGGCGCGGCGCCACGCCATGGTCGTCGCGGCCTCGGCCGTGGTCGCCCTCGGCACCGTGACCGGCATGATGTCCGCGCTCGACGCCACAGAGCGCTCCGACGAGGCCGGGCCGCCCCGGGTGACGCGTTCGCCGAGCCTGGAGTCCCTGCCGCTGATGCCCTCGCCGTCCCCGTCGGTCACGAAATCCCCTTCGCCCACGCCCGCTTCACCGACACCGAAGACGAAGACGGCCAGGACGGCCACCCCGACCCCGGCGTCGACCGGGACCGAGCAGAAGGGGCAGCAGACCGCCGCCGTGTCCCCCCGCCTCTACCGTCATCCCGAATCCCAGGTGCTCGACTGGGTCCGCGACAACGGGGCCGACCCCCGCCACGCGGTCATCCAGGCACGGATCGCCGCCCAGCCGGCCGCCGTCTGGTTCGCCGACTTCACCCCGGACACCATCACCGCCCGGGTCCGCGCGGTCACTTCGGGCGGGTCGGCGCGGGGCCGGGTGCCCGTCGTCGTGCCGTACGCCGTCCCGGACCGCGACTGCGGCGGGCACTCCCAGGGCGGGGCGCCCGATCTCGACGCCTACGACGACTGGATCGACCGGTTCGCCGCCGGGCTGGGCACCGGCGATGTCATCGTGATCCTGGAGCCCGACTCCATAGCCCAGTCCGAGTGCCTCTCCGCCGCCCGCCGCGCCGACCGCTTCGCCTCGTTGGCCCGCGCCGGCCGCGCCTTCAAGGCCGCGAACCCCAAGGCCCGCGTCTACTACGACGCCGGGCACTCCGGCTGGCACGCCCCCGGCGAGCAGGCACAGTGGCTGAAGCAGGCCGGAGCCGCCTCGACGGCGTCCTCCGACGGCATCTTCAGCAATGTCTCCAACTTCCACACCACCGCCGACGAGATCGCCTACGACCGCCAGGTCCTGGACTCACTCGGCGGCCCGGCGGGCCTCGGGGCCGTCATCGACACCAGCCGCAACGGCACCGGGGCCCCGGCCGACGGCGAGTGGTGCGACCCGGCCGGACGCAAGCTGGGCCGGGCGCCGACGCTCAGCACGGGCGAGGCACGGATCGACGCCTACCTGTGGGTGAAACTGCCGGGGGAGTCGGACGGCTGCAAGGGCAGGCCCGGGACCTTCACGGCGTCGTACGCCTATGACTTGGCGCGCTGAGTGCCCTCGCCGGGAGCGCGTTCCTCGGCGTCGCCGTTGTCGCCGGGCTCGTCGTAGGAGGACGTGCCCTCGTCGAGCAGCGGGTGCTGTGTCTTGAGGTGGGCCGGAGCGAACGCCCGCAGCGCGTGGTAGCCGGTGATGACGACCAGCGTGCCCAGCGCGATGCCGCTCAGCTCGAAGGTGTCGGTGAACTCCAGGGTGACGTTGCCGACACCGATGATGATGCCCGCCGCGGCCGGCACCAGGTTGAGCGGATTGCGCAGGTCCACCTTGGCGTTGATCCAGATCTGCGCGCCGAGCAGGCCGATCATGCCGTACAGGATGACGGTGATGCCGCCGAGGACACCGCCCGGGACGGCGGCGACGACCGCGCCGAACTTGGGGCACACGCCGAAGAGCAGCGCGAATCCGGCGGCGGCCCAGTAGGCGGCGGTCGAGTAGACGCGGGTCGCGGCCATCACGCCGATGTTCTCGGAGTACGTGGTGTTGGGCGGGCCGCCCACCGCCGTGGAGAGCATCGAGGCGGCGCCGTCCGCGGAGATCGCGGTGCCGAGCTTGCCGTCCAGGTTGTCGCCGGTCATCTCGCCGACCGCCTTGACGTGCCCGGCGTTCTCGGCGACCAGGGCGATCACGACCGGCAGCGCGACCAGGATCGCGGACCACTGGAAGGACGGGCCGTGCAGATCCGGCAGACCGATCCAGTCGGCCTTCGCGACACCGGAGAGGTCGAGCCGCCAGTGGTCGGTGACCTTGCCGCTCGCGTCGACCGAGTGGATCCTGCCGAAGACCCGGTCGAAGGCCCAGGAGATGCCGTAGCCGAAGACCAGGCCCATGAAGATCGCGATGCGGGACCAGAAACCCCGCAGACAGACCACCGCCAGACCGGTGAACAGCATGACCAGCAGCGCCGTCCACTGGTCCTGCGGCCAGTAGGTGGAGGCCGTCACCGGGGCGAGGTTGAAGCCGATCAGCATCACGACGGCGCCGGTGACGATCGGCGGCATCGCGGCATGGATGATCCGCGCCCCGAACCGCTGCACGGCGAGACCGGCCAGGAACAGCGCCACCCCGACCACGAAGACCGCGCCGGTCACCACCGCGCTCGAACCGCCGTCGGCCCGGATGACCGCCGCGACGCCCACGAAGGAGAGGGAGCAGCCGAGGTAGCTGGGCACCCGGCCGCGGGTGGCGACCAGGAAGACGACCGTCGCGACGCCGGACATCATGATCGCCAGGTTGGGGTCGAGCCCCATCAGGACCGGCGCCACGAACGACGCTCCGAACATGGCCACCACATGCTGGGCGCCGAGCCCGACCGTGCGGGGCCAGGAGAGCCGCTCGTCGGGCCGGACCACGGCTCCGGGCGCCGGGGTGCGTCCGTCGCCGTGCAGTTTCCAGCGGACGCCGAGATCCATGGTGCGGTATCGCTTTCGTCGTGCGAACGAGTGTCCGGACCATTGTCAGGGACACCGACAGCGCTGCCGACCGGGGCGGATTCGAGTGGTCCCGGCCGGCCCGCCCTGTTCCGGCTGGTCCGGCCTGATCCGGGCCGCCGAGGATCAGGGTGAGCGTCCGCTTAGGATGGTGGGTGTCCTCTCGTACGTCCCAGGAGCCCCGCACGTGACCGCCGAAGCCCCGATCATGCCCGCCCTGTCCTACGGCCGGCTCATGCCCGTCACCGTCCACTTCGACGACCTGGACGCACTCGGCCTGCTGCACAACGCCCGCTACCCGCTGCTGGTCGAGCGCGCCTGGGTCGAGCTGTGGCAGGAGAACGGGTTCCGCTTCGAGGGCGACTGGGTGGCGGCCGGCGACGCCTGCAACGCCGTCAAGGAACTGCGCATCGGCTACGAGGCGCCGGTCACCAAGCCCGGCACCTACGCCGTCCACCTCTGGCTGGAGCGGCTCGGCACCACCGGCCTGACCTACGGCTTCCGCTTCTGCTCGGCCGACGGCTCGGTGACCTACGCCCACGGCAGCCGGGTGCTGGTCCGGCTGGACGCCGGGACGCTGCGCCCGGCGCCGTGGAGCGACGCCTTCAGGGCCGCGGGTCGGGAACTGCTGCGTCCGGCCGGCTGACCTTCGGGCGGTCACGGTCACCGGCGCGCAGGACGCCCGCGAAGGCGACGAGGCCGAACGACAACACGGTGACCAGGCAGAAGGACACCATCAGGCTGGTCGCCTGGGCGATCCCGCCGATCGCACTCGGGGCGACCAGACCCGAGGTGTACGTGATCGTCGCGACGCCCGCGATGGCCAGGGAGGGGTTCGGGCCGCTGCGGCCGGCCGCGGCGAAGCACAGCGGCACGACCACGGCGATGCCCAGACCCAGCAGGGCGAAGCCGGTCATGGCCAGGGCCGGCATGTCCGACACGACGACGAGCAGCCCGCCCAGTGTGGCGAGGAAGCCGCCGAAGCGGACCGTGCGGACGGCGCCGTAGCGGTCCACCACCTTGTCGCCGACGAGCCGGGCGACCGCCATGGTGAGGGTGAAGCCGGTGGTGCAGGCCGCGGCGAGTCCGGCCGAGGTGCCGAGCTGGTCCTGGAGATAGACCGCCGACCAGTCCAGGCTCGCGCCCTCCGCGAAGACCGCGCAGAACCCGACCGCGCCGATGAGCAGTGCCGAGCGGGGCGGCAGCGCGAACCGGGGCGGCGGCTCCTCGTCCTCGGCGGGCTGGAGGTCGAGCACCCACTGGCAGGCGACCAGGCCGAGGAGGGTCAGGGTGGCCGCGGCGAGTGCGTGGTGCAGGCGGGCGTCCGAGCCGAGGTGCGCCGCCAGGGTGCCGGCCGCCGAGCCGATCAGTGCGCCGGCGCTCCACATGCCGTGCAGGCCGGACATGATCGACCGGTTCAGACGGGTCTCGACCTCGACGCCGAGCGCGTTCATCGCCACGTCCGCCATGCCCGCCGTGGCGCCGAAGGTGAACAAGGCCAGGCAGAGCGTCAGGAGGTTGGGGGCGAGGGACGGCAGCGTGAGGGCGAGCGTCCACAGGGCCATCAGTCCGCGCAGCGCGTTGCGGGCGCCGAAGCGGTGACTGATGCTGCCCGCCAACGGCATCGCGACGGAGGCGCCGAGCGCGGGGAAGGCGAGCGCGAGCCCCAACTGGCCCGCGCTGACGCCGGCATGGTCCTGGATCCACGGCACGCGTGTCGCGAACGAGCCGGTGACGGCACCGTGCACGGCGAAAACGGAGGCCACGGCGTACCGGGCGCGTTTCACCTCGCGAAGGTCGTAGACCGCTTGACTCATTGTGCGACCCTTCCTGATCCCTACGTCCGTGCGTCCGGCCGCCGCGTAAACTATCAGGGACCCTGCCTGATAGATAGCGGATTTACCGGCCGCCGCCGCACGGCGCCGCTGATCTGGAAGGATCCCGGCATGCCCGCATCCCCGAGCACCGCCCGGGCCATCAACGACCGGCTCGCCCTACGCCTGCTCCAGCAGGAGGGCTCGTTGACGGCAGGCCAGTTGAAGCAGCTGACCGGCCTGTCCCGCCCCACCGTCGCCGACCTCGTCGAACGCCTCACCGCGGCCGGCCTCATCGAGGTCGTCGGCGAGGCCGGGGAGCAGCGCCGCGGGCCGAACGCCAAGTTGTACGGCATCGTCGCCGGCCGCGCGCATCTGGCGGCGCTGGACGTCCGTACCGAAGGTGTCTCGGTGATGGTGTCCGACTTGGTCGGGAACGTGCTCGCCGAGTCGTCGCTGCCGATCGGGGGTGACATCGGGACGGGACCCGCGGTGGAGCAGGCCGTGGCGCTGGTGGAACGGGTCGTGAAGGAGTCGGGGGCGGACCGGCTCCACACGGTGGGCATCGGCGCGCCGGGCCTGATCGACCCCGCGACCGGCGAACTGCGCGGCTCCACCGGGCTGCCCGAATGGCACCGGCGCCTGGTGGCGGCCCTCCAGGAACGGTTTCCCGAGTCCCGCGTCAGCGTCGAGAACGAGACCAACCTCGCGGCCCTCGCGGAACAGCGCGACGGGGTGGCCCGCGACCGGGACACCTTCGTCCTGCTCTGGCTGGGCCACGGCACGGGAGCGGCGGTCGTCCTCGACGGCGCGCTGCGCCGCGGTGCCTCCGGCGGCACCGGCGAGATCGGCTTCCTGCCGGTGCCGGGGACGCCTGGCCTGCCGTCGGCCGTGGATTGCGAGGGGGGTTTTCATTCGCTGGCGGGGTCGGCGGCGATCGTGGAGTTGGCGGGGGAGTACGGGCTGACGGTGGACGGGACGGGTTCGCACGAGCCGGTGGCCGCGAGGGTCGTCAGGGGTGCTGTGGAACTGGTGACGGAGGGCGGTGAGGAGGGGGGCCGGGGAGCGGGTGACGGGAACCGGGCCGGGGCCGGCGAAGCCGGTGATTTTCTCGACGTCCTCGCCGACCGCATCGCCATCGGAGCCGCCTCCGTCGTCGCGATCCTCGACCCCGGTTGTGTGGTGCTCGGCGGAGAGGTCGGACAGGCCGGGGGTGAAGCCCTCGCCGGGCGGGTGGAGGAGCGGATCCGGCGGATGTCGCCGCTGGTGACCGTGGTGCGCCCGAGCGGTCTCGGCGGCGTCGCGGTGCTGCGCGGAGCGCTCCTCACCGCGCGGGACAAGGCCCAGGACGAGCTCTTCGCGCCGCCGGAGCGCTGACCCGAAGCCCCTCGGGACCCCTGGCCGGCCTCACACGCCCCGCTGACCCCCGAACCGCCGCGCCAGATACTCCTCGAACGTCCCCTTGCCCACCGTGTGCCCCGGCGCCAGGTGACCGCCCGAGCAGAAGCCCCGGTACGCCTTGCCCCAAAGCGGTACCTTCACCACCCGTCGCCTGCGGCACGTCGCCGCCAGGTAGGCGCGGGCCAAGGAGTCGAGGGTGCGTACCTCGGGGCCGCCGATGTCCTCGACACGTCCCGCCGGGGCGGCCAGGGCGAGTTCGGCGAGGCGGTCCGCGACTTCGGCCACCTCGACGGGCTGGTCCCGCACGCCGGCCGGTACCGGCATGACCGGCAGCTTGGACACGTTCTGGAACAACTGCACGAGCAGATCGTGGAACTGCGTCGCACGCAGCACGGTCCAGGCCAGTCCCGACTCCACGATCAGCCGTTCCACGGCGAGCTTGCTCCGGTAGTAGCGCAGCGGCACCTGGTCGACACCGACGATCGAGATGTACACCAGGTGCCCGACACCGGCCTTGCGCGCCGCCGCGATCAGATGCGCGGCGGCGTTCTCGTCGCCGCCGCCCGGCGAGGAGGCGCAGTGCACGATCGTGTCCACGCCCGCCACGGCCTCGTCCAGCCCGGGGCCGCCCTTGCGCAGGTCGACGGCGTACGGCTGGCTGCGCCGGCTGAGCACCCGCACCTCGTGCCCGTCCGCGCGCAGCCGCTCGGTGACGAGCCGGCCGAGCGTTCCGGTACCGCCGGTCACCAGGATCGTGGTCATCTGTTCAGCCCCTTCGGACACCGGGCACTCCCGGATGGAGCGCCCTTCGCCGACTGAGACCGAGTACCCCCAGGAAATGTGACAGCTCAGGGGGAGCAGAGATCGAAAGCCGCCACGACACCCCTCACCCCCGCCCCAACTGCCCCCGCACGAATCCCAGCTTCTCCGGGTTGACCACGGCCCACGCGTGCCCGATCAGGCCCTCCCGTACCTCGAACGCCACCACCGACAGGAGTGTGTCGCCCGCCCACACGGCCAGCGCGTCGGTGCCGTTGATCTCGACCGTCGTGAAGTCCACCCCGGTGAGGAACGTCCGCGTCGCGCCCGCCAGGAACCGGGAAACCTTCTCGCGTCCCTCGATCGGCCGCCTGGCCGCCGAGACCTTGCCGCCCCCGTCGCTCGACCAGATCACATCGGCCGCCAGCAGTTTCTCCAGCCGGCCCAGATCACCGTCCCGAGCGGCTGCGACGAAGGACGCGACGAGTTCTTCCTGCCGCTCGGGCGTCGACTCGAACCGGGACCGCGGCTCCCCCACCCGCTGGACCGCCCGCCGGTAGAGCTGCCGGCAGTTCGCCTCGGTCAGGTCCAGTACCCCGGCGATCTCCCGGTGGCCGTACGCGAAGGCCTCCCGCAGCACGTACACGGCCCGTTCGGTCGGCGTGAGCCGCTCCAGCAGCACCAGCATCGCCATCGACACGGCGTCCCGCTGCTCGGCCGACTCCAGCGGCCCGAGCGTGCCGTCCGAGGTGGCGACGGGCTCCGGCAACCAGGGCCCGACGTAGCGTTCGCGCCGCGCCCTTGCCGAGGTCAGCCGGGTCAGGCAGAGGTTGGTGACGACCTTGGCGAGCCAGGCCGCCGGATGCTCGATCCCGCTGCGGTCGGCGCCGCTGAAGCGCAGATACGCGTCCTGGACGGTGTCCTCGGCCTCGTCGGCGGAGCCGAGCATCCGATAGGCCAGCCCGAACAGCCGGGGGCGATACGTCTCGAACTCGTCGGCGGTCGTGATCGTCATGCCTGTCACCCTGCCAGAACGGCGGCAGGCCGATGTTGGAAGACCCGGCGGCGGGCAAGGGCCGTCGTCACCGCCACCGGGCCGTCTGCGCGGGCTCGGCAGGCCACGGCCCCTGCCCCGCCCCGGTCGCCGGACCGAAGAAGTTGCGCCGACCCTAAAAGGACTAGACCAGTCGGGTCAATAGGTATGGACCAATCTGGAGGCGGAGGAGGGGGAGTTGAGGTCGGGAAAGCCCGCCCGGAGGTCAGTCGGGGAAAAACAGCCGGAGAGTGCCGGCCGAAGATGGCCAGTCATGCGCCCTGTGAGGCACCCCACAGCACTCGCCCGCATGGACGCTTGCCTGGCGTGGCAAACTGGCCCTGTACCAGAAGCAGCGCACTCCGGGGTCGGTGAAAGTCCGAACCGGCGGTTACAGTCCGCGACCCGGTCGCCTCCAGCGACCGGTTGACCAGGTGAAATTCCTGGACCGACGGTTAAAGTCCGGATGGGAGGCAGTGCGCGGCGGGCGGGCATTCGTGCGCGCCGCCGTACCGGTTCGTCCATGAGGCGAGCCCTGTCCGGCGTCGCCCCCGGTGTCCCTGCTCGTACATTCTGTCGTCTTCGACAGCCCCGGAGTCCGTGCCCGAATGAGGCAGGAGGACCCGGGACGTGTTCACCGGAATCGTCGAAGAGCTGGGCCATGTCACGGCCGTCGAGACCCTCGACGACGCCTGTCGCTTCCGACTGCGCGGCCCCGTCGTCACCGAAGGCGCGAAGCACGGCGACTCCATCGCGGTCAACGGCGTCTGCCTCACGGTCGTCGAGCACGAGGGCGACGAGTTCACCGCCGACGTCATGGCGGAGACCCTCGATCGCTCCAGCCTGGGCGTCCTCACCGTCGGCTCCCGCGTCAACCTCGAGCGCCCCACCGCCGTGGGTGCCCGCCTCGGCGGGCACATCGTGCAGGGGCACGTCGACGGCACCGGTGAGGTGCTGGAGCGCAAGCCCTCCGAGAACTGGGAGATCGTCAAGATCTCGCTGCCCGCGGACCTCTCCCGGTACGTCGTGGAGAAGGGCTCCATCACCGTCGACGGCATCAGCCTCACCGTCGTCGACGCCGGACCCGACTACTTCACCGTCAGCCTCATCCCCACCACCCTCGACCTGACCACCCTCGGCCTCAAGCAGCCCGGCGACCCGGTCAACCTCGAGGTGGACGTCATCGCCAAGTACGTCGAGCGGATGCTGGGCGACCGGTTCTCCTCCGGCCCGGTCTCCTCCGAAGGGACGACGGCCAAGTGAACTCGCTGAACTCCGAGGCCTTCAGCCTCTTCGGCCAGCACATCCTCTGGTCGGACATGGTCGGCAACCTCTTCGGCCTCGCCGCCCTCGCCCTCGGCTGGCGGCGCTCCATATGGACCTGGCCCGTGCAGTTCCTCGCCGGCCTGATCCTGTTCGGCGCCTTCTTCGGTCATCTGACCGGCAGCGCCGGCAAGCAGGCCGTCGTCATGCTCGTCGCCCTGTACGGCTGGTGGCAGTGGCAGCGCGGCAAGGGGCAGACGGAGGACGGCCACATCGCCGTACGGTTCGCCACCTGGCGCGAGCGCGCGGTGATGGCCGCCGCAGCCGCCGCGGGCACGATCGCGGTGGCGCTGCTCTTCAAGGCGTACCCGACCCTGTCCTGGGACCCATGGCCCGACGCCTACATATTCGTCGGCACCGTCGTCGCCATGTACGCCCAGGCGCGCGGCATGGTCGAGTTCTGGTTCGCCTGGCTGCTCGTCGACCTCGTCGGCGTGCCCCTCAACTTCGCCAACGGCTACGCCTTCTCCGGCTTCGTCTACGTCATCTACGGCGCACTCGTCCTGTGGGGCATGCGCGACTGGTGGCTGCGCTCCCGCAACGACGCGCGGCCCGTCCTGGAAGGAGTGCCGGCATGACTGCGGCATCGATCCTGTACAGCCCCGACGCCGTCGAGGACCTCACGCTCGACCCCGTCGAGCAGGCCATCGCCGACATCGCGGCCGGCCGGCCCATCGTGGTCGTCGACGACGAGGACCGCGAGAACGAGGGCGATCTCGTCATCGCCGCGGAGAAGGTGACACCGGAGATCGTCGCCTTCATGATGAGCGAATGCCGCGGACTGATCTGCGCGCCCATGGAGAGCGACGAGCTGGACCGGCTGGGTCTGCCGCAGATGGTCGACGACAACACCGAGTCGATGAAGACCGCGTTCACCGTGTCCGTGGACGCGTCCGCCGCCCACGGCGTGACCACCGGGATCTCGGCCTCCGACCGCGCGACCACGCTCCGCCTCCTCGCGGACGGCGGCGCCGAGCCGGCCGACTTCGTGCGCCCCGGCCACATCTTCCCGCTGCGCGCCCGCTCCGGCGGTGTCCTCGTGCGCAACGGCCACACCGAGGCCGCCGTCGACCTCGCCCGGCTCGCGGGACTGCGCCCGGCCGGCGCCATCGTCGAGATCGCCGGCGAGGACGGCGAGATGCTGCGGCTGCCCGAACTGATCCCGTTCGCCCGCAAGCACGGCCTCACGATCATCTCCATCGAGGACCTGATCGCCCACCGCCGTCGCCTCGAGCGCCCGGCACCGGCCGAGCAGGACCCGGACCCGGCCCCGGCCGGGCAGAACCCGACGACGACGGGACAGACCCCCGCCCTCGGCGACCAGCGACCCGCCCCGAGCGACCAGCACCCCGGCCTCTCCGTGCAGCGCCGGCCGGCCGAGCCCCTGGTCCGCCGCGAGGCCGAGGTCCATCTGCCCACCGCCCACGGCACCTTCACGGCGTACGGCTACCGCTCCGCCGCCGACGGAGTCGAGCATGTCGCCCTCGTCCACGGCGAACTGGGCGACGGCGAGGACGTGGTCGTTCGCATCCACTCCGAGTGCCTCACCGGAGACGTCTTCCACTCCCTGCGCTGCGACTGCGGCCCCCAGCTGGAGGCGTCCCTGGAGCGCATCCAGGCCGAGGGCAGGGGAGTGGTGGTTTATCTGCGCGGCCACGAAGGACGCGGCATCGGCCTGATGTCCAAGCTGCGCGCCTACGAACTCCAGGAGCGCGGTCGCGACACCCTCGACGCCAACCTCGAACTCGGCCTGCCCGCCGACGCCCGTGACTACGGCGCCGGTGCGCAGATACTCGCCGACCTGGGCGTGCGCAGCGTCCGCCTGCTGACCAACAACCCGGACAAGACAGACGCACTGGTCAGTCATGGCATCGAAGTCGCCGACCGCGAGCCGATGCCGGTGGTGGCCGGTGAGCACAACCTCCGGTACCTGCGCACCAAGCGCGACCGGATGGGCCACGACCTGCCCTGGCTGGACCCGGCCCCCACGGCCCCCCTGGCCACCTGCACCAACCAGTAAGAGCAAGCACACCGAGGAGACCTGAGAACGTGAGCGGCAAGGGCGCACCGGAGCTGTCCGTACGCAATGTGGGTGACCTGCGGGTCGCCGTCGTCGCGGCGCAGTGGCACGAGAAGGTGATGGACGGTCTGGTGGACGGCGCCCTGCGCGCCCTGCACGACCTGGGGATCGACGAGCCGACCCTCCTGCGGGTCCCCGGCAGCTGGGAACTGCCCGTGGTCGCCAAGGTCCTCGCGGGCCGCGGCTACGACGCGATCGTCGCCCTGGGCGTCGTCATCCGCGGCGGCACCCCCCACTTCGAGTACGTCTGCCAGGGCGTGACCCAGGGCCTGACCCAGGTCTCGGTCGACACCGGGGTCCCCGTCGGCTTCGGTGTGCTGACCTGCGACACCGAGGAACAGGCCCTGGACCGGGCGGGCCTGGAGGGCTCCAACGAGGACAAGGGGCACGAGGCGGTGACGGCGGCCGTGGCCACCGCGGCCACCCTCCGCTCAGTATCCGAACCGTGGCGCTAAGTGGGTTGGCACACCGCGTAGAGTGGGCGCCACCATGTCCAAGAAGACTTTCGAGGAGCTCTTCACCGAGCTCCAGCACAAGGCCGCGAACGGCGACCCCGCCACTTCCCGCACCGCAGAACTGGTCGAGAAGGGCGTCCATGCCATCGGCAAGAAGGTCGTCGAGGAGGCCGCCGAGGTCTGGATGGCCGCCGAGTACGAGGGCAAGGAAGCGGCGGCCGAGGAGATCTCCCAGCTGCTGTACCACGTCCAGGTGATGATGGTCGCCCGTGGGATCTCCCTGGACGACGTCTACGCCCACCTCTGAGTACCAGCAAACCCAGCACACCGTAAGAGCGAACGAAGGAAGCCGACCTCATGCTGCGCATCGCCGTCCCCAACAAGGGTTCACTGTCCGGCCCTGCGGCGGAGATGCTGCATGAGGCCGGCTACCAGCAGCGACGCGAGTCCAAGGAACTGCGGATCGTCGACCCGGAGAACGACGTCGAGTTCTTCTACCTCCGCCCCCGCGACATCGCCATCTATGTCGCCTCCGGGCAGCTCGACATCGGCATCACCGGCCGCGACCTGCTGATCGACTCCAACGCCGACGCCGAGGAGATCCTGCCGCTCGGCTTCGCCCGCTCCACCTTCCGTTTCGCCACCAAGCCGGGCATCGTCGGCGACGACCTGGCGGACCTGAAGGGCAAGACGGTCGCCACCTCCTACGAGGGCATCGTCGCCAAGCACCTCGCCGACAACGGCATCGACGCCTCCGTCGTCCACCTCGACGGCGCCGTCGAGACCGCCATCCAGCTCGGCGTCGCCCAGGTCATCGCGGACGTCGTCGAGACCGGCACCTCGCTGCGCAACGCCGGCCTGGAGGTCGTCGGCGAGCCGATCATGAAGTCCGAGGCCGTCGTCATCCGCAGCACCGGCGCGGACGGCGAGGACCCCAAGGTGCAGCAGTTCCTGCGCCGGCTCCAGGGCGTCCTGGTCGCCCGGACCTACGTGATGATGGACTACGACTGCCGCGTCGAGCAGCTGGAGAAGGCCGTCGCCCTCACCCCGGGCCTGGAGTCGCCGACCGTGTCGCCGCTGCACAACGAGGGCTGGGTCGCCGTGCGCGCCATGGTCCCGGCGAAGGAAGCCCAGCGGATCATGGACGACCTGTACGACATCGGCGCCCGGGCCATCCTGACCACGGCCATCCACGCCTGCCGCCTCTGACCCGAGGGGCCGTACACCGATGTCCGAACAACTTCCCGCCCTGCCCGTCACGTTCCGCCCGGGCCGCACCCGTGCCGTCCTGCTCACCGCGGGAGCCGCGATCTTCGTGGTGATCACCGTGGTCGCCCTGCTGCTGGACCGGCTCAGCCCCGGCGAGCGGGTGAGCTTCATCTTCACCGCCGCGCTGATGGCCGGCGTGCTGGCCATGCTCGCCCGCGTGAAGGTCGTCGCCGACGACAGCGGCGTCACGGTGGTCAACATCGCCACCCGGCGCCGTCTCGAATGGGCCGAGATCGTCCAGGTGAACCTCCGCCCGGGTGATCCCTGGGTGTTCCTCAACCTCAGCGACGGCACCAGCCTGCCCGCGCTCGGCATCCAGCCCGGCATCGCCAAGCAGCGTGCCATCGCCGACGCGCGCGCCCTGCGGGCCCTCGCCGAGGCCCGCTCCACGAGGGAACCCGGGGAGCGGGAGGGCTGACTCGGTGACGTCGGCCCTGACGTAAATCCCGGTGTCTTGATTAATCTGTTGGCGGAGGCGTTTGTCGTGACGCCTCCGCTTCTGATGTTCCGAGCGGACTTCAGAGGCCCCCTGCAACCCGAGGAGTGATTCCCTCCAGCGATGGACGGATCGTCCTGTAGTACCTGCGCCGCCCCCTCCCGAGATACCGAGGCGGCGGCATCATGACCACCCCGTTGCTGCTCCTGACGGCCGCGTTCGTCCTGATTCTCGCCAATGGCTTCTTCGTGGCCGCCGAGTTCGGCCTGGTCACGGTGGAGACCACGGACGCCGAGAAGGCCGCCGCCGAAGGCGACCGAAGGGCCCACCGCGTCGTCGAGTCGCTCAAGGAGCTGTCCTTCCAGCTCTCCGGCACCCAGCTCGGCATCACCATCACCTCCCTGGTCGTCGGCATGCTCGCCGAACCGGCGCTCGCGGGGCTGCTGGGCGGCCCCGTCACGGCGATCGGCGTCCCCGAGGGCGCCGTGTCCGGTGTGGCGGTGGTCGTCGGCATGCTGCTGGCCTCGGCCGTGCAGATGGTGATCGGCGAGCTCGTGCCCAAGAACTGGGCGGTGTCCAGGCCGATGCAGGTCGCGCGCTTCGTCGCCGGCCCGCAGCATGTGTTCGCGCGGCTGTTCCGCCCGGTGATCGCCGCACTGAACTCCGTCGCCAACCGCCTGGTGCGCGCCATGGGCATCGAGCCCGCCGAGGAACTGGCCTCCGCCCGCACCCCCGGTGAACTCGTCTCCCTCGCCCGGCACTCCGCCCAGGCGGGTGCCCTGGAGCAGGACACCGCGGACCTCTTCGTACGGACGCTGTCGCTCGCCGAGCTGACCGCGCAGCATGTGATGACACCCCGGGTGAAGGTGAGCGCGCTCCAGGCGTCGGCGACCGCCGAGGACGTGGTCAACCTGACCCGCGCCACCGGTCTGTCCCGCTTCCCGGTGTACCGGGAGAAGATCGACGAAATCGTCGGCATGGTCCATCTGAAGGACGCGCTGGCGATCCGTTCGAGTGAGCGGCTGCGCACCCCGGTCGCCGGCATCGCCCGCCCGGCGCTGCTCGTGCCCGAGACCCTGCCGGTCCAGCCCCTGCTCGCCCAGCTGCGCAGCGAGCAGCCCATCGCGGTCGTCGTCGACGAGTACGGCGGTACGGCCGGGGTGGTCACGCTGGAGGACATCGTCGAGGAGATCGTCGGCGAGGTCCGCGACGAGCACGACGACGTGCTCAACGAACCGCCCGAACTCGCCGCCGCCCCGGCGGAGGACGGCCGGCCCGCCTGGGACGCCGACGGCAGCTGCCGTGTCGACATCCTCCTGCGCATAGGACTCGACGTACCCGAGGGTCCGTACGAGACCGTCGCCGGACTGGTCGCCGATCTGCTCGGCCGGATCCCGGCCGTCGGTGACAAGGCGGAGCTGCCGGGCTGGCGGCTGTCGGTGCGCCGGGTCGGCCACTACCGGGCCGAGCGGGTCCGGCTGGTGCGGACCGGAGCCGTGGTGGAGGTCGCCCGATGAGCGTGCTCCAACTTCTCTTCGCCGCGCTGCTCGTGCTGGCCAATGGGTTCTTCGTCGGCGCCGAGTTCGCCCTCGTCTCGGTACGCCGCAGCCAGATCGAACCGCTGGGCACGGCCCGCGCCCGTCAGGTGCTGTACGGCCTGGAACGGCTGCCCCAGATGATGGCCGCGGCCCAGTTCGGCATCACCGTCTGCTCCCTGACGCTCGGTGCGGTCGCCGAGCCCACGGTGGCGCATCTGCTGGAACCGGTGTTCCAGTGGGTCCATCTGCCGGCGGGCGTGATCCATCCGCTCACCTACGTCATCGCCCTCGCCGCGGTGGTCTTCTTCCATCTGGTCATCGGCGAGATGGTGCCGAAAAACCTGGCCATGGCGGCGCCGGAGAAGGTCGCGCTGTGGCTCAGCCCCGGCCTGGTCTGGTTCGCCCGCTTCTGCAAGCCGATCACCGCCGCCCTCGGCGCGGTCGCCCAGGCCATCCTGCGGCTCTTCCACGTCGAGCCGAAGGACGAGGTCGAGGCGGTGTTCACCAGCGAGCAGCTCAACCGGCTCGTCGAGGACTCCGGCCAGGCGGGGCTGCTCGACCCGGAGGAACAGGAACGCCTCGAGGACGCCCTGGAGCTGGGCTCGCGCCCGGTGACGGACGTGCTCCTCAAGCGGGAGTCCCTGGTCACGGTCCGTCCGTCGGTCACACCGGGCCAGATCGTGGCGCTCACCGCCCGCACCGGGTACTCCCGCTTCCCGGTGGCCACGGAGAACGGCGCCTTCATGGGCTATCTGCATGTGAAGGACGTCCTGGACCTGGAGGAGTCGGAACGGGCGGTGCCGCAGCATGTCTGGCACCCGATGACGACGCTGCGCTCCGAACTCCCGCTCGACGACGCCCTCACCGTGATGCGCCGCGCCGCCACCCACCTCGCCCAGGTGGCCGACGCCTCCGGGAAGGTCCTCGGCCTCGTCGCCCTGGAGGACGTACTCGAACTCCTGGTCGGCGAGGTGCGCGACCCCGCACACCGGGAGCTGTCGGAGGTACGGGTCACCGGGCCGCGGCTGAACAGCGGGGAGCCGGAGGAAGCGCTGGCCGGCTGAGGCGGGCGCCGTGCCGCAGGGTCCGTCACACGTCACATCGCGGACGGATCCTGCGGCCCTCTGCCCGACAGGACCTCCCCATAGGCCTGCATCAGATCCGGAAGCCGAAGTGTCGACAAGTCGTCCCGCGTCAACGCCCCCGGGTAGGTCGACAGCCGCAGATCCCGGTACGCACAGCTCTTCTCGTACAGCGTCCGCAGGAACCGCCCGTTGCCCAGCTCGTCGATCCACCCCTGATCGACCACATGCCCGGCGATGGACCGCAGCTCGTCCAGCGCTTCCTCGTCCCACACGTCACCGTTCTCCGCGGCGAGCACCTCGCCGATCGAGGTCAGTTCGAGAGGACGGTACGAAGGAAAGTCGACGCGGGTCGTGAAGCGCGAGGACAGACCGGGGTTCGCGGCCAGCAGCCGGTCCATGCCCTCGGGATAGCCGGCGAGGATCACCACCAGGTGGTCCCGGTTGTCCTCGGCCCGCTTCAGCAGCACCTGGAGGGCCTCGTCGCCATAGGCGTCGCCCTTGCCGTAGCCGGTGTTGGACAGGGAGTACGCCTCGTCCACGAACAGCACTCCGCCCAGCGCGGAGTCGATGAGCTCATTGGCCTTCACCGCCGTCTGGCCCAGATACTCGCCGACCAGGTCCGCCCGCTGAGCCTCCACGAGATGGTCGCCGCCGAGCAGTCCGAGGGCGTAGAAGACGCGGCCCAGGATGCGCGCGACCGTGGTCTTGCCGGTGCCTGAGGGGCCGGAGAAGACGAAATGCCGTTTGGGCGGCTGCACCGGCAGGCCCTGCCCGGCGCGCAGCCGGGCCATGTTCAACTGCGCCGACAGCGCCTTGACCTGCCGTTTCACGGGCTCCAGCCCCACCATGCGCTCGAGCTCGGCGAGCGCCTCTTCGAGTAACGCGGGGTCGGTCGGCCCGGCGGGCAGGGACTGCGCGGGCCCCGCCGTCTTCTCCCGCACCGCCGGATCGACCACCGACGGCACCGACGGCACCGACGGCAGCGGACCGGCCGGCGGCAGATCGGGATCGGGTAGCCGCAGATCGCGTCCCTCGGTGCCGAAGAGCGGATCGAGCATGTCGGGGCCGTCCGCCATGTCCTGCCCGACCCCGGTCAGCGTGATCGCCGCGAAGTCGGCGGTGTCGTCGTACCCGTCGCCCTCGGCGATCGCCGCGAGCCGGGCCGAGGTATCCATGAAGGCGGGATCGACACGGTGTACGGCACGGTAGAGCGGTAAGGCGGCGGCCGACCGGCCCGTGCCCTCGTGCGCCCGGGCCAGCCAGTACCGCAGCTCCTTGCGCTGCGGCTGCTCGCTGCGGCAGCGCATCAGCGCGGCCGACAGCAGCGGCTCGGCCTGCCCGTACATCTCCAGCCGTACCCGTGCCATGCCGCCGAACAGGCCGGCCTCGATGCCGAGCATCGGGTCGTCGAGCAACGAGTCGGTGTGCCGTACGAGTTGCTCCCAGTCCTTGACCAGATAGGCACGGCAGGAGTGCAGGAAGCGGACCTGGTGGTCGGTGTCCACGGGCGGGAGCCCGGCGAGCGCCCGGTCCAGCTCGGGGACGTGCCGTCCGTCCAGCCAGTGCGAGGCGTGCGCCAGCAGCAGATCCCGTGGGCTCTCCAGGACGGGCTGCACCCACCAGCCGAGCCAGTACCAGGAGTTGAGAGTGCGCCGGTGCCGGGTGCGCTGTTCCCCGAAACGTTCCCGGTGCCGGAACATCCGCAGCAGTGCGGTCGTCGTGTCCACGCGCAGCGCGTGCAGGCCGAGCCAGCCGTCGGCCATCCCGGGATCGATGCGTACGGCGGTGCGGAACTCCTCCTCCGCCTGCGGATAGGCCCCCATCGTGTAGGCGTCCACACCTCGCAGCCAGGCGAGGTCGGCCGGGGCCTCGGGGCCCTGCGTGCCGAAGTCCATCACGTCCCCCACAAACCGTGCCCCCGTCGGTTGGCCGACCGCTCGTCCGCCGGGCCGCGTTGTTCGAACCGCCGTACCGTGGACCGGAGTTGCAACGGTGCGCAGAGCAGCCGTCCGTAGGTCGCACCGAGGGCATCGTACCTGCGGGGGCACGGCCCGCCCCAGGGTGCCGCACGGGCCGTTCGACGAGGTGGGAGCAGATCGGGCGCCACCCGCTCGGTGACCGAGGGTGAGCGAATCGCGCCTCACGGCGCCCGGGAAAACATGGTGAGGGCAGAACGAAGCCCCCGATCACGGGGGAACAACCGGGGGCTTCGCGTCTGGGGGCGGTCTCGATTGACCGCACATTGAGAACGTAAGTCCTGTACGGCCCCCCGGTCAAGCCGAGTTGAGGCACTCCGGGAACTTGTCCGGCAGGCTTCTTCACAACTTCAGCACATTGCCGATGGCCCGTCACCCTGCGTGAAGGGGCGGTGCGCCCCGGCTGTCCCGGCAGGCCCACTGAGCACCTCGTACCCCTTGCTGCTCTGACGAACCAGAAGGTCGGCGAACGGCCGGGAAGGGTCGTCGGCGAAGTGCTCGCGCTCCGCCCGGACCCAGCCCGCCCAGAACTCCCGCTGCTCCTGCCCGTCCCGTGCGCGCCCCCGGGACCAGGACTCCTCGCGCGGCAGTTCCATCCACAGCAGCCGGGCCAGGTGGGGGCGCAGCGCACGGCGGCCCGCGCCGACCCCTTCGAGGACGATCACCGGTGCGGGCGGCACGGTGCGGGCCGGTCCGAAGCAGCGGGCGCGCCAGTCGTAGGGGGCGTAGTGGGCGTCCTCGCCCCGCGCGAGCGGTTCGATCACCTGGGCCAGCAGGCGCCCGGTCCACTCGAACAGCTCGTCATGGGTGGCGATGTCGTCGAGGTGCAGCACCGGCGCGTCGCCCAGTTCCCGGGCCAACTGCCCGGCGAACGTGGACTTTCCGGAGCCGGCGTGCCCGTCGACGCCGATCAGGCGGACCGGGCCGCAGGACGGGGCGAGGCGGCGGAGCCGGGCGGCGAGCTCGTGAATCGTTTTTCCCGGGGTGAGGTGGAGGCGGGCATATTTCGTTGGAACATTCTAGTAGCGGGTCGAAGCGGGCGGGGGAGGGGTGCCGACGGGGAAGAGAAAAGGTGTCGCTTTGAACTAGCGGGCCGCTGTCCGCATTGCCGCCGAAAAACTCCGGCCGCCACGGTGAAATCTACGTTCCGGTTGAGGCCCACGCTGAGTAAGGTGCCTGGTGCACAACTGTGAGCTGCCGCAACGGGGATGGGCTGGGACAGATGGCCGCGGGGTTATTCGAAGGGCAGTATGTGTGGCATCCGGCGGCCGACGACCGCGTGCTCGCGAGTGTATGCGTCGATGTACGGGCCGGCCGATATCTGAGCGCCCGTGACGCGCTCGCCGAAACCCGGGGCGACTTCGCTCTGCGCGCCCACCGCTCCTTGGTGCTCGCCTCGGAGGCCGCCGACTCCGACCTCGTCGAGCGCTGGCTGGCCGAGGAACCCGGTCCCGAGGCGGCCCTGCTGTGGGCGCGGGTGGCCGTGCTGCGGGCGCTGCGCGCGGCCGACGCACGCGACCCGCGCACCGAGGCGCTGGAGCGGATAGCGCTGGCCGCCTGCGAGCGCGCCGCCGGCACGGACCCCGCCGATCCGACGCCCTGGGTGGCCAAGCTGGCCATGGCCCGGCTGCACCGGCTGCGCGACCGCGCGCCGCGCGGGCTGCTCACTGCGCCGCCCGGACCCTGGCGGCTGTTCGCGCACGTCCTCTCCCTCGATCCCTGGCACCGCGAGGCCCATCACCGCTTCCTGGCCTGCTTCTTCCCCCGGCACGGCGGCTCCGTGACCGCCGCCTGGGACGTCGCCGCCTTCCTCGGCCAGCGCGCGCCCGCCGCCTCGCCGCTGCGCCTGCTGCCGCTGGTCGCCCTGGTGGAGTGCTACGACCCCACCGGGCTGCTCGCCGACCGGGTCTGGGAGCAGCCGCAGTGGACCTCGACCGCACTGTCGATCCACCACAACTGGCTGCCCACGGTGGCCGAATACCGCTTCACGCCGGTCCTCGACCTGGCCTATCTCGCACACGGCCTGGTGATGTCACGGCGCGAGGAGGAGGCATGCGGCGCCTTCGCGGCGATGGGGCCGTACGCCTCCCGCATGCCCTGGTGCGTCTTCGGCGACCCGGCCGAGCAGCTGTCCCGGGCGCGTCGCGCCTGCGGGCTGCCCGTGCCGGCCGTCTGACGCGCCGCAACCCCCCACCCAAGAGAAAGGTCCGACCCGTGTCAGAACGGATATCGGCCCCGCCCGCCGGAGCGCGCGGGGAAACGGATCCGATCGTGCTCGACGACGACGCGACCCTGCATGCGATGGGTTATCCGAGAAAACTCACGCGGCGTTTTCAGGCGTTCGACAACTTCGCCATCTCGTTCACCATCATCAACATCATCTCAGGAATCTTCTCGGGTTTCGGGTTCGGTCTGAATGCGGGCGGCCCCAGCATTCTCGTCTTCGGCTGGATCGGTGTTTCCATCATGGTGCTCTTCGTGGGAGCAGCGATGGCGGAAGTCGCTTCGGCCTATCCGACCAGTGGTGCACTGTATTTCTCCGCCGGTAAACTCGCGAAACGGCACAAGGGCGCCTGGTCCTGGTACACGGGCTGGCTGAACTTCGTGGGCCAGGTCGGCGGCACGGCCGCCACCGGGTACGCCGCCGCCACCTTCCTCCAGGCGTTCCTGGCCCTCCAGTGGCCCTCGTACGAACCGAGCCCGCACCGGACCGTGCTGCTCACGGCACTGATCATCGTGCTCCAGGGGCTCGCCAACACCTACACCGTGCACCTGGTCGCGATACTGAACCGGATCTCCGTGTGGTGGCTGCTGATCGGACTCGTGATCATCGTCAGCACTTTGATCGTCGTGCCCGATCACCATCAGTCGGCATCCTTTGCCGCGCATTTCGTGAACAACACCGGTTTCACGAGCGCCCTTTACGGAGGCATGCTCGGTCTGCTGGTCACCAGCTGGACCTTCACCGGCTTCGACGGCAGCTTCCACATGTCGGAGGAAACGGTTCGGGCGACGGTCAACGCGCCCAGAGGGATCACCCGCGCGATCGCCTGGTCGGCGATCGCCGGACTGGTCCTGATGCTCGCATTGGTCTACAGCATTCGTGACTACGACCGGGTGGCGGGCGCCGACGCCCCGCCCGTGCAGATCCTCATCGACGGACTGGGCCACGGCACCGCGAAGGCGCTGCTGCTGATCGTGATCGGCGCCATGCTCTTCTGCGGCCTCGCCAATCTCACCAGCAACACCCGGCAGATCTTCGCCTTCTCCCGGGACGGCGCGATGCCCGGCTCCCACTGGTGGCACTCGGTCTCGCCGCGCACGCGCACGCCCGTCAAGGCGGTGTGGCTGGCGGTCGCGTGCTCGCTCGCGCTGGTGCTGCCCGGCTGGTGGTCGCAGACGGCGTTCACGGCCATCGTCAGCGTGAACGTCGTCGGGCTCTTCCTCGCCTATGCCGTCCCGATCCTGCTCAGGCTGCGACTTGGTGACGAGTTCCAGCCAGGGCCCTGGCATCTGGGCCGCTGGGGCCGGCCCGTCGGGGTCGTCGCGGTGACATGGATCCTGCTCAGCAGCGTCCTGTTCATGCTGCCCCATGCCTCACCGATCACCGCCGACTCCTTCAACTACGCGCCGATCGCGCTGGCCGTCGTCCTGGCCGTGGCGACGGCGTGGTGGTTCACCAGCGCCCGCCGCCGCTTCCACGGACCGATCAGCTACGGCCGGCCCGACGAGGTGGCGGCCATGGACGTCGTCTGACGCCCGGTGCCTGACTCCCTGTCACGGGCCCCGGCGTACGCCGTCGCGGTGGCGTACGCCGGGGTCGTGCGGGGAGCGTGCTCGCGGCGCCGTACGCCCGCGCGGTGCGGTACGCCGGAGCCGGAGCCGCTCATCTCGCCCTGCGCACAGAGCGGTTGGGGAAGCGGGCCGGCCCGGGCCCGCCAGTGGTCGATACCAATAATCGTTGGCGCGCCCAGGGTCCAAGTGCTGGCAGAGCGTGCCCCCTGCGTCCATAGTTGGCGGACAGCCGTGCACCGGCCCCGCCCGACTCGGACACCTGGGGGTCTTCCGCCCATGAGCAGAGCCGAACAGCCCTCCCGCAGAACCGTCCTCGCCGCCGCGGTCGCCGCAGCCGTCGCCGGCGGCGCGGGCCCCGCCACAGCCGCCGACGCCGGCGCCGGCACCGTGGACCCGGCCCTGGCTCCGGCCCGCACCGTCGACAACCGCGCCTGGACGACGTACGCCGACTGGCGCCGCGGTTCCTTCGACGGCACCCGGGCCGTCCCGGGCGAGCGCCCCGGGCTCGTGCTCGCCCGGCCCGCCGGCACCATCGACTACACCGACCCGCACACCGGCCGCACCGCCCGCTGGGAGTACGCGACCTGGACGTCCCCCGTCCACCGGCTCCGCGTCCCCGCGACCGAGGCGATCGCGTCCTGGAACGCGCACACCCCCGACGGCACCTGGATCCAGATCGAGCTGAAGGGCAGATACTCCGACGGCACCTCCACCCCCTGGTACGTGATGGGCCGCTGGGCCGCCGGCGACCAGGACATCAGGCGCACCTCGGTCGACGACCAGAGCGACGGCAAGAGCAGCATCTGGACCGACACCTTCGCCATCGACGACCCGGCCACCGGCCTGCGCCTGGCCACGTACCGGCTGCGGCTCACCCTCCACCGCAGGCCCGGCACCCGGATCACCCCCAAGGTCTGGCGCGTCGGCGCGATGGGCTCCGACGTCCCCGACCGCTTCACCGTGCCCGCCTCCGCCCCCGGCCTCGCCCAGGAGCTGATCGTCCCGCGGTACTCGCAGGAGACCCACATCGGCCAGTACCCGGAGTACGACAACGGCGGCGAGGCCTGGTGCAGCCCCACCTCCTCGCAGATGATCGTCGAGTACTGGGGCGGCCGGCTCACTCCGGAGCAGCTGTCCTGGGTCGACCCGGCGTTCGCCGACCCGCAGGTCTGTCACGCGGCCCGGTTCACCTATGACTACCAGTACGCGGGCTGCGGCAACTGGCCGTTCAACGCCGCCTACGCGGCCACCTTCGAGGACCTCCAGGGCGTGGTCACCCGGCTCGGTTCGCTCACCGATCTGGAGCGCCTGATCGCCGCCGGCGTCCCGGCCATAACGTCCCAGTCCTTCCTGAAGGAGGAGCTGACCGGGGCGGGGTACGGCACCGCCGGGCATCTGATGACCGTCATCGGCTTCACCGCCGAGGGCGACGTGATCGCCAACGACCCGAACTCGCCGACCAACGAAGCGGTGCGGCGCGTGTACAACCGGCGCGAGTGGGAGAACATCTGGCTCCGCACCAAGCGCTACAACGCCAGTGGCAACGTCGTCTCCGGCACCGGCGGCGTCTGCTACCTCTACTTCCCCGCCTCTCCGACGCTCCGCCAGCGCCGCGCGCTCGCCGCGGTGGGGGTGCGCTGAGCCACCCGCGAGGTCGCACGGAAGGCCCCGGAAACGGGGCCTTTGTGCTGTGAGCAACGTCTCTGCCGCAAAAGCCGAGCCCGGTGGCAAGGTGGGCATATGACCACGCACTCAGCCACAGCCGCCCGCGTCCGCACCGGCGGCCCCGGGGGAGACGGCCCCAGGATCGTCGAGCACATCATGGGGTGGACCCTTGTCGTGGTCGTCGCGATGCTCATCGCCCAGCTCGGACTGCTGTGACCTGACGCACACGACACCCCTTGGTCGGACATATACCGACCCCGGGCGGATTGCTTTCATCAAAGTCGATCAGACTCGAACGGGCAGGTCGTGCAGGTCTGCCATACTGCCGATGTCCCGCCGCCCGATGGAATCCAGGGTCGAAATTGAATATTAGTCAACAGCGTGACGCGGCCCGACCCCGGGCGCGCGGCACCGAGCGTTCGGTGGCGCGCCGCGCCGAACTGATCACCATCGGGCGCAAGTTGTTCGCCGACACGTCGTACGACGCGCTCTCCATGGACGACATCGCCCGCCAAGCCCATGTCGCCAAGGGACTCATCTACTACTACTTCCAGTCCAAGCGCGGCTACTACCTGGCGATCATCCAGGACTCCGTCGCCGACCTGGTCACCTATGCGGCGAGCGGGGTCGAACTGGAGCCGGTGGACCGCGTCCATCGCACCATCGACAGCTATCTGCGCTACGCCGAGCACAACCAGGCCGCCTACCGCACCATCGTCAGCGGCGGCGTCGGCTTCGACACCGAGGTGCACGCCATCCGGGACGGCGTCCGCGAGGCGATCGTGGCGACCATCGCCGAGGGGGCGTACGGCCGCACGGACATCGCCCCGCTCGCCCGGATGGGCCTGCTCGCCTGGGTGTGCAGCGTGGAGGGCGCCACCCTCGACTGGATCGACCGCCCGGAACTGCCCCGCGAGACCATGCGCGAGCTGCTGGTGCGGATGCTGGGCGGCGCCATGCGCGCCATCGAGGAGCTCGACCCCGCCTACCGGGCCCCCGAGTCCGCCCGGCGGAGCGGCTGACTCGCTGAGCGGCCCGCGTCCGGGCACGCACAAGGGGCGGAGGTCTCGTGGTCCTCCGCCCCTTGTCCCCCGTGGGTCCGGTTACTTGATCGCCTTGATCAGCTCACCGCCGGTCGTGTCCCCGCTCAGCTCCCAGAAGAAGGTGCCGCCCAGGCCCTGCTGGTTCTTGTACGTCATCTTGGTGGCGATGGTCGCGGGGGTGTCGTAACTCCACCACTCGTTCCCGCACTTGGCGTACGCGGTGCCGCCCACCGTGCCGTTCGCCGGGCAGCGGCTCTTGAGCACCTTGTAGTCCTCGATGCCGTTCTCCCAGGTCCCCTTCGCCGGCCCGGTCGCCGTGCCGCCGGGCGCCGACTGGGTGACGCCGGTCCAGCCGCGGCCGTAGAAGCCGATGCCGAGCAGCAGCTTCGAGGGCGGGATGCCGAGGCCCTTGAGCTTGGCGATGGTCGCCGAGGTGTGGAAGCCCGCCTTCGGGATGCCGTTGTAGGAGTTCAACGGCGAGTGCGGGGCCGTCGGGCCGGTCGCGTCCCAGGCGCCGAAGAAGTCGTAGGTCATCGGGTTGTACCAGTCGACGTACTGTGCGGCGCCCGCGTAGTTCGCCGCGTCGATCTTGCCGCCGCTGCTCGCGTCGGCCGTGATCGCCGCCGTGACCAGGTTGCGGGAGCCGAACTTGGCGCGCACCGCCGACATCAGGTTCTTGAAGGACTCCCGCCCGCTGGTGTCACAGGTGGCGCCGCAGGCGTTCGGGTACTCCCAGTCGATGTCGATGCCGTCGAAGACATCGGCCCACTTGGAGTTCTCGACCAGGTCGTAGCAGGACTGGGCGAAGGCGGCCGGGTTGCGCGACGCCTCGCCGAAGCCGCTCGACCAGTTCCAGCCGCCGAAGGACCACAGGACCTTCAGACCCGGGTGCTTCTTCTTCAGCTCGCGCAGCTGGTTGAAGGTACCGCGCAGCGGCTGGTCCCAGGTGTCGGCGACGCCGTCCACGGACTCGGCCGCGGTGTACGTCCGCTCGGTCGCCGCGTAGGAGTCGCCGATCGCGCACCTGCCGCCGGTGACGTTGCCGAAGGCGTAGTTGATGTGGGTGAGCCTGGTGGCCGAGCCCGAGGTCTCGATGTTCTTGACGAGGTACTTGCGGTCGTAGGTGCCCCATTCGGTGAAGTAGCCGACGACCTTGGAGCCGGCGGCGAGCCTGGGTGCGGAGGCGTCGGATCCGGTGGCGGCGGTGTCCGCGGTGGCGGTGCCCGCGACGGTGAGCAGTCCGGCGCCGAGGACGGCCGCACAGGCGGCGGACACGAGCGCCCGGAACCGGGCGCGGGGGCGGGGGCGGTGCGAAGTGTGCATCGGGGTGTCTCCTCCGTGGGGGAGAGGGGAACGTGCGCCGATTGGCATGAACGCGCTGATGGAATCGCTCCGCCAAGGTAGGAGGACTAGACCAGTACGTCAATGGTTCGGACCAATTTCGATGACCGCGTGTGTCGCTCGATACTTCTTGAAGTAAGCGGTCGTTAACTGGTGACGGGGTGCCTCCGATCGGGCATACTCACAGCGCAGCCGCTGGTCAGCAGCTTCCGAAACCCGGGAACGCGAGCATCGGCCCGGCACCAGTGAGACCCGGCGGGCCGCCCCACCCAAGGCGGCAGACCGCCGATGTGCCCGACAGGGAGGATCGTCGCCATGCCCGACCGCGCCCCGCAGCCGGTGGACCGTCAACTGCCCACGGACGAGGCCCGGGATCTGATCTCGCTCGTCCGCGACATCGCGCAGCGCGAGATCGCCCCGAAGGCGGCCGAGGAGGAGGACGCCGGACGCTTCCCGCGCGAGGTCTTCACCCTGCTGTCCGAATCAGGACTGCTCGGCCTGCCGTACGACTCCGAGTACGGCGGCGGCGACCAGCCCTACGAGGTCTATCTCCAGGTCCTGGAAGAGCTCGCCGCGGTCCGCCTCACCGTCGGCCTCGGCGTCAGCGTGCACACCCTCGCCTCCTACGCCCTCGCCACCTACGGCACCAAGCAGCAGCAGGTCGAGCACCTGCCCGCGATGCTCGGCGGCGGGCTGCTCGGCGCGTACTGCCTCTCCGAGCCGTCGTCCGGGTCCGACGCCGCGTCCCTGCGGACCAAGGCGGTCCGGGACGGGGACGGCTGGGTGCTCACGGGCACCAAGGCCTGGATCACGCACGGCGGTATCGCCGACTTCTACACCGTCATGGCCCGCACGGGTGAGGAAGGCCCGCGTGGCATCACCGCGTTCCTGGTCCCCGGGGACGCGCAGGGGCTCGGATCGGCGGCGCCCGAGAAGAAGATGGGCATGAAGGGATCGCCCACGGCACAGGTCCACTTCGACGGCGTCCGGGTCTCCGACGAGCGGCGCCTCGGCGAGGAGGGCCAGGGCTTCGCGATCGCCCTGTCCGCGCTCGACTCCGGCCGGCTCGGCATCGCGGCCTGCGCGATCGGCGTGGCGCAGGCGGCGCTCGACGAGGCGGTGGCGTACGCGACCGAGCGCCGGCAGTTCGGCAAGCCCATCGCCGACTTCCAGGGGCTGCGCTTCATGCTCGCCGACATGGCGACCCAGATCGAGGCGGGCCGCGCGCTGTACCTTGCCGCGGCGCGGCTGCGCGACGCCGGCCGTCCCTTCGCCAAGCAGGCGGCGATGGCCAAGCTGCACTGCACCGACACCGCGATGAAAGTCACCACCGACGCCGTCCAGATCCTCGGCGGTTACGGCTACACCGCGGACTTCCCGGCCGAGCGGTACATGCGCGAGGCCAAGGTGCTCCAGATCGTCGAGGGCACGAACCAGATTCAGCGGATGGTCATCGCCCGTCACCTAGCAGGTCCCGAGGGACGCTGAACTGACCCCGCTTGACCTGCGGCGCCGCGAGCCGGATCCACTCCGGGTCGTGGTGCCCGGGCAGGGTGCGACCGCGGTCGGCCCAGGTGCGCATCAACTCGCGGTAGATCGGCGGGTCCGGCTGCTGCGGAGGGGCCGGCGGAAGCGTGCCCGCGGGCCGCGGCACGAAGATGCGGCGCTGGGGTCCGGTCGTCGAATAGGTGGAGGGCATACCGGGGCAACGCGGAGGTGGGGGGACAAGTCACCGTCCGCCGGAATCGGGCGTGAGTTCGCGGGAGGTACGGCTCCCGCTCTGGCCACCTCGCACTGCCTGACGTACCGTCAGCCCAGCCGCCTCCAGGGAGGTTTGCCGTGGCCGACGACGATCGCCCCGTGCCGCTCGACGAGTACCCGGTGCACCAGGTTCCCCTGTCCATGAAGTACGTCGCCACCAGCGACCGCAACGCCTACGACCGCTGCATCTTCCACGTCCTCGACCACGAGGGACACGCCCTGCTGATCGCCGGCCTGGGCGTCTACCCCAATCTCGGGGTCATCGACGCCTACGCCACCCTGCGCGTGGGGGACACGCTGCACGCGGTGCGGGCCTCGGACGCCCTCGGCGAGGACCGCATGCGCCTGGCCGTCGGACCGCTGCGGATCGAGGTGTCCGAACCCCTGCGCCGACTGCGCCTGATCTGCGAAGACGCCGCGTTGTCCTACGACATCACCTGGACCGCCGAGTACCCCGCCCTGTGGGAACCCCACCATCTCCAGCGCCGCGGCGACCGGCTCACCCTCGAGGGGCGCCGCTTCGTCCAGGCGGGCGGGGTGGCGGGCGTCGTGCGCGCGGGCGCGGCCGAGTTCGCCGTCACACCGGCCGGGTGGACCGGTACCCGCGACCGCAGCTGGGGTGTGCGACCCGTCCCCGGGGAGGAGGGCGGCCGGTTCGCCGAGGAGCACCCGACCGAGGGCTTCCACTGGATCTGGTGCCCCGTGCGCTTCGAGGACCGGTTCCTGATGGTGATCGTCCAGGAGGACGCCGACGGACACCGCTCGCTGAGCGACGCCACCCTCGTCCGCCCCGGCCACCGCGATCGCCAACTCGGCTGGCCCCAGGCCGAGATCACCTACCGTCCCGGTACCCGCCACCCCGAACGCGCCCTCGTCCACCTGGGCGACATACGCAAGCCGCAGGAGTTGGAGGTGGAGGTCCTCACCTCGTCCCCGCTCGCCGTCGGCGCCGGCTATCCGCCCGCCGGCGACTGGCAGCACGGCACCTGGCGAGGGCGCGGCTGGACCGACAGCGCCGTCTTCGACCTCTCCGACGCAGCCGCCCACCCGCTCGCCGCGTACGGCGTCACCGACCACGCCGCGCGCTTCCGGCTGGAAGGCCGGGTCGGCCACGGCATCTTCGAGCACGGCTCGTTCGGGCGGCACGACCCGAGCGGGTTCGCGGACTTCACATCGGTCGCACCGTAGGGGGTTTGCGTCATGGCAGCCACAGCACCCCGGCCCCGCACCAGCACCCGCGACCCGGAGGAGGTCAGCCGCCGGCTCACCGCCTGGCTCGCCACCCGGCTGCCCGGCGCGAAGGCGGTCGACCTTACCGTCCCCGAGTCGAACGGCATGTCCAGCGAGACCCTGCTGTTCGCCATCGAGCACCCCGAACCGTCGTTCCGCGACTGCGCGTTGCGGCTGGCGGCGGATCCGGCCGCGTACACGGTGTTCCCCGACTACGACATGCCTCGGCAGTACCGCACCATGCGGCTGGTCGCCGAGCGCTCCGGCATCCCCGTGCCGAAGGTGCTGTGGCTGGAGGAGGACCCCGGCCCGCTGGGCGCGCCCTTCTTCGTCATGGAGCGCGTCCAGGGGCGCGTGCCACCGGACGTCATGCCGTACACCTATGAGGGCAACTGGCTGCACGCGGCGAGCGACGAGGAGCGCGCCCGGCTGGAGGCGGCGACGATCGGGCTGCTGGCCGCGCTGCACGACCAAGTACCGGCGAAAGAGGCCGAGTTCCTCGCTCTCCCTGGCGAGGGGGACGAGCTGCGGCGGCACGTCATGGCGCAACGGGCGTACTACTCATGGGTGGTTGACGGACGCGCCCGCTCACCCCTCATCGAGGAGGCGTTCGACCGGCTGGAGGATCTCTGGCCCCGCGATCCAGGCCCGCCCGTGCTGAACTGGGGCGACGCCCGCATCGGGAACGTCGTCTACGACGGGTTCGAACCCGCGGCCGTCCTCGACTGGGAGATGGCGGCACTCGCCCCGCGCGAGGTCGACCTCGGCTGGACGGTCTATCTGCACCGCTTCTTCCAGGACCTCACGGTCGCCTTCGGACAGCGCGGGCTGCCGCACTTCCTGCGCCGCGACCGGGTCGAGGCACGCTACGCCCAACTCACCGGTCACATCCCGCGCGACATGGACTTCTACACGCTCTACGCCGCCCTGCGGCACGCCGTGGTCATGCTCCGAGTCGCCTACCGCCAGGTCCACTTCGGCGAAGTGGCCGTCCCGGCGGACCCGGACACACTGATCCTGCACCACGGCAGCCTGCGAGCCATGGTGCAGGGCAGCTACTGGGATTGAGCGACGCCGACGGCCTCGGGTGCGGGACGCCGGGCGAGCCGGCGTACGCCGCCGGGTGCGCTCAGGCGGCCTCGCGCCGCATCACCGGGACTCGCAATGGGCGCGAGCCCGGGCCGCCGACGTGCGAGAAGGGCTGCGTCCGCCAGTCGAGCCCCTGAGGGAGCGTCAACAGAAGGGCGGTGTCCTGCTCCTGGGGCTCCAGGGACTCGTCCGCGCACGCAGCCTCGGTGGCCCGGCGGCCCGTGCCGGCACAGACGGTGAGGCCGAACGGGTTCCACGGTGAGGCGCACAGCGCGTGCTCCGGCAGGACCTCCTCGTCCGCGAGCAGCGCGATGGGCTGCGCGCAGTCCGGGCAGATCACCCGGTACATCTCGTAGGTGTCGTAGGTGTCGAGCTCGTCGTCGTAGGCGTCGGGTTCGACGCCCTCCGGCTCGGGCTCGGCGACCGGCTGGAGGCGCTTGGGTGCGGTACGACCAGGGCGCTTAAGACTCTGCATTTGGTTCTCCCCCTCGGGCTGGGCCGTGAAGGCGCTGCGGCCTCGACCACAGCAAGCACTTCCCGTCCGGTCTCGGCGGTAATCACGAGAACATCACGGAGCCTGTTCGAGACCTGTGGCGTTCGTCACATGCCGCCCGCAGGTGCCCCGGGCGGCCGGTTTGTCCCCCGGCCGGCTCAACTCCTCCCGGCGGTCACATCACAAACCGGCCATGACCTGGGCTGCTCAGGTATCCCAGGAGATCAGCGGCACTGTAGGTTCTTGCGCCATGGAGGAGCTGGATCGACAGATCGTGCAGCTGCTCGTCAAGGACGGGCGGATGAGCTACACCGACCTGGGCAAGGCCACGGGCCTGTCCACCTCGGCCGTGCACCAGCGGGTGCGGCGGCTGGAGCAGCGTGGCGTCATCCGCGGCTATGCCGCGGTGGTGGACCCCGAGGCGGTGGGGCTGCCGATGACCGCGTTCATCTCGGTGAAGCCGTTCGACCCCAGTGCCCCCGACGACATCGCGGACCGGCTGGCCGGGGTGCCCGAGATCGAGGCCTGCCACAGTGTCGCGGGCGACGAGAACTACATCCTCAAGGTACGGGTGGCCACGCCGCACGAGCTGGAGGAGCTGCTCGCCCGGCTCCGTTCGCTGGCGGGGGTGTCCACGCGGACGACGGTGGTGTTGTCGACGCCTTACGAGGCTCGGCCGCCGCGGGTCTGAACACCGCCGGGGGCCGCCGCAGCGCTGACTTTGTGCCCGCCGGCCGCGCGTCCCTCGCGGCCGGTCGTGCCCACGCCGCGGAATCCGCCCCTTGCGAGGGCGTCGCAGGGCGTCGCAGGCCACCCCTGGCCGGAGCACGTCAGGGGGAGGCGCGAGACTGTCCCCATGAGTGAGCGCAGCCCGCAGCCGAAGACCGTCCTTCTCCGCCGAGGAGAAGTGCACAGCCCCGCCGACCCCTTCGCCACCGCGATGGTCGTGGAGCGGGGACAGGTCGCCTGGGTCGGCTCGGAAGGGGCCGCGGACGCCTTCGCGGACGGCGTCGACGAGGTGGTCGACCTCGACGGCGCCCTCGTCACCCCGGCGTTCACCGACGCTCATGTGCACACCACCGCCACCGGGCTCGCCCTGACCGGCCTCGACCTGTCCGGCGTGCCCTCCCTGGAGGCGGCCCTCGCGCTCGTGCGTGCCTTCGCCGCCGCCCGCCCGCACGACCGCGTCCTGCTCGGCCACGGCTGGGACGCCTCGCGCTGGCCCGGCGGTCGCCCGCCGACGCGCGCCGAGCTCGACGAGGCCACCGGCGCACGCCCGCTCTACCTTTCCCGCATCGACGTCCACTCGGCGGTCGTCACCACCGCCCTGCTGGACCTGACGCCCGGCGTCGACGCGACCGACGGCCCGCTCGTCGCCGACGCCCATCATGCCGTACGCGCCACCGCGCTGGCCGCGATCACACCCGCGCAGCGAGCGGAGGCCCAGCGCGCCGCCCTGGCCCGGGCCGCCTCCCTCGGCATCGGCACCGTCCACGAGTGCGCCGGGCCGGACATCTCCTCCGAGGACGACTTCACCGGACTGCTGCGGCTGGCCGCGCTGGAACCCGGCCCGCGCGTCGTCGGTTACTGGGCCGAGCAGGACGTGCGCAAGGCGCGCGAGCTGGGCGCGATCGGCGCGGCCGGCGACCTCTTCGTCGACGGTGCCCTCGGCTCGCACACCGCCTGTCTGCACCAGCCGTACGCCGACGCCGGCCACACCGGTGCCGCCTACCTGGACACGGCCGCCGTCGCCGCCCACGTCGTCGCCTGCACCGAGGCCGGCCTCCAGGCGGGCTTCCACGCGATCGGCGACGCCGCCGTGACCGCCGTGGTGGACGGCGTGCGGGCCGCCGCCGAGAAGGTCGGCCTCGCCCGGGTGCGGGCCGCCCGGCACCGTGTCGAGCACGCCGAGATGCTCACGCCGGACACCGTCGCGGCCTTCGCCGAGCTGGGCCTGACCGCCTCCGTGCAGCCCGCCTTCGACGCGCTGTGGGGCGGCGAGGACGGCATGTACGCCCAGCGCCTCGGCGCCGAACGCGCCCGCACCCTGAACCCCTTCGCGGCCCTGCTGCGCGCCGGCGTTCCGCTCGCCTTCGGATCCGACAGCCCGGTCACGCCGCTCGACCCGTGGGGCACGGTCCGCGCGGCGGCCTTCCATCACACGCCCGAGCACCAGGTCTCCGTGCGCGCCGCGTTCACGGCGCACACGCGGGGCGGCTGGCGGGCGATCGGCCGCGACGACGCGGGCGTCCTGGTGCCCGGCGCACCCGCCGACTACGCCGTGTGGCGCACCGAGGAACTGGTGGTCCAGGCCCCCGACGACCGGGTCGCGCGCTGGTCCACCGACCCCCGCTCCGGCACCCCCGGCCTGCCCGACCTGACCCCGGGCCGCGAACTCCCGGTCTGTCTGCGCACGGTGGTGGGCGGACGAACGGTCTTCGTACGGCCGGGCGAGTGATCTCCCGGGGTGGCGCGAACCCGATAGCTGCGCGCCGCCCCGTCGCGCGACCTGCGCATCCTCTGCCCTGACCAGGGATTTGAAGGAAAACCCCCAGGTCAGACGACTGTTGACAGGCGGAGGTCCGAGGCCGGTAGGTTCGGCCGCGTCCACCACCGGACGCCCGACCGGGCAACCGCGGAACTTCCGGGAACCCGTCGCAACGCCGCTGGGTCAGGGACGGTGTGCCGCACGGGGCACCGCCACTGGGAGCCAGGCTCAGCGCCCGCGCGGCGACGACGGAACGTTCCGGCCGGTCGGGGAGGTGTGACCCGGGTGGGGCCCGGGCGCTCAGTAGACAACGGCTTTCGGTCGACCCGCAGCCAGCGGGCCCCAGGTCGGCCCGAAGGGCGCCGGGCCCCCATCCGCCGCAGTCGCGAAACCGGCGCAGTCGCCGAACCGCCGCAGTCGCGAAACCGGCGTACCGGACCTCAGAAACCCAGCCTTTCCCTGCTCTTGCGGATTCGACACCACCGTACGAACGTGCTGTCACGTCAGTGCAGGCCGCGCCCACTATGGTGGATGTCTGCGTACGGACATGAAGGGGCAGCAGTGAACGACGGCGACGGGACCCTCACGGCACAGGACCGGGGGAGGCAGTTCGGGCCGCTCGGCACGGCGCTGGTGATCATCCCGACCTACAACGAGGCGGAGAACATCAAGGGCATCGTCGGCCGGGTCCGCAAGGCGGTCCCCGACGCGCATGTGCTCGTGGCCGACGACAACAGCCCCGACGGCACCGGCAAGCTCGCCGACGAACTCGCCGCCGAGCACGACCACGTCCAGGTCCTGCACCGCAAGGGCAAGGAGGGCCTGGGCGCCGCCTACCTCGCGGGCTTCCGCTGGGGCATGGACAACGGCTACGGCGTCCTGATCGAGATGGACGCCGACGGCTCCCACCAGCCCGAGGAACTGCCCCGCCTGCTGACCGCCCTCAAGGGCGCCGACCTGGTCCTCGGCTCCCGCTGGGTCCCCGGCGGCCGGGTCGTCAACTGGCCCAAGTCCCGCGAGTTCATCTCCCGCGGCGGCAGCCTCTACTCCCGGCTCGCGCTGGACCTGCCCCTGCGCGACATCACCGGCGGCTACCGCGCCTTCCGCCGCGAGACCCTCGAGGGCCTCGGCCTCGACGACGTCGCCTCCCAGGGCTACTGCTTCCAGGTCGACCTCGCCCGCCGCGCGGTCAAGGCCGGCTTCCATGTCGTCGAGGTGCCGATCACCTTCGTCGAGCGGGAGCTCGGTGACTCGAAGATGAGCCGCGACATCCTGGTCGAGGCGCTGTGGCGGGTCACGTCCTGGGGAGCGCGGGAGCGGGTGGGCAAGCTGCTGAGCCGCCCGAAGCCGTCGTCGCCCGCACCGCGGCAGCGCCCGAAGGCATAGGTCCGGGACCGTCGGCCGGCCGTCGGCCGCGTCCCGCTTATCCCACTCTGAGCCGAGCCCAGGCACACTGGACGCATGACGACTGGCGCACCGACTCCCACCTATCCCGCCCGGCCCCGGCGCTCCCGGCTGCGCACCTTCCTGCCGCTGGGCATCGCCGCGTGGCTGGTGCTGGAGATCTGGCTGCTGACCGTGGTCGCGGACGTGGCGGGCGGGCTCGCGGTGTTCCTGCTGCTGCTCGCCGGGCTGGTGCTCGGCTCGGTGGTGATCAAGCGGGCCGGCCGTCGCGCCTTCGAGGCCCTGAACGAAGCGCTCCAGCGGGGCGGCACACCGGAGCGCGGCGGTGGGAACGGCCTGCAGATGCTGGGCGGCGTGCTGATCATGCTGCCGGGTCTGGTCTCGGACGTGGTGGGCCTGGTCCTGCTGATCCCGCCGGTGCAGAAGCTGGTCAGCCGCCGGGCGGAGCGCACGTTCGAGCGGAAGCTGCGCGAGGCGTCGTCGGGTTCCTTCGGCGAGGCATTCCAGCAGGCCCGTATCCATCGCCCTGACGGCAAGGTCGTCCAGGGCGAGGTCATCAGGGACGAGCCGGGGGACGCCGCCCGGCAGGAGCCGCGGCCCCCGCTGACCGGCTGAGCCGTTCGGCCGAGGCGGGGCCGGACCCGGCCCGCCGGCCCGCTGGCCTGCCCGCCACGCGGAGGCGCGAGCCCCCTGGCCGCATCCGCGAATCCGCGCGCATCCGCGAAGCCGGGCATACCCACGAAACAACCGCGCACCTGCGAAGCGCGCACACCCACGAAGCCGCGCACACCCCACGAAGCAACCGCGCACCCGCGAGTCAACCGCGCGCATCGCGGACCGAGCCCATCACCCACCGCGCGCACACGAAACCGCGGGTGCCGTACGTCACTTTCACGTACGGCACCCGCGGTTTCACGCGTTGCTGGTAATCCGGGCCAGGCCCCGCAGGGACTACGCGGACTTGCGGCTGTCCCGGGGATGAACCGCGATGTTCATCGCCCCGGAGCGCAGAACGGCCAGTCGCTCCTCGAGGACCTCTTCGAGTTCCTCGCGGGTACGCCGCTCCATCAACATGTCCCAATGCGTACGCGCGGGCTTGGCCTTCTTCTCCTCAGGGCCGTCGCCGTCCACGAGGAGTGCCTGGGCCCCGCAGACCTTGCACTCCCACTCCGGCGGGATCTCCGCCTCGACCGAGAAGGGCATCTCGAACCGGTGCCCCTTCTCGCATGCGTACTCCACGGCCTGGCGCGGGGCCAGGTCGATGCCGCGGTCCGTCTCGTAGCTGGTCACCACGAGGCGCGTGCCGCGAAGAGCTCGCTCACTCATGAATCGTGCCTCCCGGGCTTGTCGCCCACAGGACAGGTGTCGCTGTCGTCGTCATCCGGTCAACGTCCGGTCGGCGGTAAAGATTCCCGTTCCGCGTCACGTTCCGGGTCGTGCGTCGCCGTCGTAGCCGCAGCCTTGCTGACCAATGTCGTACCCACCGGCGCCCGGTTTGTCACATCTGCTAGCAGATGTCACACAGCGTTTCGGCATCTTTGACGCGCAGTAACGGTACGCCTGGCAGGCCAAACGCGTACACTACCGCCCTTTCACTGGGAACGCTAAATCCTTGTCGGGACCTGATTGCCCGCGTCGCTGATCGCACGTCGCACCGGAACCCTCGCGAGCAGGGCGAACCCGATGACGAAGAAGGCCACCAGGGAGATGATCGCGTCCCGATAACTTCCGGTCAGCTGGTAGGTGAGCCCGAACAGCAGCGGACCGAGCCAGCTCATCCCGCGGTCGCTCATCTCGTAGGCGGAGAAGTATTCGGCCTCCTTGCCCGGCGGGACGAGATGGGAGAACAAGGACCGGGACAGGGCCTGGCTGCCGCCGAGGACCAGCCCGATGCCGGCCGCCAGCACGAAGAACCACACCGGCGCCCCAGCCGGCAGGAAGTACCCGGCGGCCAGGGTCACCGTCCAGGCGACCAGCGAGCCGAGGATCGTCCGCTTCGCTCCGTAGATCCGCGCCAGACGCCCCATCGTGAGCGCCCCCACCACCGCCAGCACCTGAACCAGCAGGACGGCGCCGATGAGCGTGGACTGTCCGAGGCCGAGTTCCTTCGAGCCGTAGACCGACGCCTGGGAGATCACCGTCTGGATGCCGTCGTTGTAGACGAGATAGGCGAGGAGGAACGCGAGCGTCAGCGGGTGGCGGCGCATGTCGCGGATGGTCGCGGCGAGCTGCCGGAAGCCGGCGGCCGTCGGACCCGCGGACGCCTTCCCGCTCGCGCCGCCCGGCGAGGCCGGCTCGCCGCCGCGGCGGCGGTCGCGCAGCCGGCGCAGCGGGATGACAGCGAAGACGCCCCACCACAGGCCGGCCGAGGCCAGACAGATCCGGACGGCCGTGCCCTCGGAGACCCCGAAGGAGTCGTGCGCCAGGTACAGGACCAGATTCATGACCAGCATCAGGGAGCCCGACGCGTAGCCGAAGGCCCAGCCCCTGGAGGAGACCGCGTCGCGCTCCTCGGGCGGGGCGATCTGCGGCAGATAGGAGTTGTAGAGCATCATCGCGACCGACTGCGCCGCGTTCGCGACGATCAGCAGGAGGCCACCGAGCAGATAGCGGTCGCCGTCGAGGAAGAACATGGCCATGGTCGCCGCGGCCCCCGTGTAGGCGGCCGTCGCGAGGAGGGGCTTCTTGCGGCCGGTGCGGTCGGCGGCTGCGCCGACCAGGGGCATCACAAGGACGGCCACGATGACCGACAGGGACACCGAGTACGCGAAGAACGAGCCCGCGCGCACCGGAATGCCCAGGGGATGGACGAAGCCGTCCGCGTCCGCCGCCGCCTCGGCGACCGACGTCAGATACGGGCCCAGGAACACGGTGAGCACGCTCGTCGAGTAGACGGAGCACGCCCAGTCGTAGAAGTACCAGCCGCGCTGCTCGCGCCGTCGCCCTGCGGCGTCGTCGGCCGCGTCCGTCCGCACGGTATCGGTACCCACCCGTGCCCTCGCTTCCCCGTGGTGATCCCGCGCGAGGGCTCGGGACCGCGGCCGGGTCAGCTCCAGTCGCCCCGGTCCTCCATCACCTTGCGCAGTGTGTCGATGTGATCGGTCATGATGCCATCGACCCCCAGGTCCAGGAGCCGGTGCATCGACGCGGGATCATTGATCGTCCACACGTGCACCTGAAGCCCGCGCGCGTGGGCGGCCCGGACGAAGCGGTGGTCCACCACCTGGATCCCGGACTGGGCCTGAGGAACCTGGGCGGCGACGGCCGAGCGGCGCAGCGCGGCCGGCACCCCCCAGGAGCGCAGCCGCAGATTGAGCACCCCCCGGGTGCCGTACGACGTGGCCAGGCGCGGACCGGCCAGGCGCTGGGCGCGCACGACCCTCGCCTCGGAGAAGGAGCCCACGCAGACACGGTCCCAGGCACCGGTGCGCTCGATCAGCTCCAGGAAGGGCAGGAGCGCGGGCTCCGCCTTGAGGTCGACGTTCCAGCGCACCTCGGGGAAGGTCTCCAGGAGCTCCTCGAAGAGGGGTACCGGCTCCCTGCCCGCCACGCGCGCGTGCCGTACGTCGTCCCAGGGCAGGTCCGCGATCCGGCCGGCTCCGTCCGTCACCCGGTCCAGCGTCGCGTCGTGGAAGGCGACGAGCTTGCCGTCGCGCGTGGTGTGGACGTCGGTCTCGATGTACCGGTAGCCCATCTCGACCGCGCGCCGGAACTGGAGCGTGGTGTTCTCCAGGCCGTCCGCGGCCCCGCCCCGATGGGCGAAGGCGATGGGGCCGGGGTGATCGAGATAGGGGTGGCGTATCCGCGTGGTGCTCACGGACGCAGTATCGCTCCTCGGGGTTGCCCGGTGGCAACGACCGTGCTGCCGTCGGATGCCGGGGGGGGTACGGCGAACACGCGCAGGAACAGCTGGGCGAGCGGGCCGATGGACAGTGCGTACAGGACGGTGCCGACACCGACGGTGCCGCCCAGTGCGAAGCCGGTCGCGACGACCGCGATCTCGACGGCCGTACGCATCAGCCGGATCGAGCGGCCGGTGCGCCGGTGCAGACCGGTCATCAGGCCGTCGCGGGGGCCCGGCCCGAAACGGGCGGCGATGTAGAGGCCGGTGGCCACGCCGTTGAGCAGGATGCCGGCGACGAGAAGCGGGATGCGGACAGCCAGTGAGTGGGCGTCGGGGACGGCGGCGAGGGTGCCGTCCATGGCGATGCCCACGACGAAGACGTTGGAGACGGTGCCCAGACCGGGGCGCTGGCGCAAGGGGATCCACAGGAGCAGCACCACGGCTCCGACGACGATCGAGACCACACCGATCGTCAGGCCCGTGCGTGCGGCGAGCCCTTGATGCAGCACACCCCACGGCTCCAGGCCCAGGCCCGCCTCGACGAGCAGCGCGGAGCTCGCGCCGTAGAGCGCGAGCCCGACGTAGAGCTGTGACAGTCGCCGTACGAGGTGCCCCTGCGTGGACAAGACGTGCCCCCTGTGGTGGAAGTGGCCTGATGCATGACACCCTGTGGCTTGGGAGGCGGCGGCCTCCATGGCCAATTCGGGGAAGGTGGACTGGAAATCATGGCGCAGTGGACTTCCGCGGTGGGTGCCACGCAACTCGCCCGGCTTCTCACCTCCCAGCAGGACCGCCCCGCCGGCCCCGGCAGCAAGCGTCCGCCCGCCTACCGGGCCCTCGCCGACGGCGTCCGGCTGCTCGTCCTGGAGGGCCGTGTCCCGGTCGCCGCGCGGCTGCCCGCCGAGCGTGAGCTGGCCCTCGCGCTGTCCGTCAGCCGTACGACCGTGGCCGCCGCGTACGAGGCGCTGCGCACCGAGGGTTTTCTGGAGTCGCGGCGCGGCGCCGGGAGCTGGACGGCCGTCCCGGCGGGGAACCCGCTGCCCGCGCGCGGACTGGAGCCGTTGCCGCCCGAGGCGCTCGGCTCGATGATCGACCTCGGCTGTGCGGCCCTGCCCGCCCCCGAGCCATGGCTGACCCGTGCCGTCCAGGGCGCCCTGGAGGAGCTGCCTCCGTACGCCCACACCCATGGCGACTATCCGGCGGGGCTGCCGGCGCTCCGGTCCATGATCGCCGAGCGGTACACCGCTCGCGGGATCCCGACCATGCCCGAGCAGATCATGGTGACGACCGGGGCGATGGGCGCGATCGACGCGATCTGCCACCTCTTCGCGGGGCGCGGGGAGCGGATCGCGGTCGAGTCGCCTTCCTACGCCAACATCCTCCAGCTGATGCGGGAGGCGGGCGCCCGGCTGGTGCCGGTCGCCATGGCGGAGGGGCTGACAGGGTGGGACATGGACCGCTGGCGTCAGGTGCTGCGGGACGCCGCGCCCCGCATCGCCTATGTCGTCGCCGACTTCCACAACCCCACCGGCGCGCTGGCCGACGACGACCAGCGGCGGCGGCTGGTGGACGCGGCGCGGTCGGCGGGGACCGTGCTCGTCGCCGACGAGACGATGAGCGAGCTGTGGCTCGATCCGGAGCTGGAGATGCCGCGACCGGTGTGCGCCTTCGACCCCGCGGGGTCGACCGTCGTCACGGTCGGTTCGGCCAGCAAGGCTTTCTGGGCGGGGATGCGGATCGGATGGGTGCGGGCGGCCCCCGATGTGATCCGCAGTCTCGTGGCCGCGCGCGCCTACGCAGATCTGGGGACGCCCGTGCTGGAGCAGCTGGGCGTGAACTGGCTGTTCAGCACGGGAGGTTGGGAGCAGGCCGTCGAGGTGCGGCGCGGCCAGGCACGGGAGAACCGGGACGCGCTCGTCACGGCGGTGCGGCGCGAGCTGCCCGAGTGGGAGTTCGAGGTGCCGCGGGGCGGACTCACGCTGTGGGTGCGCACGGGCGGTCTGTCCGGGTCACGGCTCGCGGAGGCCGGAGAGCGAGTGGGCGTACGGGTGCCGTCCGGGCCCCGGTTCGGCGTGGACGGGGCCTTCGAGGGGTATGTGCGGTTGCCGTTCACCGTCGGGGGTGCGGTGGCCGAGGAGGCCGCGGTACGGCTGGCTGCGGCGGCGCGGCTGGTGGAGAGCGGGGTCAGTGGCGGGAACGACGCGGTGCGGCCGTTCGTGGCGTGACACGGCCGTTCGTGGCGTGGGCGGTGTCGAGGCCGTTCGTGGCGTGGGCGGTGTCGAGGTCGCGGCGCGGGCGGGGTGGTGTCGGGTCAGGGGCGCCCGCCTCGCGGTCAGGGGTGCCCGCCTCGCCAGTCCTACGACGTCTCGGCCACCACTGCCTCCGCCGGTACCGGCTCCGGTTCCGGCTCCCGGTTCTGTGCTGCCTTCTCCAGGTTCAGCTTGGGGAGCGTGTCCTCCTCCACCGGTGTCGTCCGGGGCGGCAACAGGTCCAGCACTGCCTGCCGGTGCGCTTCGCTCGTCGCGTCGTCGTACGGGTCCGGGGTGGCCGGGACCTGAAGGCGGTGGACCGGGCCGCTGCCCAGGCGGGCGTAACCGCGGCCGGGCGGGACGTCGGTGACCGGAGTGGTGTGCGGCAGGGCGCCCAGAACCATCTCCAGTTGCCCCTTCGTCGCCGGGCCGAGCACGACACGCGCGCGGGTGTGCTGTCGGACGGCGTCGCTCAGGGCGTCCATGGCGTCCCACTGATCGGCCACGACGACCGTCACCCCGGCGGCGCGGCCGTGCCGGAGCGGGACCTGGAGCAGTGACTGGGGGTCCTTGCGGTCGTCCGCCGCGGCGAGGTGGGAGAACGCCGTCGGCCGGTCCAGGAGGATCCACAGCGGGCGCTTGGTGTCGTCCGGCGGGGGGTTGCCGGCCTGGCGGGCCCGGTTGATCGCGATCAGGCGCCGCTCCGTCTCCGTCGCGGCCCACTCCAGGCTCGCCAGCGCCCCGGCCAGCCCGCACTCGACCGCGAGGACGCCGTCGCGCCCTGTCAGGCAGGCGTACTCGCCGGTGCTGCCACCCTCGACGATGACGACGTCGCCGTACTGCAGGGCCTGGAGGGCGACGGAGCGCAGCAGTGTGGAGGTGCCGCTGCCGGGCTGGCCGATGACCAGCAGATGCGGCTCGGTGGAGCGGATGCCGGTGCGCCAGACGACCGGCGGTACGTCGCGCTGCTCCTCGCCGTGGGTGAGGGGGAGCGTGCGCTGGACCTGGGTGGGGTCGGTGAAGCCCAGAACCGTTTCGCCCGGGGTCGTGACGAAGCGCTGGGCGGCGATGTCGAGGGGCAGCGGCGCGAGGGCGGTGACCGTGAGCTCGTTGCCTTCCTCGTCCCAGGCGAAGTGGTACTCCCGGCCACGGCCGGACTTGGCGGCCAGCAGGTGCTCGATACGCGCGCGTGCCTGGGGCTCGCCGTCGGTGAAGTAGGCGGGGTAGCGGACCACGAGGGCGCTGATGCGTCCCGTGCCGTCGAATTCGTACTCGGGGAACGCCTTGTCCCAGTCCCCGGCGTGGGTGAACAGCGGCGCCGGGTCGTCGGCGGCGGAGAAGTACGGCACGAGCGCCTCGTACAGGGATCTCAGCCGCTCGGTCTGGGACTCGTCGGGGCCCTCGGGAGCCGTCGGCTTACGGTCCCGGCCGTGCCAGGCTGCCGCCGCCATCAGCGTGATGACGGCGAGCAGCGGGCCGTACGGCACGAGCGCCACGACCAAGATCACCGAGGCCACCATGAACAGCAGTGGCCCACGCCGGTCCTTGGGCGTCTCGGCCCACTTGCGCCGCCCGGCCGAGGCCAGCCGGCGCAGACCGCGGGTGATCGTGATCAGCGGGTGGAGGACGTCAGAGGCGCTGTCGCCCGCCGTCCGGGCCAGCTCCCGGCTTCGGGCGAACTGCGTCCGAGCCAGCTCCCGGCTCCGGGCGAGCTGCTCGGTGCCTGTGCTCAGGATGCGGGGGAGGGGGCGGCGGGCCACTGCTGTCTCCTACAGGTGCGTACGGGCGGGAGGTGCGGCGTCAGAACTGGATGCCGCCGAGGAGGCTCGCCAGGCTCTCGCCACCGGCCTTGATGCTCGGGGCGATCGCCGTGCTCGCCAGGTAGAAGCCGAACAGGGCCGAGATCAGGGCGTGGGACGCCTTCAGTCCGTCCTTGCGGAAGAAGATGAAGACGACGATGCCGAGCAGGACGACGCCTGAGATGGAGAGGATCATGTGAGTGCTCCTGGTTGGGTGGGGACAGTCACCATGAGTACTTCCAGGCTCACAGGATGTATCCATACGATAAAAGGTGCAACTGGGTGAAATTCGGCAGATTTCCTCCGGGTGGCGGAGTGTCTTGAGGCGGATGAGCTTGGGACTCGCGTCCGCCCGTGTCTGCGATGATCTTTGCCTCGGGCGCATCGGGTCATGTGCCGCGCGAGCCAGTACCCTGGCGAATCACTCGTACGGCCGAGCACCGCTCGCCGGCCGTGCCTGTGCTCCCCGCGGTGCTCGGTGGTTCCAGCGGTCCCAGTAGTGCCCAGCGGTTCCAGAAGTTCCAGCAGTACCCAGCAGTGCCAATGGTTCCAGCAGTACCAGTAGTTCCCCGCAGTCCCCGTGTTCGTAGTGAGAGGCGGTCCGGCCGATGACTGATGCCCCCGACCCCGAGGTCGTGGAGCTGGCGACCAAGATCTTCGATCTGGCCCGGCAGGGGCAGACCGAGCCGCTCGTGGCGTATGTCGACGCGGGTGTTCCGGCCAACCTCACCAACGACCGCGGTGACTCCCTCGTCATGCTCGCCGCCTACCACGGCCACGCCGACGCGGTCCGGGCCCTGCTCGAGCGGGGCGCCGAGGCCGACCGCGTCAACGACCGGGGCCAGACCCCCCTCGCCGGTGCCGTATTCAAGGGCGAGACGGAAGTGATCAAGGTTCTGCTCGAAAGCGGTGCCGACCCGGCCGCGGGCACCCCGTCGGCCGTCGACACCGCTCGTATGTTCGGAAAGACGGAACTGGTCGAACTGTTCGACGCACACTGATCCGACAGATCTGACCAGCGAAAACACGGAAAACGGGGGAGGCGGTACAGGGCCGCCGAAATTTCGGTCGCGGCAGACGGAAGTGCCGAGTCATCATGACGTCGTGATTCACGGACGCGATGGCTGGGCAGGTGTTGCCGCACCGCGCGGGCCGTGATCGGTCCGCACGGGCCACCTACGAGAGGCAGAGGAAGATGGTCTACAGCAAGCAGGAAACGGCGGGCGCCCCGACGTGTTGTCACGCGGCCAGGTGAAGCAAGAACCCCGGTTGCGTCGACGCTTGATGTGAGGCTGTTTCCCATGTTCGAACCGGTCATAGCGCCCAGCGGTACGCTGCTCGGCCTGCTCCAGAGGGGCCGTGGCGACGGCACACTGCACGCGCTCACCGCCCCGCGAGCCGAGGCGCTCGCGGCCCTGAACCACTGTGTGCTGCGGGACCCCCGCCACGACTGGCAGGTGGAGAACCGCTCCCTGTACTACGCCCGTCTCTACCTCGACCTGAACGGCGAGCTGGACGACATCGAGGCCCACCTCTTCGACGTCGAGGACACCTTCGACGCCGACGAGGCACGCACCGGGCTGGCCCTCGCCGTCCTCGGTCACCTCGCCTCCTACGGCAGGCGGGACGCCCTCGAACTGCTGCGCAGGTACGCCGCCTCGGGCTCCAACTGGGCCTGGGCCCTGGACGAACTGGCGCTCAGGGACAACGACGCCGGGCTGCGTGCCCTGGCCGCTCCCGTGCTGGCGCGTTTCCCGGCCGATCCGGAGGGCGAGGCCGAACTGGCCACCGCCGTACGCGACGCTTTCGAGCCACGGCCGTGGCGGCTGTGGGCCGAGGATCCGCGCGAGTCGATCGCCACGCGCGTGCGTGCCGCCCAGGAGGCCGGCTGTTTCGACCGCTGGCAGCGGCAGATGCGGCCTACCGGGCCCCGCCCGGGGTGGAGCGTGCAGGCGGTCTTCGAGTGGGCCCAGCAGGGCGTCGAGCGCGGTGCCGCGCTCCATGTGCCCGCCGCGCGGTGCCTCGTCGCCGTCGCGGGCCCCGAGGACCGGCCCGAGATCGTCGCCGCGGCCCAGGACGGCACCGAAGGAGCCCGCTGTACGGCGCTGCGCTACCTGGCCGACAGCAACGATCCGGACGCCCTCGACCTGATCGAGGCAGCCGTGGTCACCGGCTCACCGCTGGTCGTGGAGGCCGCCGTCGACGCCTTCGAGCGCATGCGCAGCGTCACCGCCGTCGACCGCGCGCGTGGCTGGGCCCACCGGCCCGACCCGCTGGGCGCCGCGGCCGGACGCATGCTGGCCTGCCGGGGCGGCGCCGAGGACAAGGACCTCGTCCTCGCGGCCCTACGAGAGGCCGTCCGCGGCGAAGGCCCCGACGCGCCCACCCTGTGGGCCCTCGTCGACGGCACCGGACGGCTCGGCATCGCCTGCGCCGCCCCCGTCCTGCGCCACATCTACCGCGAGACCGCCTCCTCCCACCTACGAGGCCGCACCGCCCGCGCCCTGGCCGCCACCGACCCCTCCTTCGCCTCCGGATTCGCCGTCGAGTGCCTCTGGGACTGCGAGGAGACCACCCGCGAGATCGCCGCCCGGCACGCCGAGACCGGTGACACCCGTGTCGTGGAGCGGCTGCGCAGGCTCGCCGCCGACCCGGCCGAGGAGGCCGAGGTCCAGACGGCCGTACGCAGCAGGATCGGACCCGACGCGACCGCCGGCTGAGCATCGGGCCGGACAGGTGTCCACGCGGCGCACGGCGAGGAGATCCGGGCGCCGGGTGAACGCGGGGTGACCTGCGGGTCAGGCACGCATGGACGTGTCCTGGCCCGCCCGGGTGCGCCGCGGAACGCTCATGGGACGTTCCCTGTTCGGAAAGATCCACGTTGACGCGGCCACGTCCGGCACGGCGACAACACCGGTATGCGTGTCGTCATCGTGACCGAATCCTTTCCCCCCGATGTGAACGGCGTGGCCCACTGCGCGCTCCAGACCGCCCGGCACCTCGTCGATCGCGGTCACGCCCCCCTCGTCGTCGCACCCGCCCCGGCGCCCGGCAACAAGCTCGGCTCGTCGGCGCCGTGCCCCCTCGTCCATGTCCCCTCCCTCCCGCTCCCGGGCTATCCCCAGGTCCGCGTCGCCCTGCCCAGCCGCCGCCTCGCCGCGGCGATCATCGAGCACCGCGCCGACCTCGTGCACCTGGCCAGCCCCTTCGTCCTCGGCGTCCGCGGCATGGCCGCCGCCGCCCGGCTCGGCGTCCCCGCCGTCGCCGTCTACCAGACTGACCTGGCCGGCTACGCCCGCACCTACATGGGCGCCGGAGAGGCCGCCGCCTGGCGCCGCATACGCTCCGTCCACTCCGCCGCCGACCGCACCCTCGCCCCGTCCACCGCATCCCAGAACGATCTGGAGGCCCACGGAGTGCCCCGGGTGCACCTCTGGCGGCGCGGCGTGGACACCGCCCGCTTCCGCCCCGAGCTGCGGGACGAGGCACTGCGCCGCGAACTCGCCCCGAACGGCGAGGTGATCGTCGGCTATGTCGGGCGGCTCGCCCCCGAGAAGCACATCGAACTGCTGTCCGGCGTGAACGCCATGCCGGGCGTGCGGCTCGTGATCGTCGGCGACGGGCCGAGCCGGCCCGGTCTCGACGAGGCGCTGCCCGGGGCGGTCTTCCTCGGCCGGCGCGAGGGGAGCGACCTCGCCCGGATCTTCGCCTCGCTCGACGTCTTCGCCCACACCGGCCCGTTCGAGACGTTCTGCCAGACCGTGCAGGAGGCCATGGCCAGCGGCGTGCCCGTCGTCGCGCCCGCCGCGGGCGGCCCGCTGGACCTGGTCGACCACGGCCGCACCGGGCTCCTCGTGCCGCCGCACGACGCCGACGCCGTACGGGACGCCGTACGGTCCCTGGCCGCCGACCCCGCGCTCCGGGCGGCGTACGGCCTGGCCGGGCGGGCGACGGTCGAGGGGCGCACCTGGGCGGCCGTCGGCGACCAGCTGATCGGTCACTACGAGGACGTGGTCGTCGCGCGTCGGGCGGTGATGGCGGCATGAACGGCCTGCGCATCGTCCGGCTCGCGAACTTCGTCGCCCCCGCCTCCGGCGGACTGCGTACCGCCCTGCGCGAGCTCGGCAAGGGCTTCAGGGAGGCCGGACACGAGCCGGTGCTCATCGTGCCCGGTGACCGCGTGAGCGACCGCGAGACCGAACAGGGCCGCGTGATCACCATGCCGGGCCCGCTGCTGCCCGGCACCGGGGGCTACCGCGTGCTCACCGACAAGCGGCGGGTGGCCCGGCTCCTGGAGGAACTGGCCCCCGACCGCCTGGAGGTCTCGGACCGCACGACCCTGCGGTGGACCGGCAAATGGGCGCGGCGCGCCCGGGTGCCCGCCGTGATGGTCTCCCACGAGACCGCCGACGGTGTCCTGCGCACCTGGGGCCTGCCCGAGGGGGCCGCCCGGCGGACGGCCGACGCGCTCAACGTCCGTACCGCGCACACCTACGCGCGCGTGGTGTGCACCACCGAGTTCGCCGAGCGGGAGTTCGTGCGCATCGGCGCGCGCAATGTCGTACGCGCCCCACTGGGCGTCGACCTCGTGGCGCGGCACCCCGCGCTGCACGACCGCGGGCTGCGGGGCCGGCACGCGCGCGTGGACGAGCTGCTGCTCGTGATGTGCACCCGTCTGTCGGTCGAGAAGCGGCCCATTACCGGACTGGACGCCCTGGAGGCGCTGCTGCGGCGCGGCCGGAAGGCGGTGCTGGTGGTCGCCGGGGACGGCCCACTGCGCGCACGTCTCGAACAGCGGGCACGCGAGCGGGAGTTGCCGGTGACCTTCCTCGGGCACGTCACCGACCGGGACCTGCTGGGCTCGCTCCAGGCCTCGGCCGACGTGTGCCTGGCACCCGGGCCCGCCGAGACCTTCGGGCTGGCCGCGCTGGAGGCGATGGCGTGCGGGACGCCCGTCGCGGTGAGCACGTCGTCCGCGCTGCCTGAAGTCGTCGGCTCCGCCGGGGCGGTCGCCGCGGACGACGGCGGGGCCTTCGCGGACGCCGTGGACATGCTGCTGGAACGCCCCGAGGCGGAGCGCCGGGAAACGGCACGCGCGCGTGCCGAGTGCTTCGGCTGGACCACGGCGGTGGACGCCTTCCTCGCCGCGCACGACGCCAGGGTGCCGGACCGAAGCCGTGCGTTCCTGCCGGAGGGTGCAGCATGAGACCGGTACGTTTCGTGGCCCTGGGCGACTCGCTCACCGAAGGCGTGGGCGACCCCGTCGCCGACGGGTGGCGTGGCTGGGCCGCGCTGCTCGCCGGCGGGCTCCGCGAGGGGGCTGTGGACTTCACCAACCTCGCGGTGAGCGGGGCCCAGACACACGACGTGCTGGAACGGCAGCTGCCCGCCGGGCTGGAGCTGCGGCCGGACGTCGTGTCCGTCCTCATCGGCGTCAACGACACGCTGCGCCGCACCTTCGACATCCACGCGATCGCCGCGCGACTCGACAAGGTGTACGCAGCCTTCACCGAGCGGCGCACGGTGCTGCTCACGGCCTGTCTGCCGGACCCCGGCCGGATGCTCGGCCTGCCGGGCGCCCTGGCTCGCCCGCTGGCCCGTCGGCAGCGGGCGGTCAACACGGTCGTCCACGCCCTGTCCGAGCGGTACGGGGCGGTGCATCTGCACGCGGCCGACGAGGCGTGGCTCACCGACCGGGCGATGTGGAGCGCGGACCGGCTGCACCCCGGTGAGCGCGGGCACCGACAGCTCGCGGTGCGGTTCCACGGGCTGCTGACGCAGACGGGAGCCGCGATGGGCGTCCCGCCCTCGCCAGAGCCCGAGTTCGCCCCGCCGCCCAGGTCGGCGAGCCTGCTGTGGCTGGCGACCGCGGGCACCGCCTGGGTGGTCCGGCGCTGCAACGACCTGCTGCCCCAGCTGCTGCGCCTCGCGGCCGACGAGATGCGGCACCGGGCACGGGGCACCAGTGCGCGCCTCGATCTCGGGGCCGCGCACGCGGTGTCGGCCGCGCTGGCGGCGCTGGCGGTGGCGGAGCCGCCGATGCAGGCGGACGTTGCGTGACACCTCGCGGAGGGCCGCTGCATCGTCCGCCGACGCTTCGTGGTGGAGGCCGCTGCATCGTCCGCGGCGGATCGGTGGGGTGGGTGGGCCGGGTCGGGCGGTTGAGGCCGCCCTGTGGAGCGCGTCAGCGCCTGCGCACGGCCAGGAAGCGAACCGGGGTGCCCGGCACCGACTGGGCAACGGCCGGGAGGTCGGCCGCGCGGACGACCGCGATCACCGGATAACCGCCCGTCGTCGGATGGTCCGCCAGGAACACGACGGGCCTGCCGTCAGGCGGGACCTGGACGGCGCCCAGAACCATGCCTTCGCTCGGGAGTTCACTCGTGACGGCCCGTTCCAGGGCGGGTCCCTCCGTGCGCAGGCCGATGCGGTTGCTCGCCGGAGAGACGCTGAACGCGGCTGATGTGAAGAGCCGCACCGCCCGCGGAGTGAACCAGTCGTCGCGGGGCCCCAGAGTCACGCGCAGGACCAGTTCGGCGGGAGGCCCGGGCTGCGGGGCGGCCTCCACGCGCGCGTACAGGGGCGTCGGGCGGCCCAGGGGCAGCACTGTGCCGTCGGTGAGGGGAGGGGGGCCGAGGCCGGACAGGAGGTCCGTGGAGCGGCTGCCCAGGACCGGCTCCACGGCGATGCCGCCGGAGACGGCCACATAGCTGCGGACGCCGCGGACGGCAGGGCCGACCTCCAGGAGCGCACCGGCGGGCACCCGCACCGCAGCGCCCCAGGCAGCCGCCCGACCGCCCACCGTGACCCGGCAGGGCGCCCCGCCGACCGCCACGGTGACCGCCGAACGAGGCCGCAGTGCACAGCCGTTGAGGGTCGTCTCCAGTACGGCCGCCCCGGGGGCATTGCCGACCAGGCGGTTGACCAGCGCCGCGGTCGGCCCGTCCAGCGCACCCGAACGCGGCACGCCGAGGTGGGCATGGCCGGGACGGCCCAGGTCCTGCACGGTGGTGAGCGCTCCGGCACGTACGACGGCCAGCGCGCGGTCGGTCATGAGCTCCCCACCGGAACGAAGCGCACGCGCGTGCCCGGCGACAGCAACGCGGCCGGCACGCGCGCGTGGTCCCACAGCACGCTGTCCGTGGTACCGATCAGCTGCCAGCCACCCGGCGACGAACGCGGGTACACACCCGTGTACGGCCCCGCCAGCGCGACCGAGCCCGCCGGTACGGCCGTGCGAGGGGTGGCGCGGCGAGGGACGTCGTAGCGGGGCGGCAGGCCGGTGAGATAGCCGAATCCGGGGGCGAAACCGCAGAAGGCGACGCTGAATTCGGTGTCCGCGTGGATGCGGGCCGCCTCGGCTCCGGACACGCCCCAGTGGGCGGCGACCTCGGCCAGGTCCGGACCGTCGTAACGCACCGGGAGTTCGACGACATCGCCGGAGCGCGGGGGAGCGGGCGGCACGTCGGACGCGGTGAGTTCACGGGCCAGGCGGGCCGGTTCGGCGAGGCCGTCGAGCAGGACCGTCCGGGCCGCCGGGACGATCTCGCGGACCGACAGCGAGCCCTCGGCGCGCCGCCGGAGCAGCTCGGCGTGCAGCGCCCGGGCCTCCTCGCCCGAGGACACCTCGACGAGCAGGGCGTCGTCGCCGACGGGCAGCGCCCTCATACGAAGGCCTCCACCCGGACGCCGGACTCCTCCAGCCGGGCCCGCACCCGCCGGGCCAGCTCGACGGCGCCCGGCGTGTCCCCGTGCAGGCACAGGGAACGCGCGCGTACCTCGACGGGGGCCCCGGTGTGCGCGGTGACCACGCCGGAGCGGGCGATGCCCAGCGAGCGTTCCACGACAGCCTCCGGGTCGGTGACCACGGCGCCGTCCCGGCCACGTGGCACGAGCGTGGCCTGCTCGGTGTACGCGCGGTCCGCGAACGCCTCCGTGACGGCAGGCAGCCCGGCCTTGGCGGCCAGGTCCAGCAGCCGCGAGCCGGGCAGGCCGAGTACGGGCAGCGTGGCGTCCGCGAGGAGCACGCCGTCGACGACCGCACCGGCCTGCTCCTCGTCGTGCACGACGCGGTTGTAGAGGGCGCCGTGCGGCTTGACGTACGACACGCGCGTGCCCGCCGCTCGCGCGAAGACCTCCAGGGCGCCGATCTGGTAGGCCACTTCGGCCGTCAGCTCGGCGGACGGCACGTCCATGGCGCGCCGCCCGAACCCCGCGAGGTCCCGGTAGGAGACCTGGGCGCCGACCCGTACCCCGCGTTCGGCGGCCTGCTCGCACACCCGCCGCATGGTGGCGGCGTCCCCCGCGTGGAAGCCGCAGGCCACGTTGGCACTCGTGACGACGGACAGCAGCTGTTCGTCGTCGGTGAGCTGCCAGCGGCCGAAGCCCTCGCCGAGGTCGGCGTTGAGATCGATGAAGGTCATACGTGCGTCGTTTCCTCGGTTCTTCGGTTCCCCGGTCAGGCGACGATGCGGTACTGCTCGTCGCGGGCGTCGGTCAGGAACATCTGGCCCGGCGCGTGGGTGATGGCGAACGGCGGGCGCGAAGCCATCACCGCGGCCTGCGGGGTCACACCGCAGGCCCAGAACATCGGGATGTCGTCCGGCTCCACGTCCACCGGATCACCGAAGTCCGGGCGGCCCAGGTCCGCGATGCCCAGCGCCGCCGGGTCACCGCAGTGCACGGGAGCGCCGTGCACCGCCGGGAGCAGACCGGTCTCCCGCAGCGCCGTCGCCACGTGCTGCGGCGGTACCGGGCGCATGGACACCACCATCGGGCCGCGCAGCCGTCCCGCCGGACGGCAGTGCCGGCCGGTGAGGTACATCGGGACGTTGCGGCCCTGCTCGACGTGGCGGATCGGCACCCCGGCCGAGGACAGCGCCCACTCGAAGGTGAAGCTGCATCCGATCAGGAACGACACGAGGTCGCCTCGCCAGTGCGCGCGCACGTCCGTCGGCTCGGCCACCAACTCACCGTCCTGCCACACCCGGTAGCGCGGCAGATCGGTGCGCAGGTCGGCGCCGGGGGCGAGAACGGTCGACCAGGAACCGGCGTCCGTGACGTCGAGTACCGGGCAGGGCTTCGGATTGCGCTGGCAGAACAGCAGCATCTCGTACGCCCAGTCGGCCGGCACCGAGATCAGATTGACCTGCGTGTGGCCCGCCGCGACTCCGGCCGTGGGTCCCGTGAGGCCCTCCCGGAAGCGGGCGCGTGCCGCTTGCGGGCTCCACGCGCGCGCGTGCTCGTCGACGACGGTGAGAGGGCGGTCGCCGGTCAGGGCGAGTCGGCGATCGGCGGTGGGGGCGGGTGCGCGCTTGTCGGCCGTGGTGGGTGCACGCGTGCCGGTCGGGGTGGGTGCGTGCTTGTCGGTCGGGTTGGGTGCGCGATCGGCGGGCACAGCCCTGAGCGAGCGGTCCTCTGTGCGGCTCACGCCAGCTCCTTCCCGCGCGTCTCCGGCAGCCCGAGCAGCGCCAGCGCCGCGATGCCGTAGCCGATCGCGCCGAAGACCAGCGCGCCGCCCACGCCCCAGCTGTCGGCCAGGAAGCCCACCATGGTGGGGAAGACGGCGCCCACCGCGCGGCCGGTGTTGTACGTGAAGCCCTGTCCCGTGCCGCGCACCGCCGTCGGGTACAGCTCGCTCAGGTACGAACCGAAGCCGCTGAAGATCGCCGACATGCAGAAACCGAGGGGGAAACCGAGTACCAGGAGCAGGGTGTTGGCCCCGCTCGGGATGTTCGCGTACGCCAGGATGCAGATCGCCGACAGCAGGGCGAACAGCCAGATGTTGCGCCGGCGGCCCAGCCGGTCGGTGAGGTAACCGCCGGTCAGATAGCCGATGAAGGCGCCGGAGATCAGGAACGTCAGATAGCCGCCGGTGCCGACGACCGACAGCTCGCGCTCGGTTTTCAGATAGGTCGGCACCCAGGTGGCGAGGGTGTAGTAGCCGCCCTGGACGCCGGTGGAGAGCAGTCCCGCGAAGATCGTCACTCGCAGCAGGCCCGGCTTGAAGATCGCCGCGAACGAGCCCTTCTCGGCGCTCTGTTCACGCACGGCCACCGCCTCGGGGGCGTCGTGCACCCGGCGGCGCATCCAGATGACGAGCAGCGCGGGCAGCGCGCCGGTCCAGAACATCACGCGCCAGGCCAGGTCGTCGTCGACGAGTGAGAAGACCACGGTGTACATGATCGCGGCAAGGGCCCAGCCGACGGCCCACGAGCTCTGGATCGCACCCAGGGTGCGGCCCCGGTGCTTGGCGCTCGCGTACTCGGCGACGAGGATCGCGCCGACCGCCCACTCACCGCCGAAGCCGAGGCCCTGAAGGGCGCGGAAGACCAGCAGCCACTCGTAGTTGGGGGCGAAGCCACAGGCGACGGTGAAGACCGCGTAGGTGATGACCGTGATCATCAGTGCCTTGACCCGGCCGATCCGGTCGGCCAACACCCCCGCGAGGGCACCGCCGATCGCGGACACCACGAGCGTGACGGTGGTGAACAGACCGGTCTGGCCGCTGTCCAGGCCGAAGTACGCAGCCAGCGCGACCATGCTCAGCGGCAGCGTGAAGTAGTCGTACGAGTCCAGGGCATAGCCGCCGAAGGCGCCCGCGAAGGCGCGGCGGCCCCGCGGCCCGAGCGCACGCAGCCAGGCGAACGCCCCGTCGTCTGCGGTGCGTTCGATCGGGACGGGGCGTTCGTCGGTGCTCGGGGCCTGCGGTGGAGGGGTTGTGCTCATGGGCACCTCGCAGTGAGGGGACGGAGGGTGCGTGACGAGTGAGCCGTGCCGGTTCGAAGCACCGTAGAGGATTGTTCAACGATCCCTCAATACCCATGTTGGTTCGTTCTTGTGATCTGCGATTGAATTCCGGCATGGACGAGCAGCTGACATCCCTCTCCGAGGATCGTGCCCTGCTGGGCCGCACGAGCACGGCGGAGCGGGTCTCGGACATCCTCAGGAGCCGCATCGCCGAAGGGTTCTTCCCGCCCGGCACCCGGCTGTCGGAGGACAGCATCGGCGGCGCGCTCGGCGTCTCCCGCAACACGCTGCGCGAGGCGTTCCGGCTGCTCACCCATGAACGCCTGCTCGTGCACGAGCTGAACCGGGGCGTGTTCGTCCGGGTCCTGACGGTGGAGGACGTAGAGGACATCTACCGCACCCGCGGACTCGTCGAGTGTGCGGTCGTACGAGGGCTCGGTGAGCCTCCCTACGGCCTCGAGGCGCTCGCCGGGGCGGTCGAGGAAGGCCGGCGCGCTGCCCACGAAGGTGACTGGAAAGGTGTGGGTACCGCCAACATCCACTTCCACCGGGAGCTTGTCTCCCTCGCCGGGAGCGCCCGCACGGACGAGGTGATGCGCAGCGTCTTCGCGGAGCTGCGGCTGGCGTTCCACGTGGTGGACGACCCGAAGCGGCTGCACGAACCCTATCTCGCCCGCAACCGACAGATCCTCCAGGCGCTGGAGGCGGGGGACAGGGCCGAGGCCGAGAAGCTGCTCGCCGTGTATCTCGACGACTCGCTAGAGCGGGTGGTGGAGGTGTATCGGCGGCGGGTGACCAGTACGTCGTAGGGGCGGGGGTTCGTCCGGGGGCGGCCGGCCAGTGGGTTCCGGCGGTGCGTGGAAGGCTGAGGGCGCGGGTCGGCGGCTCGGCCCGCCGGGCGGTGAGGGCAGCCGGACGTCCGTCCCGGTCGGCTGATGAGCGCGCCCGGCAGCGGACGTGGGCCAGGAGCACGCCGCGGGCGTGCAGCCGGCCGGCGCGTGCGGTTCGGCAGCCGGGCGCGTGGGCGGCCGTCGACCGCCCGCACCGACAAGATGACCTGCGGTTCCCGGCCCACCCGGCGGAGCACCGTCGTTTGGGTCGTTGTCAGACCGAGGACCTAGTCTGTGCACCGTGACTTCGCCTGCATCGACGGACCGTGTTCCGCCCCAGCTCAGCGCGGGGCCGCGCCCAGCTCCGGGCCCGGCCGCCGACGAGGGGCTGGCGCGGCGGTTGCGCGCGCTCGCCTGCACGGCCCCGCTGCACGACCTCGACGCGCGCAAGGCCAATCTCGCGGGCGAGTATTCGGTCTACGGCATGGCGGAGGTGGCGCTCGCCGCCATCGACCTGGTCACGCTGAACATGGACTTCGACACGGGCGCCGACCACGACCAGATCGTCGCCCGGCTCATCCCGCGCATCGCCGCCCAGGCCCCTCGGCGCCCCGTCGCCGAGCACGAGCGGGTGGCCCGCTGGGTCCTGGAGAACCTGATCAACGTCGGCAGCGTGGACCGCGGCTTCCGGGCGGTGTACGGCACGTTCGCGCCGGACGGCAGCTATGTCCGGCGCGACTACGACTTCAAGCTGATCGAGGAGGTGCCGGGCCCGGGCGGCACGGTGTATCTGCGGACGACGGACGAGGCGGTCAACGTTCTCGTCGGCGCCCTCGACACCGACGTCACCAGCGCGCAGATCGCCGCCGAGGTCAAGCTGGAGGTCTTGATCAACCGCGGCCGACTCGCCGACGCGCAGCTGGCCGCCGAGCAGGCCCGGTACCGCACCGTGCAGTATTCGGAGACGCTCCGCCGAGCCCTGGAGGCGACCCGCCGCAACGTCCGCGCGGTGGACTGGCTGAACTCCGTACCGGACATGATCGCCGAGGCGCTCGACCACGTCGCCGACCGGTATCGCCACGAGAACGCGATCCTCACCAACATCCGCAAGGCCCGCGACGAGACCGAGGACACCGAGCACAAACGGCGAGCCGCCGAGCTCGTCGACATCGTCAAGGACTGCATCCGGCGCCATACGCAACTTCAGTCGCGCCTGCTGGAGGCCGGGCCGCTCTTCCGCGCCGAACAGGACCGGCAGGCCTTCGCGACGCCGATGACGACGTCGGGCATAGACCTCTACGGACATCTGGTCGCGCCCGTCCTCCCACTGCCGCTGGAGCAGGCCGTCAGGGTCACGGACGCCTACTTCGCACGCGGGACCGGCCTGCGCACGCCGGTGTCGGTGCGTGTGGGTGATCTCGTCGACATACTGCTGACGCCGCCCGTGGAGCGCGAGCACCTGGGTGCGGAGATGCCCGAGCCCGACCTGATCGCGACCCCGGACGACAGCCGCTTCAGCGAGGAGCAGCTGGGGGCCGCCATGGAGCTGCTGGATCTGCCGGCCGACGCGCCCCGACGGCTGTCGGGACTCCTGGCGCAGGCCCGGCGGCAGGACCCCGATCTGCCGTATCTGGTGGCCCTGTTGGCCGTCCACGCGGCCAGCCCGCCTGTGGGCACCGCCTACCGGCAGGGCGAGGAGAAGCTGCTGTTCGCCGTGGATGACGGGACCGAGCTGGACGACCCCGAGTTCGGCGGCGCCGACCTGATCGTGGGGACGGCGTTGTTGGACGCGGCGGGGATGGCCGCGGACAGGACGGAAGCAGCGTGAGTGAGAAACAGCGCAGAAGTGAGTGCATGAGTGTGCGACAGCGCACGCAGCAGCGCAGCAAGGAGCCCCAACCGTGAGCGAGCACATGGAGTGGAGCGACGCGGAGGCCCCCGCCCCGTCGGCGATCGCCGCGGTCACCCCAGCCGACGCCGCCGACGCGGCGCGGCTCGTCGCCTTCGGGTTGCAGCCGAAGCTGCAGCCCGCGCGTGACCAGGAGTACACCGAGCTGCTGCGGCGCTACCGCGAGGACCCGCCGTTCGCGCGCCTCGCCGACGCCGTGGCCGCCGGACTCGGGCTGGTCGTGCTGGAGGTCTCGCCACGCGCGGGCATGGCGGTGACCGCCGCCGAGGACTCCGTGTTCGCCGTGCGCATGGGGGACTACGCGCGCCGGACGTCGGCCGACGGCGGGGACCGGTTCCTGCACGGGCTGGCGCATCTCGCCGTGGCCGCCATGGCGTTCCCGCGCCCCGAGGACCTCGCCGACGACGGCTACATCGGCCGGGTCACCGTCAACGGCGTCGACGCCTTCGTCCGGCAGGCCTGCCGCCGACTGGAGGAGCGCGCCGATGAGCAGGGGGAGAACACCGACCCCGCCACGGACGCGCCCGGTCTGGAGGCGGCCTGGCGGATCTGGGTGAGACGCAGCGCCACCGGCGCCACCAAGGACGCGCGTCGGCTCGCCGGTTCGACGACCGGCATCGTCGGCAAGGCCGCGGCCTTCCTCACCGACTCCGGATTCCTCCAGCGCACGGGTGACGACAACGGCGGTACCTACCGGACGACCGCCCGCTACCAGCTCCAGGTGCGGGACATGGCGGGCAGCGCCGCCATGACCGAGCTGCTGGAACTGGGAGTGGTGCCGGTCACCGACGGATCACCGACCCTGCTGCCACCCGAGGACTCAGACGACCTGGAACTGGCGGCCGACGCCGGACTGCCGTTCCACTCCGGCTGAGGACCACGGGTTTCATGACCGCCGAAGCCCAGGGATCCGCTTCAAGCCCAGCGGCTCACATCCCCTCGAGGCCCAGGGCTCGTATCCGCTCGAAGCCCACGGGTTTCATGGCGGCTCGAAGCCCACGGGTTTCATGGCCGCACGAAGCCCCCGGCTTCAGCCCCCCGAGGCCCACGGCCTCCACGTCCGTCCGAAGCACACGCTTCACCGAACTTTCCTGATCTGCCGAAGACTTACGAGAGTCCGCCATGTACGAGCTGTCCCGGGTCCGTCTCTACTCCATCGGACCGGCCGGTGCGCGCTACGCCGACACCGTGCTTGACCTGCGCGGTGTCGGTGAGCCCGTGCCCGACCCCGCGCCGACGCAGGCGGAGTTCTTCGAGGAGGAGCCCGTCGGGCCGCCGCGTCGCCCGGCGCCCGCCGGAGTGCTCTTCCTGGAGAACGGCGGCGGCAAGTCGGTCCTGCTCAAGCTGATCTTCTCCGTGATGCTGCCCGGACACCGCAACACCCTCGGCGGCGCCAGCTCCGGTGTGCTGCGCAAGTTCCTGCTCGCCGACGACTGCGGCCATGTCGCGCTGGAGTGGCAGCACACGCTGACCGGCGAGTGCGTCGTGGTCGGCAAGGTCAGCGAGTGGCGCGGGCGCCAGGTGTCCAACGACCCGAGGAAGTTCGCCGAGGCCTGGTACTCCTTCCGGCCGGGCCCCGGGCTCAGCCTGGACAACCTCCCGGTGGCCGAGTCCACCGCCGTACGACGGCCCGTCGAGGGTCAGTCGGGCGCCCAGGGCCGCCGCCGCACCATGAAGGGCTTCCGGGACGCCATCACCGAGGCGGGCAAGGCGTATCCGCATCTGGAGGTGCACTGGGAGGAGATCCACGACCGCTGGATCGAGCACCTCGGCGACCTCGGCCTCGACCCCGAACTCTTCCGCTACCAGCGGGAGATGAACGCCGACGAGGGCGAAGCCGCCGGCCTCTTCGCGGTCAAGAAGGACTCCGACTTCACCGACCTGCTGCTGCGGGCCGTGACGGACACCCGGGACACCGACGGGCTCGCCGACCTGGTCAGCGGCTTCGGCAACAAGCTGGGCCGGCGCGCCGAGCTGATCGCCGAACGGGACTTCACCGCGGGATCGGTCGATCTGCTCGGACGGATCGTCGAGGCCACCGGTACGCGTGCACGCGCGCGTGACATCCACACCGGTGCCGAGCGGCGGACCCGGACCCTCGCTCGGCGCCTGTCGGCGCGGGGCGCCCAGGAGCGGGTGCGCGCCGCCGACCTCGCACAGCGGGTCACCGCCGCCGCCTACGCCGTTACGCACTCGGAGGCGGCGCGGGAGCGCAGCGCGCTGATCGCGGCCGAACTGGCTTACCGGCACGCCTCGTTGGCGCTCGCCGCCGCCGAGAAGTCGGCGGCTGCCCAGAGGCGCGAACTCGCAGACGCCCGCACCCTGCACTCCGCCTGGCAGGCCGCCGAGGCCGTGCTGCGCCACCGCGCCGCCGCCGACCGTGTCGCCCGCGTGGCCGTCGCGATCCAGGAGGCCGAGCGGGACGCCGCCCCGGCGCTGGCCGCCCGCGCCAAGGCCGCCGTCGATCTCGTACGGGCCCTGCACTCGGCCGCGGAGAACGCCGAGACCCTTGCCAACGAACAGGAGGAGCGGTCCGCCGCACTCCAGGAGGTCAGCGAGTCCGCGTACAGCGACTCCACCGCCGCCGCCACCGAGGCGCAGCGCGCCCGCAGCGAGGTCGGGCATCTGCGGCAGCGGCTGTCCGAGGTCGAGCAGGAGACCGCCGAGGCCGTGCGCGCCGGGTGGCTGGACGACAGCGCGCCCGACGCCGACCCGGCCCGCGCGGCCCTCGCCGCCAGCGACGCCGAGAAGACGGCCGTCGCCGCTTGGGACACCGCCCGCGACACCTCACGGCGAGCCTCGGAGCACGCGCGCGAGGCAGCCTCGACCGAGTCCCGGGCCGAGCTGACGGCGGCCCGCGCGGCGGACGCCGCGACGGCGGCAGAGCGGTCCTACGAAGCCGAACGCCGTCTCGCCGAGGCCTTGGCGGCGGAGGAGAGGCTCGCCGAACTGCTCGGGCTGGCCGGCGACCCCGGCCCCCGACGCGGGTCCTCCGTGCCGGCGCCCCGGTCGGCCGGCGACGGCAGCCAAGGCAGCACCGCCACCCACGATGCCGTGGAAGCGGCCGTCCCAAGCGCCCCTTCTGCGGGCGCCCTCACCCCGGAGGACCTGGACCGCTTCGCCGACGAGTTGCGCGAACTGCTCGACGACGCCGTCTCGGGCGCCGAGCGACAGCTCTTCGAGCTGCGTACGGCGGCTGCCGACGACTCCCGGATCCTCGGCGCGCTCGGCGACGGAGGGCTGCTGCCGCCCGGCCCGGACGTGCTGGCCACCGTGGAGTTCCTCGGCGAGCAGGGCATCCCAGCCCTGCCGGGCTGGCGTTATCTCGCCCAGGCCGTCGATCCCGCCGACCACGCACGCGTGCTCGCAGCCCGACCGGAACTGGTCGACGGCGTCATCATCACCGACCCCGACACGCACGCGCGGGCCCGCGAGGTGCTCGGCGACGCCGCCCTGCTGCCCCGGTCGGCCGTCGCGGTGGGCACGGCGGCTGCCCTGCTCGCCCCGACCCCGGCCCCCGACTCGCGGAGCGGTGACGTCTTCCTCGTACCGCCGAACCCCGCCATGCACGACGAGCACGCCGCCGACGAGGAGCGCCAGGCCCTGCGTGCCCGGGCGACCGAGCGGGACGACGAGATCCGGTCGCTGGCCGCGCGGCTCGGCAAGGACCGGGAACTGGCCGCACGGCTCGCCTCCTGGCGCACCGGCTGCCCCGCCGGCCGACTGGTCGAGCTGGCGCAGGCCGCCCGCGACACCAGGGCGTTCGCCGAGGAGTCCGAGGCCGAGCTGTCCGAGGCGCGGACCGTACGGGCCGAGGCCGACGAAGCCGCCGCCGAGGCCGCCCAGGTCCGCGACGAGCGACAGGAAGCCGCGCAGAAGGCCCGGCGCGCCGCGGACGCCCTGGCCGGCCTCGCCTTCCGGCTGCGTGAGCGGGCGGGCTGGCAGGTCAAGCTGCGTGAACTCGCCGACGAGGCCAGCGAGTCCGAGGCCCGCGCCCGGACCTGCCTGGAACGCGCCCGCGCCGCCGACGAGGACCGCCGCGCCGCCCAGCGTGCCGCCGACGACGCGCGCCGTACCGCCCGCGCCCTGCGTGCCGAGCGCTCGGAGATCGCGGGCGCGCCGGACGACGTCCCGCACACCGAAGCGGATGCCCCGAAGACGTCCCTGCCGGCACTGCGCGAGGCGTACCGGGCCGCCTCGCAGGTGTACGAGAAGGTGGGTGTCGGCGCCGATCTGCGTGCCGAGCAGGCCCGCGCGGAGAGCGACGAGAGCGCGGCGCGCGCGGAGCTGGACCGCTTGAGCAACAAGGTCCGCACCCGCGCCGAGCAACTCCTCGAGTCACCCGACGGCTCCGACGGCCCCTCAAGGCAGGCAGCCGCCGCACGTGCGGAGGAGCTGGTTCAGCTCCTGGAGACCCGGATGTCCAGTGCCAGCGAGCAACTGGGCCGGCTGCGCGGCGAGGCCGAGCGACACGCGCCCGAGGACGGCGAGACCCACACCGAGCTGTCGGAGGAACTCCAGCCGCGCGACGCCGAGCACGCCCAGGCCCTGCTGCGCACCGCGACCGCCGAACTCGCCTCCCGCACCGAGGCGTTGACGCAAGCCCGGGACGCGCATGCGGAGCTCCTCGACGCCCACCGCGCCGCCGAGGACGCGGCGGGCGGCTTCGACGAGATCGCCGCGATGCTGCGCGACCTGCTGCGGGAACACACCCCCGACGAGGAACCGGAGGAGGCCGAGGCCTACCCGGGCAGCCTCGAAGAGGCCCGGCAGTCCGCCGCCGAGGCCCGTCGGTCGCTGCGCGGCTGTGCCGCCGACCTGTCCGCCGCCGAGGGCGCGGTGCGCGAGGCGAGCGACGTCCTCGTACGGCACGCCAACTCCACGCGCTACGAACAGGTCCGCACCCCCGCTCGCCAGCAGATCCGGGAACTTCCCGCCTCCGCGCTGCCCGAGCACGCACAGAAGTGGGCGGACGCCTTCGCCCCTCGGCTCCGTGTCCTCACCGACGAGTTGGCTCAGCTGGAGCGCAACCGCGACTCGATCGTGGACCGGCTGCGGGGCCTGGTCGAGTCCGCCCTGACGACCCTGCGGTCCGCTCAGCGGCTGTCCCGGCTTCCCGAGGGGCTCGGCGAGTGGTCGGGGCAGGAGTTCCTGCGCATCCGCTTCGAGGAGCCCGACCAGGCCACACTCACCGAACGGCTGGGCGAGGTCATCGACGAGGCCACACGGGCGGCGGTCAAGAAGAACTCCGACCTGCGCCGGGACGGCATGTCCCTGCTGCTCCGAGGCGTCGCCGCCGCTCTTCAGCCCAAGGGCGTCGCCGTCGAGATCCTCAAGCCGGACGCCGTACTGCGCGCGGAGCGAGTACCCGTCGGTCAGATGGGCGACGTCTTCTCCGGTGGCCAGCTGCTCACGGCCGCCATCGCGCTGTACTGCACGATGGCCGCGCTGCGGTCCAACGACCGCGGCCGGGACAGGCACCGTCACGCCGGCACACTGTTCCTGGACAACCCGATCGGGCGCGCCAACGCGACGTATTTGCTGGAGCTCCAGCGTGCCGTGTCCGATGCCCTGGGCGTCCAGCTCCTGTACACCACCGGCCTGTTCGACACGACCGCCCTGGCGGAGTTCCCACTGGTCATCCGGCTGCGCAATGACGCCGACCTCAGGGCGGGCCTGAAGTACATCAGCGTCGAGGAACACCTGCGCCCCGGACTGCCCCAGCAGCCCTCGGCCGGGGAAGCGGTACACAGCGAGATCACGGCCACCCGGATGTTCAAGCGACCCGCGCCGACGACAAGCTGAAGCCGAGCCGGATCCTGTCAGGCGTCTGCTCAGGGGCCGGACGACTGCCCCTCAGCCTCAGGGTTGGGAGGCCGGCGCTCAGAGGCAAGAAGAACCGTCCCGCTGCTCAGGGGCCCGAGGAACCGTTGGCCTGCTCAGGAGTGCGACAACTGCCCGGCTCCGCTCCGGCGGTGTATTCGCTTCTGGGCGCGCTCGGTCTCCCGTGCCTGCTGCCGCGCTCGGCGCCGCTCGCGTCGCAGGGCGCGGGCCGTGCTGCTCGGGGTCGAAACCACACCGTGGCGCTGGTTCCAGACCTGTCGGGTCACCCAGACGTCGAGGGCGCCCCAGGTGGCCACCACGGTGCTCGCCACGCTGCTGATCACCATCGGGAAGGCGAGCCACGATCCCGCGAGGGTGCACAGGAAGGCCACCATGGCCTGAATCAGGGTCACCGCGATGATCAGCACTGCCCGCACCGCCGCCGTCCGCACCGGATCCGGCATCCGGCGCCGCCGGGAAGGCTCCTCCACCCACAACGCCCCGTGCGCCGAACGCTCTTGGGCCGCGCCGCCACCTTCCGTGGCCTCGTACCCGTCGACGTCCTCTACCGCACTGCGCTCCGGCGCCGCCTGGCCACCGGCTCCGACGGAAACGCCGCGCTCGTCCGCCGTCACCGAGCTCGCACTCCCCGGACGGTCACGGTCGCCCGTCGCCCGGCTGTCGTCCGCCGGAATGTCGCGATCCGACGCTTCGAGACCGTGCCGCGCCTCCGCAGGCGCGGTCTCGCCGTCCTCAGGCGCCTCGATTCGCTCCGCCGTGCCCATCACCGTGTCACTCCCCACCGCCGGCACACCACTCGCCCGCATCCGAAGACTCAGCTCCAAGGCGGTTGCCCGGCTTGCGCTGTTTTACGCCGCCCAGGGACGGGATACGGCTCCTGTGGCCCAATCCGCCTCCATTTCCCATAGAGAAGGACGATCGAGTCACCCAGAAGATTCCCAAGGAACATAAATTTCCGGCCAACTGGCCTGACCTACCGGCCGGATCCGTCCTCCGCCACGTCGTCGGTTCCCAGGAGGCAATCTCCCGCAATGCCCGGACAACTCGCCATGTCTCGCCACCGGTGCGGAAGTTCAGATTCCGGATGCCTCTTCGAGTTACTTGTGCGTCGGTAGTAGGCTCGCGCCCAATTGTTGACGCACAGGTGTGCCCCCTGACCGCGGGGGGTTTGAGCTGGGGGAGGCCATGCACTTTCGCGGGAAGTCGATCCGCCGGAAGATGGTGGCGCTGCTTCTCGTGCCGCTGGTGTCCCTGACCGCCATCTGGGGTTTCGCCACGGTACTCACCGGGCGAGGTGTGGCCCAGCTGTTCACGGTCTCGTCCCTCGTCGAGAAGATCGGGTACTCCACCGAGGACGCCGTCCGGGTCCTCCAGCAGGAACGCCGCCAAGCACTGGTCTACCTCGCCGACCGCCGGGCCGCCGACGCGCTGTCCGCCCTGCGGGCCACCCGGAACGCCACCGACGCCGCCGTCGCCGAGATCCGCAAGAACGCCAAGGATCCCGACGTCCGCGACGGATTGGACCAGGGCGACAGCGAGCGCCTGACCGCGGTCCTGGACGCCTTCGACGGCATCAGCCCCCTGCGCGGCAGCGTCGAGGACGGCACGGTCACCCGCGCCAAGGCCCTGGACCTCTACAACCGGCTCGTCGACCCCTGTTACGCCCTGCTCAGCTCCCTCGACGGGATCGACAGCGTGGCCATGGACAAGCAGGCCCGCGCCCTGCTCAACGTCACCCGTGCCCGCGAACTGCTCTCCCGCGAGGACGCGTTGCTCAGCTCCGCCCTCGTCGTCGGCAAGCTCTCCCGCGACGAGATACGCCAAGTCTCCGACCTGGTCGCCCAGCGCACCCTCATGTACGAGATCAGCCTTGCGGACCTGCCCTCGTCGGAACGCGCCCGCTACGAACGCTTCTGGAAGAACGCCTCCACGGCTCCGCTGCACGTCGCCGAACAGGCCGTCATCTCCTCCCCGCCGGGCAGACCCAGCGCGGTCGACGCCAAGAGCTGGGACACCGCCGCCAAAAGCGTCCTCGACGAGCTCAGTAAACTCAACGACGACGCCGGCGCCCGCTATCAGGAGCGAGCCAACCCCGTCGCGATGGGCGTCATCCTGAAGGCCGCCATCGCCGGAGTCCTCGGCCTCCTGGCCCTGCTGTTCTCCCTCGTCCTGTCCGTGCGCATCGGCCGCGGCCTCGTCCGCGATCTGCGCCAGCTGCGGCTGGAGGCACACGAGGCCTCCGGCGTTCGGCTGCCCAGCGTGATGCGCCGTCTCTCCGCCGGCGAACAGGTCGACGTAGAGACCGAGGTGCCGCGCCTGGAGTACGACAAGAACGAGATCGGCGAGGTCGGCCAAGCCCTCAACACCCTTCAGCGGGCAGCCGTCGAGGCCGCCGTCAAACAGGCCGAACTGCGCTCCGGCGTCTCCGAGGTCTTCGTCAACCTCGCCCGCCGCAGCCAGGTCCTCCTCCACAAGCAGCTCACCCTCCTCGACACCATGGAACGCCGGACCGAGGACACCGACGAACTCGCCGACCTGTTCCGGCTCGACCACCTGACCACCCGTATGCGCCGGCACGCCGAAGGCCTGGTGATCCTCTCCGGCGCCGCCCCGTCCCGGCAGTGGCGCAAACCCGTGCAGCTCATGGACGTCGTGCGCGCCGCGGTCGCCGAGGTGGAGGACTACGAGCGCATCGAGGTCAGGCGTCTGCCCCGGGTCGCCGTCACCGGCCCTGCCGTCGCGGACATCACCCACCTCGTGGCCGAACTCCTGGAGAACGCCACGGTGTTCTCCCCTCCCCACACCGCCGTACAGGTGCTCGGTGAGCGCGTCGCCAACGGCTTCACGCTGGAGATCCACGACCGTGGCCTGGGCATGGCTGCCGACGCTCTGTTGGACGCCAACCTCCGACTCGCCGAGACCCCCGAGTTCGAACTGTCCGACACCGACCGGCTCGGCCTCTTCGTGGTCAGCCGGCTAGCCCAGCGGCAGAACGTCCGCGTCTCGCTGCAACCGTCGCCGTACGGCGGCACCACCGCCGTCGTCTTCATCCCCGACCCGCTGCTCACCGACGACGTCCCGGACACCAACGGCATCGGCTTCCGTCTCGACCGGCCCGCGCCCTCCAAGGAGGCCGAGCTGGAGGAGGCACGCCGCGCGGCCCTCGCCGGGGTCCCGGCACGCCTGCCCGGCCTGCCGCCCGCCCTGCTGGACGGGCCGGTCGAGCTGGAGGCCCCCGTCGACCTCGACGCTCTCGGCGACTTCCCCGACACGCTCGACGAGGAGGACGGCGACAGCGGCGGTATCTTCCGCCCGCGCCGCACCTTCGCCCCTGCGAAGAACGAGACCAAGGGCACTCTCGGCGCACACCCGGTCTCCGGCATCCACGACGGACCGGACCAGGCCACCCCGGACGACGACGTCAGTGCCCCGGTCCCGCTGCCCCGCCGCAGGACGCCCAAGCTGGTCAGCTCCCATGGACGCCCGGTCAGCGACCAACGCACCCGGCGGGAGGAGCATGACGTCCGGGCGGAGACGGACGCCGAGTCCTCGACCGGCCCGTCCCGGCCCGAGCCGAACAGCCTCGCCCCGCTCCCGACCCGCCGACGCAGCAGCGGTTCACGCGGCCGGCTGTCCGGTGCCCCGGACCGCACCGGTGACCGAGCCGACACCGCACCCGCCGACGGACCGCGTCGGGGTGAGCCCGGCGAGCCCGCGGCACTGCCGCGCCGCACACGACGCCCCGCGATCGCCTCGGCCGGCCCCGAGGACCCCGGCCCGACCATGGGCCCCGTGCAGCAGGAGACCACCCCCGGCACGGCGGAGCTGCCCCGGCGCGTACGACAGGCCAGCCTGGCCCCGCAGCTCAAGCAGGGCCCCGCCCGGCGCGCCGAGGAGCGCACGGAGCCCGTCGAGCGGGACGCGGACGAGGTCCGCAGCCGCATGGCCTCGCTCCAGCGCGGCTGGCAGCGTGGCCGCCAGGAGAACGCCGCGGGCGACGACGCCCACAGCGGCACAGCACCACGAGGAACGACTAAGGGGGACGGTCGATGACCGCACCGAAGGCGACCGACCGCATCGCGACCACCCAGTCCGGCGAGCTCAACTGGCTCCTCGACGACCTGGTGGACCGCGTCGCCAGCATCCGTAAAGCCCTCGTGCTCTCCGGCGACGGCCTGCCGACGGGAGTCTCCAAGGACCTGACCCGCGAGGACAGCGAGCACCTCGCCGCCGTCGCGTCCGGGTTCCACAGCCTCGCCAAGGGAGTGGGCCGCCATTTCGAGGCGGGCAACGTTCGACAGACCGTCGTCGAGCTCGATGACGCCTTCCTGTTCGTGACGGCCGCCGGCGACGGCAGCTGCCTCGCGGTGCTCTCGGACGCGGATTCGGACGTGGGCTTGGTCGCGTACGAGATGACGCTCCTGGTCAAGCGGGTCGGAGTGCATCTGGGAACCGCTCCGCGCACCGATCTGCCTTCGGGCGGGTAGTGGGATGGCATGAGCGCTGAGGGTCAGGGAAGAAGCCACTGGTTCGACGACGAGGCCGGACCGGTCGTCCGCCCCTACGCCATGACTCGGGGCCGCACGAGCAGCGCGGCCCAGCACCGCCTCGACCTGATCGCGGTGGTCGTGGCCGAACCGCACGCGGACGATCCGGAAGCCGACTCGTCGCTGTCCCCGGAGCATGTGGACATCGTCGAGCTGTGCCAGGACGCCCCGCAGTCCGTGGCCGAACTCTCCGCCGAGCTCGACCTGCCCATCGGGGTCGTACGCGTACTCATCGGCGATCTCGTGGACGGCGAATTCGTCCATGTGAACCGGCCCGTACCGCCCGCCGAGCTGGTGGACGAGAGTATTCTGCGCGACGTGATCAACGGCCTGCGGGCGCTGTGAGCGGCGTGGAAGCGGGGTAGTGACGTGACCGGCTGGCAGTTCTGGGTGGACCGAGGCGGCACCTTCACGGACATCGTCGCGCGACGCCCGGACGGCAGCCTGCTCACCCACAAGCTTCTGTCCGAGAACCCGGCACGCTACTCCGACGCCGCCGTCGCCGGAGTTCGTGAACTGCTGAACGGCTCCCAGGACCCCGTCGAGGCGGTCCGCATGGGTACGACCGTCGCCACGAACGCCCTGCTCGAACGCAAGGGCGAACGGACCCTGCTGGTCATCACCCGCGGCTTCCGCGACGCCCTGCGCATCGCCTACCAGAATCGCCCCCGCATCTTCGCCCGCCGCATCGAACTCCCCGAGCTGCTGTACGAACGGGTCGTCGAGATCGACGAGCGCATCGCCGCCGACGGCACCGTCCTGCACGTCCCCGACCTCGACACCCTCGCCGGCCCTCTCCAGGAGGCGTACGACGAAGGAATCCGTGCCGTCGCCGTGGTGTGCCTGCACAGCCACCTCCACCCCGCCCACGAGCAGGCCGTCGGACAGCTCGCCGCCGACATCGGCTTCCCGCAGATCTCGCTGTCCAGCGAGGTCAGCCCCTTGATGAAGCTCGTCCCGCGCGGGGACACCGCCGTGGTGGACGCCTACCTCTCGCCCGTGCTGCGCCGGTACGTCCGGCACGTCGCCGACGAACTGCACGGCGTGCGGTTGATGTTCATGCAGTCCAACGGCGGTCTCGCCGAAGCCGGACAGTTCCGCGGCAAGGACGCAATCCTCTCCGGCCCCGCCGGTGGCATCGTCGGCATGGCTCGCATGTCCCAGCTCGCCGGCTTCGACCGCGTCATCGGCTTTGACATGGGCGGCACCTCCACCGACGTCTCGCACTTCGCCGGCGAGTACGAGCGTGTCTTCACCACCCAGATCGCCGGTGTCCGGCTGCGCGCCCCGATGCTGGACATCCACACCGTCGCGGCCGGGGGCGGCTCGGTCCTCCATTTCGACGGCTCCCGCTACCGCGTAGGGCCGGACTCGGCGGGCGCGGACCCCGGGCCCGCCTGCTACCGGGGCGGCGGCCCGCTCGCCGTCACCGACGCCAACGTGATGCTCGGCCGCATCCAACCCGCCCACTTCCCGAGGGTGTTCGGCCCCGACGGCGACCAGCCGCTCGACGACGCCCTCGTCCGTGACCGCTTCGCCGCCCTCGCTCACGAGATCCGTGCCCGAACCGGCGACGACCGCACCCCGGAGCAAGTGGCGGAAGGCTACTTGCAGATCGCGGTCGCCAACATCGCCAACGCCGTGAAGCGGATCTCCGTCCAGAAGGGCCATGACGTCACCCGCTACGCCCTCACCACCTTCGGCGGTGCGGGGGGACAGCACGCGTGCATGGTCGCCGACTCGCTCGGCATCCGTACCGTCCTCGTGCCGCCCATGGCCGGTGTACTGTCCGCGCTCGGCATCGGGCTGGCCGACACCACGGCCATGCGCGAACAGTCCGTCGAGGCTCCCCTGGAACCCGCTGCGATGCCCGGTGTCCGCAAGACGGCCGGCGACCTCGAAACGGCCACGCGCACCGAACTCCTCGACGAGGACGTCCCCGAGGACCGCATCAGGGTCAGCCGCCGCGCCCAGCTCCGCTACGACGGCACCGACACCACCCTCACCGTCGAACTCACCGCCCCCGACGCCATGAGGCGCGCTTTCGAAGAACGTCATCGCGCCACGTACTCCTTCACCCTCGACCGCCCGATCGTCGTCGAAGCCCTCTCCGTCGAAGCCACCGGCATCACCGAACCCCCCGATCTGTTCGCGCTCTCCCCTTACCGGGCCACCTCGGCAGGCAGCCCGGCCGACGGCCCGGAAACCGTCCCCCTCCACACGGGCGGCACCTGGCGCGACGTACCCCTTCGACGCCGGGAGGATCTGCCCCCCGGCGAGACCGTCACCGGCCCGGCGATCATCACCGAGGCCAGTGCGACGACCGTCGTCGACGACGGCTGGCAAGCCGCGACATCCGACGACGGGCATCTGGTCATGGAACGCGTGGCGACTACGCAGAGTTCCGGCGTGGACACGAAAGCCGATCCGGTTCTTCTCGAGGTCTTCAACAACCTGTTCATGTCCATCGCCGAGCAGATGGGTGCCCGACTGGAGTCCACGGCCCAGTCCGTCAACATCAAGGAACGCCTGGACTTCTCCTGCGCCCTCTTCGACCCGGACGGAAACCTGGTGGCCAACGCCCCGCACATCCCGGTCCACCTGGGCTCGATGGGCACGAGCGTCAAAGAGGTCATCCGTCGCAGAGGCTCCGCGATGCGCCCCGGCGACACCTACGCCGTCAACGACCCGTACCACGGCGGGACTCACCTGCCCGACGTCACCGTGATCACCCCGGTGTTCGACGCGGAAAGCCCGGCGGACACGGAGGGTGAGCAGAAGATCCTCTTCTACGTCGCCTCCCGCGGCCACCACGCCGAGATCGGCGGCATCGCCCCCGGCTCCATGCCCGCCGACAGCCGCACCATCGAGGAGGAAGGAATCCTCTTCGACAACTGGTTGCTCGCCGAGCACGGCCGCTTCCGCGACGAGGAGACCCTCCGCCTGCTCACCGAGGCGCCGTACCCCTCTCGCAATCCGCAGACCAACCTCGCCGACCTGCGCGCCCAGATCGCGGCCAACCGGAAGGGCGTCGATGAAGTCGCCCGCATGATCGAGAACTTCGGACTCGACGTCGTCCAGGCCTACATGAAACATGTCCAGGACAACGCCGAGGAGGCGGTCCGCCGGGTCATCGACGCCCTCGACGACGGCGAGTACGCCTACGAGACCGATTCCGGCGCCGTCATCCGCGTCCGGGTGTGTGTCGACCGCGAGGACCGCTCGGCCACCGTCGACTTCACCGGCACCTCACCGCAGCTGGAAACCAACTTCAACGCGCCCTTCTCGGTCGTCAACGCGGCGGTCCTCTACGTCTTCCGCACTCTGGTCGCCGACGACATCCCGCTCAACGACGGCTGTCTGCGACCGCTGAAGATCATCGTGCCGCCCGGCTCCATGCTGGCGCCCGAGCCCCCCGCCGCCGTGGTCGCCGGCAACGTGGAGACCTCGCAGGCCATCACGGGCGCCCTCTATGCGGCACTCGGCGTCCAGGCCGAGGGCTCCGGCACCATGAACAACGTCACCTTCGGCAACGCCCGCCACCAGTACTACGAGACCGTGGCCTCCGGGTCCGGCGCCGGCGACGGGTTCCCCGGCGCGCCCGTCGTCCAGACCCATATGACCAACTCGCGGCTCACCGACCCCGAGGTGCTGGAGTGGCGACTCCCGGTCCAGCTCGACGAGTTCGCGGTACGACGCGGCAGCGGCGGCGCGGGGCGTTGGCGCGGCGGGGACGGTGCAGTGCGCCGCATCCGGTTCCAGGAGCCCATGACCGTCTCCACCCTCTCCCAGCATCGCAGGGTCCCGCCGTACGGCCTGGCCGGCGGTGAACCGGGAGCCCTGGGAGCCAACCGCGTCGAACGCGCGGACGGCACGGTCACGGCACTCGCCGGCAGCGACTCCGCGGACGTCGGACCCGGCGACGTACTTGTCATCGAAACCCCCGGCGGCGGGGGCTACGGCCCTCCGCCGCGCGACCCCCTTCAAGCAGGAGAAGAGATCGATGATCTTCGGGCGTTCTGAGCGCGGGAAGCCTCCGGTCGAGCCCGTCACGCTCAAGATCCTGGTGGCCGGCGGCTTCGGCGTGGGCAAGACCACCCTCGTCGGCGCGGTCAGCGAGATCAGGCCGTTGCGCACCGAGGAACTGCTCACCGAGGCCGGACGGCCGGTCGACGACACCAGTGGTGTCGAGGGCAAGCGGACCACCACCGTGGCCATGGACTTCGGGCGCATCACGCTGCGCGAGGACCTCGTGCTGTATCTCTTCGGCACGCCCGGCCAGGAGCGATTCTGGTTCATGTGGGACGAGCTCTCGGAGGGCGCGCTCGGCGCCGTGGTCCTCGCCGACACCCGGCGCCTGGAGGACTGCTTCGCCGCCGTCGACTACTTCGAACGGCGCTCCATACCCTTCCTCGTGGGCGTCAACTGCTTCGAAGGGTCCGTCCGTTACCCGGCGCAGGACATCCGGCAGGCCCTCGACCTCGACGAGGACGTACCGCTGCTGCTGTGCGACGCCCGCGACCGGGAGTCCGTCAAGGAGGTCCTCATCGGCGTCGTCCAGCACGCGATGGCCTCTCAGGCCGACCGCCGCGAGACCGTGAGCACTTGAGGCCGCGCCGCCCGCACGCACGCACACTGCTCGTACCCCGGCCGACACCCCACATGGCCCGTACCCCCGCCGACAGGGGTACGGACCGCGGCTCGAGAGCAAGTCACGCGCGCGTGCGGCGTTGCGAGGCGCTACGCCTGCCTCAGCTCTCGCCGTCCTCCTCCCACCCGAAGCTCTTCTCCACCGCCTTGCGCCAGTTGTGGTACTCGCGGTCACGCGCGTCGGCGGACATGGACGGCGTCCACTCGGCGTCCTTCGACCAGTGCGCCTTGAGTTCGTCCAGGTCGTTCCACACCCCGGTGGCCAGTCCCGCGGCGTACGCGGCGCCCAGACAGGTCGTCTCGGAGATCTTGGGCCGGATCACCGGCACGTCGAGCACATCGGCCTGGTGCTGCATGAGGAGGTTGTTCTTCGTCATGCCGCCGTCGACCTTCAGGCTCGTGATCTGCACCCCGGAGTCCTGGTACATGGCGTCCACGACCTCGCGCGTCTGCCAGCTCGTCGCCTCCAGCACGGCACGCGCGAGGTGCGCCTTGGTGACGTACCGGGTCAGTCCCGTGACGACCCCGCGCGCGTCGGAACGCCAGTAGGGCGCGAACAGACCGGAGAAGGCCGGCACGATGTACGCGCCGCCGTTGTCCTCGACGCTCTCAGCCAGTGGCTCGATCTCGTCGGCAGTGCGGATGATGCCGAGCTGGTCGCGGAACCATTGGACGAGCGCGCCCGTTATGGCTATCGCCCCCTCCAGGCAGTAGACCGGCGCCTCACTGCCGATCTTGTAGCCCATGGTCGTCAACAGCCCGCTCTTGGACGGCACCGGCCGGTTCCCCGTGTTGAGCAGCAGGAAGCTGCCCGTGCCGTAGGTGTTCTTCGCCGTACCCACGTCGTAGCAGGCCTGCCCGAACACGGCCGCCTGCTGGTCGCCCAGAGCCGAGGCGACCGGCACTCCGGCCAGCTGTCCGACGGCGGTTCCGTACACCTCGGCGGAGGACTTGATCTCCGGCAGGATCGCCTCCGGCACATTCATGGCGGAGAGGATCGAGGAGTCCCACTGGAGGGTCTCCAGATTCATGAGCATGGTGCGGCCGGCGTTCGTCACGTCGGTGACGTGGTGACCGCCGTCCGTGCCGCCCGTGAGGTTCCAGATCAGCCAGGAGTCGATGGTGCCGAAGGCGATCTCGCCGCGTTCGGCGCGGTCCCTGAGACCGGGCACGTTGTCCAGCAGCCAGGCCGCCTTGGGGCCGGAGAAGTAGCTGGCCAGCGGCAGTCCGGTCTGCTCACGGAAACGATCCTGCCCGTCCGAGCCCCCGAGTTGGTTGCACAGGGCCGCCGTACGCGTGTCCTGCCAGACGATCGCGTTGTGCACCGGCTTGCCCGTCGCGCGGTCCCACAGGACGGTTGTCTCGCGCTGGTTGGTGATGCCGAGTGCGCTGAGCTGGTCCGGGCGCAGCCCCGCCTTGGCGACCGCGCCGGCCACGACCGCCTGCACCTTGGACCAGATCTCCGTGGCGTCGTGCTCGACCCAGCCCGGTTTCGGGAAGATCTGGCGGTGTTCGCGCTGGTCGACCGCCACGATCGCGCCGTTCCGGTCGAAGATGATGCAGCGGCTCGAGGTGGTGCCCTGGTCGATTGCGGCGACGTACTTCTCGGCGTTGTCCGGCATGGCTACCCCTTGATCGCTTGGTCAGAAGGCTGCGTTGTAGATGAGCGCCCCGAGAATTCCGCCGACCGCCGGACCTGCCACCGGCACCCAGGCGTACCCCCAGTCAGTCGTTCCCTTGTTGGGGATCGGGAGGAACTGGTGCACGATGCGCGGACCGAGGTCACGCGCCGGGTTGATCGCGTAGCCAGTGGGCCCGCCGAGTGAGAGGCCGATGCCGACGACCAGCAAGGAGACCAGCAGGATCGAGATGCCGGAGCCGTAGATCCCCGCCGCTTCGCCCGGGACCTGGCCGATGCCGACGCCTTCCACGACCTTGTTGTCACCCACGAGGGCGAGAATGGGCAGCACCAAGGCGATGGTCGCGAGGATCTCCGTGATCAGGTTGGCGACCGGGTTCCGGATCTCCGGAATGGTGGAGAAGATGCCCAGCGTCGGGACGGGCTCGTCCACGGTGCCGTCCGTGGTGCCTGTCTGCCGTACGTTCGCCTGGAACTGGGCGAAGTAGATCAGGTAGGCCAGGACGGCGCCCAGCATGGCGCCCACGAGCTGTCCGAGCAGGTAGATCCAGACCTTGTCCCACACGCCTGTGTCGACGGCCAAGGCCAGTGTGACCGCGGGGTTGATCTGCCCGCCCGACAGCGGCGCCGCTGTGTACGCGCCTGCCAGGACTCCGAATCCCCAGCCGAACGCGATGACGATCCAGCCCGAGGCTCGCGCCTTGGAGAATCTCAGAGTGACGGCGGCGCAGACGCCGGCGCCGAACAGAATCAGGATCGCCGTACCGATCATCTCGCCGACGAATATGTCTCCGTTGGTCATGGCGGCTCCTTGGCCGTGGCCCGGGCGATCGACCCGGGGCCTCCGTGCAGGGTGCGTTTCCCATGGCTACTTCAGCCGGCTACGTCAGCCGAAGGCAGGGAAAGTCCCGCGCCCCGCCCGGCGTCCGTGACGAGCGTGCCGTCCCAGTCGACTCGCCTGCGGGGAACGGTCCTTGCTCCCGGTGTTCCAGGCGGAACCGCGCGGCGCAGTGCGTGGATACGCCGAGAATGTACGGCGATGTCGACCGACACCGGGAAGTGTTCACCGGCGTCCAGGGGGCGTCAAGGTCGCCGACGCCAACGGTTGATGGCGCGCCGACGGGTTGCAGGGTGGTCGCCGACCGGGCTTTCGGAAGGCCCGTTCGGGGTGGGACGGACATGAGTCCCTGCTGGGGCCGGTACGGTAGGCCAGTGTCTGTCGGACCCGGCAGGGGCGAAGGCATGGAGGCTGTTCTTCGGTCGCGCGGGCACCTTTCGGTCCCCGGCGACCTTGGTGGGAACAGCGTCTCACCCCCTTCCCGGCTCCGCCACCGCGCATTCGGCCGGGCCCGGCGCCGCCTCGGAACCGCGGAGGATCTCGTGCCCGGGCAGCCCCGCACGGCCCAGCACCCAGCTCGCCCCGTCCAGCGACTTCGCGGCCTTCTTCAGGGGCGCCAGACACGAGGCCGCCTGACGGTGATCGGTGACGCTCCCGGGCTCGCACAGCACCGTGGCCAGGGACAGCGTGACCGCATGCCCACCCGCCGACCAGGGCGCGTCCAGCACGGCTGCGGCCAGCGGACCGAGCCCCTCCGGATCGGCGAGTACCAGGAAGTCGTCGCCTCCGATGTGCCCCACGCGCGTGCCGTCCGTTGCCGCATGTTGCAGCGCCCGTCCCACCGACCGGATCAGCTCATCGCCGGCCGCGAACCCGGCCCCGTCGTTGACCTGCTTGAAGTGGTCCACATCCAGCCAGCTCAGCGCGAAGGTCCGCCCGTCCGCGATCCGCCGGTCCACCTCACCGGTGATCGCGTCGGAACCCGGCAGCCGGGTCAGCGGATTGAGCCCTGCGGCCTCCTCGACCCGGGTCTCGGCGAGCGCCCGCACGAGATCTGCGAGCCGTACGGCGCCCACACACCGGCCGTACCGGTCGACGACAGCCACGTCGTCCGAGGTGCGGTCCCGCCCGCCGACCGCGACGACGTCCAGCACCTCCCACGCGGTGGCGTCGACACCCACCGTGCGCGGCGGATCGCCGAGCTTGGCCGCGGGCCGGTCGGCGTACAGGGCGTGGCCGTAGCGGCCCGACATCGACAGCAGGAAGCGGGAACGATGGACCGACCGCACCGGAACGCCGTGCGCGTCCACCAGCAGCACCCCTGACACATCCGGCGATCCCGTCAGCAGCGCACGCACCTGGCCCGCGGAGGCGGTGGCGGGCAGCAGCGCGGCCGGCCGCACGAAGTCCCGCACCGACGGGCCTGATCGTGGCATCGTCGGCGGCCCGGGCGAGCGGGACGGAACGTACACCTCCGCCGCGGGCAGCCGGGCCGGGGGAGCGAACAGCTCTCCTTGCGCGAGCTGCGCACCGGCCGACCGCGCGGACGCGCACTGAAGCTCCGTCTCCACCCCTTCGACGCACAGCAGCGCCTCCAACTGCTCGCACAGCGTCCGCATGGCCCGTACCGCCGCAGGCCGTGCCAGCAGCGAGGCGTCGAGTTTGACCAGGCCCGGCGCCATGTCGGTGAGCAACCGCAGCGGCAGATCCCCGTCACCGACACCGTCCGCGCAGATCCGGAATCCCTGCCCCCGCAGGGAGCCGATAGCCTCCAGCAGGGCCTGCTGCGGTACATGCGTGTACGGCGGGCAGATGTCGATCGTCACCTCCCACGGCAGCCGCCCCGCCGCGCGCACGGCATCGCGCAACGGCGTGAGGCCGCCGAGGTCGGCGAGGGTCCCCGCGAAGACATTGACGTAGAGAGGCAGCAACGTCTCTCTCCGAGCCGCGGAACGGAACGCCGACACCGCGAGTCGGCCGTCGAGTTCGGGATCGCGGCGGGCCTCGGCCAGCACGTCGCCGGTCTCCGGCCGGGCGAGTATCTCCAGCCCCGTGACGCCGCCGGTCGTCAGATTGACCACCGGTTGGAAGGCGAAGCGGAGAGTATCCGTCCAGGAGCTCACGGGAGCATGATGTCGGCGCCGAATCCCGCCCGAGCCCAGTTCATGAGACGTTCACGCAGGCTTCCTGGTCGGTCACACAGCGTAGGCGGACAGCCGCTGCGGCGCCCCTCGATGCGGTCGTACGTGTTCACGAGGTACTGATGTCCGGCCCCCGGAAGACGCCCCTCCACCGATCGGATACAGTCCGCGGCGTGTCCGAAACTCAAGCCTCCGCCCCCAACTCCGCGGCGAACTCCCACTGTTCGAGCTGCGGCGCGCCCTACGGAGAGGGCGTCTCCGGCTGGCCCCGCACCTGCCCCGCCTGCAACACCGTGGCCTACCGCAACCCGCTCCCGGTAGCCGTCGCGCTCCAGCCCGTGTACGACACGAAGGGCACCGCCCTGGTCGTCGTCACCCGCACCGTCGCCCCCGCGCGCGGAGGTATCGCCCTCCCCGGCGGCTACGTCGACCACCGCGAGGACTGGCGGCAGGCCGTCGTCCGCGAGCTCAAGGAAGAGACCGGCATCGACGCGGCCGGCCGCGACGTACGTCTCGCCGACGCGATGAGCTCCCCCGACGGGCACCTGCTGCTGTTCGGCCTGCTCCCGGAACAGCCCGCCGGCCAGCTGCCGGCATCGGCAGCCACGAACGAGACCGAAGGCTGGCACCTCTTGCGCAAGGCGGAGGAACTCGCCTTCCCGCTGCACACGCTCGCCGTACGCGCCTTCTTCGAAGGCCGCTACGTCTGAGAACGACGCTCGCCGAGCCCTCGTACACGCACGGGATACGGCGATGCCGTCACCGCGTCGTCGAGTTCCCGCTCGACGACCACCTGCCGGCCCCGTCGGCGGGTGACGTAGCGCTCGATCTCCGGTTCGTCCCAGCCGTCACCCGCATCCGGCACGACCAGCCCGCCCCCGGTGCGCCCCGGGGCGGGCGCCCATACCTCCAGTTCAAGCCCGCCGTCGTCCCCGCGGACCGGCAAGACGGCGCCCGCGCGCGCGAGCACGGGAATCCGGGACAACGGCGCGTCCAGGAGAACCCGCCCCGGCCCTTCGTATGCGCGTTCCGTAGCCGTGTCGTACCAGCGCCCTCGCGGCAGCTGCACCGCACGGCGGTCGGCACCCGGATCCAGCACCGGCGCCACCAGCAGACAGTCGCCCAGCAAAAACGCATCCTCACAGTCGCGCAGCGCCCGGTCCTCGGGCGCCGACCACCAGGTCGGACGCACATACGGCGCCCCCGTACGCCGGGCCAGATGCGCCAGCGTCACGAGATACGGCAGCAGCCGCCGACGCTCGAGAAGCGCCACGCGCGCGTGCTCCAGCACCACCGGGCCGAACTCCCATGGCTCCCTGCGCCCCGCAGGCAGACTTGCGTGCGTTCGGAACAGCGGCAGATACGCGGCCAGCTGGAACCAGCGCAGAAACAGTTCCGGCGAAGGACTCCCGTCGAATCCGCCCACGTCCGGACCCGAATAGGGAACGCCGCACAGCCCGAGGCCCATGACCAGTGACAGGGACGCCCGCAGTCCGGGCCAGCCCGTCGCCACGTCACCGGACCACGTCCCCCCGTAGCGCTGCATGCCGGCCCATCCGGAGCGGGAGAAGACGAACGGCCGCTCCTCGGGCAGCAGCTGGCGCACCCCCTCGTAGGCCGCCCTGGCCATGCACAGGCCGTAGACGTTGTGCGCCTCCCGGTGGTCCCCGCCACGCCCCTCCAAGGAGTGCCTCGCCGAACGCGGCAGCGTCGACTCCCCGAAGGCGGCGAACGCGGTCGGCTCGTTCATGTCATGCCAGAAGCCCGAGAACCCCTGTGCCAGACGCTCCTCGTAATGGCCACCCCACCAGTCACGCACGCGCGCGTGCGTGAAATCCGGGTAGACCGACTCGCCGGTCCAGGCCACTCCCCTAACAAGCCGTCCGGAGGCATCCCTGACGAACGCGTCCTCAGCCACCCCGCTGTCGTACACGGCATTGCCCGGCGCAGCCCCGACCGCCGGGTCGACGATCGACACCAGACGGATCCCGTCTCGCCGCAAGTCCTCGGCGAGCTGCGGCAGCTTGGGAAACCTCTCATGATCGACCGTGAACACCTGGTGCTCGTCGTAGTGGTCGATGTCCAGATGCACCGCGTCCAGCGGCAGATCGCGCTCCAGGTAACCCGAAACGATCCGCCGCACCTCCTGCTCGCTGCCGAAGCCCCACCGCGCATGATGGTGACCCAGCGCCCACGCGGGCGGCAGCGCGGCGGCACCGGTGAGAGAGGCCCAGACGAGCAGCACGCGCGCGGGGGTGCCCACCACGACCCAGCAACGCAGCGGCCCGCCGTCCATGCGCAGCTCGCTGGTCCCCGCGCGGTCATGTCCGGAACCGGCGCCCTCCTCGCCCTCCCGCAGCGTCACCGTGCCGTCCCACGCGCTGTCGTGGAACACCAGGTGCGTGGCGGCGTCGGCCACCACCAGCTGCACCGGCATGGTGATGTACAGCGGATCGACACCGGGGCCGAACGCACGGCCGGGATCGGTGTTCCACAACCGGTACGTTCCGTCCCTGAGCCGGGGCCCCGAAGCCCGCCCCCCGAGCCCGAAGAACCGGGCGTCCGCGGCCACCTCCGACCGCTGCATCCACCGCGCGGGTCCACCGGCGACGGGCTCCCACCAGCGCGGCGGCAGGTCTCGGCGCAGCGTCACGCCACCGGGCGTCTGAACCTCCACGGCACCGTGCCGCGAGATCACCACCGTCACCCGTTCGGCCACGACCCGCCAGCCGCCATCCTTGTCAGGCTCCAGCACCGCCCGGGGATCGGGCTCCGGGCAGCGGCCCGCGAGCGCGTACGACGGCTCGGGGGCCGCCCCGTCCCACCCCCAGAAGACGGCACCGTGAACGGTCACGCAGATGCTCAGCTCGGACCGGCTGAACCGGATGACACCGCCGCCCGGCCCCGGCTGCACGTCCTGTACGGGCCCGGGCACCCGAGCGCGCTCGGCACCCCGGGGCGGCAGCCCCTCGGCGTCCGCGCGCCTTCTGCGCAACGCCGCGCGTACGGTACGCAACCCTTGGGCCGTTCCCACCGAACCGACCACCTTTATCAAACGCACCAGGTCACGACCGTCCATGGTGCTCAGCCTGCCACCGCCCGCCCCACGCGCGGGTGCCGTTCAACTGCCGTTCACCCGTGCCTGGACCACATCTTCACGACATGGACTATGTGGGGCGCGCCCTGGTGCAGAAGTCGATCACATGGCATCGTCCGTGTCATCCGCGTCACGCGCACACCCCGCCGTGCGCGGAGGACGCACACGACGCGCACAGTCCGGGAGCCGCCCCATGTCGATCTTGAACCCCCAGCCGCTGTGGCAGCCAGATCCGCAGCGCATCGCACAGGCTCAAGTCACCAAGTTCCAGGCCTGGGCCGCCGAACACCACGGTGCCCCCTCGCAGGGCGGTTACGCGGCCCTGCACCGCTGGTCGGTCGACGAACTGGACACCTTCTGGAAAGCCGTCACCGAATGGTTCGACGTACGCTTCTCCACCCCCTACGCGCGCGTGCTGGGCGAACGCACCATGCCCGGCGCCCAGTGGTTCCCCGGCGCGACCCTGAACTACGCCGAGCACGCCCTGCGCGCCGCCGCGACCCGCGCCGACGAACCCGCCCTCCTCCACGTCGACGAAACCCATGACCCCCACCCCGTGACCTGGGCCGAACTGCGCCGCCAGGTCGGCTCCCTGGCCGCCGAACTGCGCGCCCTCGGCGTCCGCCCGGGGGACCGCGTCAGCGGCTACCTCCCCAACATCCCGCAGGCCGTCGTCGCCCTCCTCGCCACGGCCGCCGTCGGCGGCGTCTGGACCTCGTGCGCCCCCGACTTCGGCGCCCGCAGCGTCCTCGACCGCTTCCAGCAGGTCGAACCGGTGGTCCTGTTCACCGTCGACGGCTACCGCTACGGCGGCAAGGAACACGACCGCCGCGACACCGTGGCCGAACTGCGCGGCGAACTGCCCACCCTGCGAGCCGTCGTCCACATCCCGCTGCTCGGCACCCAGGCTCCTGAAGGCGCCCTGGACTGGTCGGCCCTCACCGCAGCCGACCAGGAACCCGTCTTCGAGCAAGTCCCCTTCGACCACCCCCTCTGGGTGCTCTACTCCTCCGGCACCACAGGCCTCCCCAAAGCCATCGTCCAGTCCCAGGGCGGCATCCTCGTCGAGCACCTCAAGCAACTCGGGCTGCACTGCGACCTGGGCCCCGAGGACCGCTTCTTCTGGTACACCTCGACGGGCTGGATGATGTGGAACTTCCTCGTCTCCGGCCTCCTCACCGGCACCACGATCGTCCTCTACGACGGCAGCCCCGGCTATCCCGACACCGGTGCCCAGTGGCGCATCGCCGAACGCACCAAAGCCACCCTCTACGGCACCTCGGCCGCGTACGTGATGGCCTGCCGCAAGGCCGGCGTACGCCCCGCCCAGGACTTCGACCTCACCGAGGTGCGGTGCGTCGCCACCACCGGATCACCCCTGCCACCTGACGGATTCCGCTGGCTGCACGACGAGGTCCGCGACGACCTGTGGATCGCCTCCGTCAGCGGCGGCACGGACGTGTGCTCCTGCTTCGCCGGAGCCGTACCCACGCTCCCCGTATACGTCGGGGAGCTCCAGGCACCCGGCCTGGGCACCGACCTCCAGTCCTGGGACCCCAGCGGCAAACCGCTCACCGACGAGGTGGGCGAACTCGTGGTCACGAACCCCATGCCGTCCATGCCGATCCACTTCTGGAACGACCCCGACGGCAGCCGCTACCGCGACAGCTACTTCGACACCTACCCCGGGGTGTGGCGCCACGGCGACTGGATCACCGTCACCTCACGTGGCTCCGTCGTCATCCACGGCCGCTCCGACTCGACGCTCAACCGCCAAGGCGTGCGCATGGGATCGGCCGACATCTACGAAGCCGTGGAGCGCCTTCCCGAGATCAGGGAATCCCTCGTCATCGGCATCGAACAGCCCGACGGCGGCTACTGGATGCCCCTGTTCGTGCACCTGGTCCCCGGAGCCGTGCTCGACGAAGCCCTCCTGAACCGCATCAAACAGACCATCCGCGAACAACTCTCGCCCCGCCACATCCCCGACGAGTTCATCGAGGTCCCCGGCGTCCCCCACACCCTCACCGGCAAGCGCATCGAGGTCCCGGTGAAACGACTCCTCCAAGGCACACCCCTCGAGAAAGCGGTCAACCCGGGCTCCATCGACAACCTCGACCTCCTGCACTTCTACGAGGAACTCGCCCGCAAACGCGCCTGACCGAGATATGTCGGCCTTGCCCTCCGAAGCCCGGCAGCGGCAAGGCCGGCCGCCCCCCATTGTCAGTGCCCCCGATTACTGTGAGTGAGCATTGATCGACTGCACAGCACAGGGGGAAACCATGACGCACACCGACCACCAGACGATGCGACGCGTCCTGCGCCGCGAAATCGCCGGCACCATCGGCCTGCTGACCGACGAGCACGACTTCCGCACCATGCGGCGCTACCGCAGCTTCACCTTCGACGACCACAAGATCTACCTGGAGCAGGTGGAAGCCCTCCTCAGCGCACGAGCCTCCCAGGGCAGCCATACGACGATCGCGCTCTTCGACCCGCAGGAGTACGCCGACTTCTGCGCCGCAACCGGCCTCGACCCCGACATCCCGGCCAGCCGCACACGCTTCACCGCCGAACTCGCGGCCAGCGGACCCACTGTCCCCTACGACGGCCGGCCACTCGCCGACCTCGTCCCGGCCCTTGTCGACGAAGCCGTCCGTCAGGCCACCTGGGAGTACGCCTCCACACTCCTCGCACGACTCGGCCCCTGTCCCACCTGCGGCGAGGACATTGGCCGCGCCGCCTTCGCCCGCGCCTCGAACCTCGTCGTCCGCATCCTGGACACGGCCCACCCAGGAAACCGACACCTCGTCTGCAGCGTCACCGGAACACCGGAACCACTTGTCTCCGTGCTGCACGCCGACGAAGACGAGCAGGGCGCCACACATCTGGATGAGGCCGAAGCTCTCGAGTTCACCACCGTCCTGGCCCTCGGCCTCGCCACCCGGAGCCCCGGCGGCCTCGTCATGCGAACAAGCGCCCCCGCCACAACCGACCGCATCTACGGATGGCGTCTGCGAGGCGACCGCCTGGAACCCCTCACCGCAGGCGAAGTGTTCGACGCGTACTGCACCGACATCGAATCCGGGGACCTCATCTCCCCGGAATCCGGCGTGGACTACTGCGTACCGCCGGACCTGGGCGATGACGAAGCAACGCCGGGACATCGCCACTGAAAGCTCGTGGGGCGCCCCACCCACAGGTGGAGCGCCCCACATGACCGGGCCTGATTGCCGTCCCGCGCGGTTACTCGCCGGACAGCACCGCCTGGGCGGCGTGCCGCGCATCCTCGGCGCTGTCCGCCGCCCGCGCCGCCGCAGCGGCACGCTCACACTGGGCCAGCGTGTACTTCGCCAGCGTGGCCCGGACATAAGGAATGGACGCCGCGCCCATGGACAAGGAGGTGACACCCAGACCGGTCAGCACACACGCCAGCAGCGGATCGGCCGCCGCCTCACCACAGACGCCGCAGCTCTTGCCCTCGGCCTTCGCCGCCTCGGCGGAGAGCGCAACCAGATCGAGCAGCGCGGGCTGCCACGGATCCTGGAGCCGGGAGACGGCCCCCACCTGACGGTCCGCGGCGAAGGTGTACTGCGCCAGGTCGTTGGTCCCCAGCGACAGGAACTCGACCTCCTGGAGGATCGACCGCGCCCGCAGCGCGGCCGACGGGATCTCCACCATCGCCCCGAACTTCGCCCGCAACCCAGCCGCGCGGCAAGCGTCAGCGAACGCCCTGGCGTCGGCACGGTCCGCCACCATCGGGGCCATGACCTCGAGATAGACGGGCAATCCCTCGGCTGCCTTCGCGAGTGCGGTCAGCTGGGTCCGCAGAACCTCAGGGTGGTCGAGCAGCGTCCGCAGACCGCGCACACCCAGCGCCGGGTTCGGCTCATCGGCCGGCGTCAGGAAGTCCAGCGGTTTGTCCGCGCCCGCGTCGAGCACACGGACCACGACACGGCCCTCGGGGAAGGCCTCGAGAACCTGCCGATAGGCCTCGACCTGCTTCTCCTCCGATGGAGCCTTCATGCTGTCGTCCAGGAAGAGGAACTCGGTACGGAACAGGCCGACACCCTCGGCGCCCGCCTCGACAGCAGCCGGGACGTCGGAGGGACCGCCCACATTGGCCAGCAGCGGCACCCTGTGGCCGTCAGCGGTCGCACCCGGACCGGTGGACGCCGCGAGCGCGGCCTTGCGCGCGGCGGCGGAGGCTTCGAGCTCCGCCTTCTTCGCCTCGCTCGGGTTCACGAAGATGTCCCCCGTGCTGCCGTCGACAGCGATGACAGTGCCCTCTGAAAGTTCACCGGCACCAGGAAGCGCGACCACGGCCGGCACCCCGAGGGCCCTCGCCAGGATCGCGCTGTGGCTGGTGGGCCCGCCTTCCTCGGTGACGAAGCCGAGGACCAGAGTCGGGTCCAGCAGCGCCGTATCGGCCGGAGCAAGATCACGGGCGACAAGGACATAGGGCTCGTCGCTGTCCGGGACACCCGGCATCGGGACCCCGAGCAAACGGGCGACTATACGATTCCGCACGTCGTCGAGGTCGGCCACCCGACCGGCCAGGTACTCGCCGGCACCGGCCAGCAGCTCACGGTAGGCGGCGAAGGCGTCGTACACAGCCCGCTCGGCCGTGCTTCCCACGGCGATACGCCGGTCCACATCCGAAATCAGCTCAGGGTCCTGGGCCATCAGGGCCTGCGCCTCGAGCACTGCCTGAGCTTCGCCCCCCGCCAGATTGCCGCGCGCCATCAGATCGGCCGCCACAGCCTCCACGGCCTTGCGAGCGCGCCCCTGTTCACGTTCCGCGTCCTCGGCCGGAATCTGCTTGGCCGGCGGCTCCAGGACCGCCGTTCCCATGTGCCGAACCTCGCCGATCGCCACACCGTGGCTCACGCCGACGCCTTGCAGCGTTGTCTCCATCTCACCCGTCTCCGATAGTGCGGCGGGCCCCGCCGCCGCGGTGGTTGTCGTCCCTACTTGCCGTCTGGCGACGGCGCCCTCGTCACTTCCAGAGAAAGAGACTGTCCCCGGCCTTCACATCGCCGTTGTCACGCAGTTCGGAGAGGGCCTCAGCCGTGGCCTCGAGCGCCACGATCGGGCACATCGGCGACTTACCGGCCGCCTCGACGGCCGCCGGGTCCCAGCGCACGATTCCCTGGCCGCGGGTCACGGTGTCGCCCTTGTTCACGAGCAGCTCGAAGCCTGCGCCGTTGAGCTGAACGGTGTCGATACCGAGATGAGTGAGCACGCCGTGTCCCTGGTCGTCGACGACCACGAAGGCGTGCGGATGGAGAGAGACGATGACCCCGTCCACGGGCGACACGGCCTCAGAGGGTTCGCGCACGGGGTCGATCGCGGTGCCCGGGCCGACCATGGCCCCGGAGAAGACAGGATCCGGCACGGATGCCAGTCCGACGGCGCGTCCTGCCAGCGGGGACGTCACGGTGGTCATGGGAAGCCTCCCAGGAGTGGAGATCAATATGGCCGTCGCTGCCGGTGCCGGACGGCACACTGTTCAGCAGGGTATGTCACTTGAAGTGCCGATTCCGTGTGAGCGAACCGGAGTGGTCTAGACCATACCCCAAATCGATTTGCACCGGCACCGCGACCGCGTGTACAGTCGTACTCCTGCTTGGGGCTGAGTGACGCGAACGCGCGTCCCCGCCGGGCAGCGTCAAACTAGTCAGATCCTAATCTTTGGGTCACTTTCTGCATGCCCGCAGAACGGTGGTCAGAGGGCCGGAAAAACACTGATAGAGTTTGAAACACCGAAGGGAAGCGCCCGGAGGAAAGCCCGAGAGGGTGAGTACAAAGGAAGCGCCCGTTCCTTGAGAACTCAACAGCGTGCCAAAAGTCAACGCCAGATATGTTGATACCCCGTCTCCAGCATCTGCTGGGGCGAGGTTCCTTTGAAACAAACACAGCGAGGACGCTGTGAACGGTCGGGCCTATTCCGCTCGACCGTTCCGCTCTCGTGGTGTTGCACCCGATCACGGGTAAACATTCACGGAGAGTTTGATCCTGGCTCAGGACGAACGCT